>DATKLD010000053.1:0-33243 GCA_035542595.1 Terriglobales bacterium
TAGATCCAGCCACCGGCCAGAATGGCCACCGCAGCCACGGCCACGATGGCGACGGTGGTGAGGGTCTTCTGGTGCTCAACCGCCCAGGAAACCTGCTCGGCCACGGTTTCGGCGAATTTGTCCTGCTTGAGTTGCTGTCGAGTGTAGGCCACGAAAACCCTTACAGAAGCTAAGGCGGCAATTGCGGAGCGTCAAACCTCCAGGCGGTCGCGCTAGATGCTGCTCTCTTCCAGCAGTCCCTGCTCGACTTTTTCCTGGCAATTGATGCAGTAGCGGGTCCAGGGGACGGCTTCCAGGCGCTTGGCATTGAGTTCGTTGCCGCAGTTCACGCATTCGCCATAGCTGCCCTCGCGGATGCGATTCAGCGCTTCTTCCACCAACTGCAGGAGCTGGCGGTCGTTGTTGCTCTGGTGGAACAGGAACTCCTTGGTGTAGGAGTTGGCCGCCTTGTCGGCGATGTCCTGCGCCGCCTGCTCGTCGGCGGCGCGACCATCCTGGACGTTGCGCGACACCAGACGCCGCAGATCGTACTGCCGCGCCTCCAACCGCTTTTTGAATTGTTCCAGCCTCTTCTTGTCCATGAAATACCCGGCTGGGCGACTTCCTTTCTAATTGCCGAATTAAAGATGATATGCGTCCGTCGGAAGTATCGTCAACTGCCCAGGCTGGGACGCACTGTTCCCGGTGCGCTCCGAAAGAAATCCCCCGGGCTCGTTTCAGGAGCGCCCGGGGGGAATGATGCGGCTGAAGCGCGGCTCAGGCGCTGCGCAGTTTTCCAGGCATGAAATGATAGGGCGGCCAGGGTCCGCTGATGGCCAGCTCGCAGTCCTTCAACTGCCGCGCCGCCAGGCTGTAGCGGCTCTGGTACTTCTGCACCGCATCACCATCGATAAGGTGGGCGATGTCGATGAGCATGCCGCCGGAATCCACCTTCTTGCAGCAGACGTCCGCTTCCAGAGGGTTGAACAGCTTGTGCACCTGCACCGAGAGCGCCCGCGCGCGGGTTTGCCGTTCCCGCTGCTTGGCGGCTTTCTCGCGCAGCTTGGTGAGGTACTCGCTGCCGGCCGTGGACGGCAGTTCCACGTCGACGAGGGCCTCGCGCAGCGAGCCGTCCTTGACCAGCAATTTGAGGTGCATTTCGGCCTTGCCGCGCAGCCGCGACACGGTGGCCAGGAAGGCCCTGCGGTTGGCGCGGACAGCGCGGCGCATGGCCTCATCGGTGTCGAACACGGTGCCGAAACGGAAGGGCAGCACGGTAGTGTTGCGGAAGCACTCGCTCACCACGCGCGCGTGGTCAAGAATGGCCCTTTGATCCAGCGGTCCGCCCCGGTCATATTCGCTGACGATAACGGCGAAGTCGCCGCTGGGATACCCAAACACCTGGGTTCCGTTGATGCCTTTGAGATTCTCGACGGGAAACGGCCGGCGTGCGCGTGTCCCATTCTGAAAGGCCTGATGCTCGGTGATGCAGTATGCGTACCACGCCATGTCAGCAGCTCCGAATAGGAACCCGCGCGCCACGACACCGCGCCGGGCGTCTAAAATACATGGGCCGACTTGTTTGAAGAGACGGGCTAGCTGGTACGAAGAGAAACCCGAACCTGGGTCAGTTTCGAGCTCCACGCGTATGCTAGCTCAGCTCACCAGGAAATAGCAACTCTTTTGGGGCACGAGGGTGGAATCTTTTGAGTCAACGGCCGAAAAGCTACGCCAGTGCTGCAGGGGGGCCCAAATTTGCCCGGCGGGTCGTTGTGTGACCGGGGTTGGCGGCACGATTTTGGAGGGCCGCCATCACCACCCGGTACATGTCGTCCGCGGGTGCGGGCTTGCCGGTCCAGATCTCGAACTGCCGTGCCCCCTGCTGGACGAACATTTCCGTTCCGGTGATCACCTGCATGCCCTTGGCGCGGGCCATCTTCACCAGCTTTGTTTCCGCCGGGGTATAAACCATCTCGAACAGGATGCGGGCGTTCAATTCGCTGTCACTGAGCGGCGACGCCTTGGCGCCGCCCATGCCGATGGGTGTGGCGTTGACGATCACGTCGAACTGGAGGCCACGCATCTGGATACGGCTGAGGAACTTGGCGCGCGCCTGGCGGGCCAGTTTTTGCCCCACCGAGGTGGTGCGGTTCATGATAAAAACCTCGGCCCCGCGTTCTTTAAGTCCAAAAACAGCCGCGCGCGCCGCCCCTCCCGCGCCCACCACCAGCACCTTAGCTCCCGCCAGGTGAAGCCGCTGCTCCAGGGGACGCACCACACCGGCAACATCGGTGTTGTAACCGTAAAGGTTCCCGTCCTGCGCCCGGATCACGGTGTTGCAGGCGCCAATCTTTTCTGTGATGGCGTCGGTCTTGTCAAGATGCGAAATGATTTCCTGCTTGTAGGGCATGGTGATGCTGAGGCCGTGCAGCGGAATGTCCCGCACGCAGGCCAGCAGGTCGGAAATTTTGGTGGCATGTAAGGCCAGATACACCCCGTTCACGTTTTCGCGGCGGAAGGCGGTGTTCATCATGAGCGGCGAGAGCGAATGCGCCACCGGGTCGCCGGCCACGCCGTACACCTTGGTAGCGGCGTCCACCTGGTCGATGCGATAGACATCGTGCAGGGTGCGAGCAGCAATCTGCCCCGGTGCGGTCTCCTCGCCGGGGGCCGCCGAAGCGAACGTGAAAACACTGCCGGCCCGGACGCACAGCACCCGGCTGATGATCCCCTGCTCTCCCATGCACAGGCCGATCATGGAATGCTTTTGGCTCTGGCGCTCCAGGAACTTCATCATCACCACATTGTCGTAAAGCGACTTCGCGGTGCTGACCACTTTGTAGAAGTCAGCCGGAATGGCGGTCATCTTTTGGAAGGTCTCTTCCACCTTGCGCGTCGCCCGGAAGTCGTGAAACGAAAGAATGACAGCAGCCGCGGCGCGCAATCGGTCCAGGTCTTTCGATTTCAAGGCAGCGGCGCTTTCCAGTTCCAGATCGATGAACTGGCCTCCGCTGGCTGCGGCTTTTACCAGAACCTCTACCTGGGCTGAGATCGATCCCCGGAACTTTCCCCCGTTAGCAGCTCGCCGGCAAGTGGCGATCACCAGGGATTCGGGGTGGTAATCGGCGAAACGGCGCAGTTTCTGAAATACCGAGGCGGGTTGCCGAAGGTAGTCTAACCTCAATTCTATGAACGGGTTATCCCTGACGATGGCCTCCGCCTTTTCCAACATCTCAGCGGGCGTCGGGGCGGTGATGGCCACGCAAACCCGCGGCAGACGCAGCGGGAGCAAGCGCGGCATGTAACTGGAGTTGCCGGGCATATTGGGAAAGCGCGCCATATTACAGGCGCACAACAAACGATGCAACAACGCATTCTGCCCCGAACCGAAAGGTCATGTTCGAAAAACGTTCCTTTGCGGTAACAGTGGTTACCTTGACCCTCGCGGGTAACCATTGCTAGTTTCGCCTCAGACAGTCAGGATTTGCGCGTGTTCCTGCGCCCCGGATTGGCGTTTCACCTAGAGTCCAGGGGTTCAGACCCGCCGGCCCCGGATCGAGGTTGGGGAATTCGGAGGAATCATGAAACGTAGCGTTGTTTTGCTGATGCTGGCAACGGCCATGGTGGCCGCAGCCCAGCAAAATCTGGCCCCTGGGGCAAACACCCCGCAACCGAAGCTCACCGACATTGTGGCGAGGCAGGAGGCCCCAACCTACTCGGACGTGTATTGTGCCGGGTTCATCACCAATCAGCCATTGCAGAGGGTCGGGTACGTCGCCGGCGGCTTGGGCAATCCCCACCAGATCCGCTTTGCAGATCGAGAGTATGTGTATCTCGAGGGCAGTGGGTTCGCGGTAGGAGCACAGTACTCATTGGTCCGCCGGGAACGGGATCCCAACCGCTATGTAAGTTTCCGCGGGCAGAAGACATTGCTGCAGCACCTGGGCCAGCCTTACGCCGATATCGGCCGTCTACGGGTAGTGGCTATCCACAACAACATTGCCGTGACCGAGGTAGCCTTCAATTGTACGGATATCATGCCAGGCGACGCCGCCATCGCTTTCGTCGAAAGACCGACGCCGGCGCTTCGCGGCAAGATCAATTTTGATCGCTTCGCACCACCCAACGGGAAACTCACAGGCAAGATCGTGATGACAAAAGATTTTGACACCATGTTGGGGATGGGGCGGAAGGCGTACCTGAATGTTGGGGCCAACCAGGGAGTGAGGGTCGGCGACTACTTCCGCGCAGTGCGCACTTATGACAGCTACCGGAACGATGAGGTGGATAACCTGTCGTTCAAAGCTACTGCTTACGACGATAAGCAGATTCCGTCGGGTAAGTTCCCCTACCGAAGGCTCCGGGAGTTACCTCGCACCAGCCTGGGTGAGATGATTGTGCTCGCTGTGACCCCGACCAGTTCGACCGCTATGGTCACGCTGTCCCTCGAGGAGATTCATCTGGGCGACGGCGTGGAATTGGAAGAGGCTCCGAAGGAGACAGGCGAGGCTAAGCCTGTGGCATCGCCGGAGCAGGACAGCGCGCCGGCCCAGGACACCGCACAGACCGCCGAGGCGCCTGCTGGGCCGCAGGAAGCCGCACCGGCCGCTACACCTCCCGCCGCCCAGCCGCTGGCCATCGCCTGTACGGCTGAACCCGCGTCGGTCCGTGCCGGCGAAAGTTCGACCATCACGTGCGCAGCGTCCAGCGCCGAGAATCGCCCGCTGTCGTTCGCCTTCAGCGCCAACAATGCACGATTGGTCCAGCGTGACAACACTGCGGTACTCGACACTCGCGACCTCGCCGCCGGTCCAGTGGAGGTCCTGGCCACGGTGAGCGACGACCACGACCGAACCGCCACTGCCAGGACCACGGTCAACGTGGACGCGCCACGGGCCGCGCTAGCGCCCACCAAGCTAAACTACGTCTCGTTCGCGCGCGACAGCGCTCGACTCGACAACGCCGGCAAAGCCGTACTCGATGGCATCGCCTTGCGCCTGGAGCGTGATACGGACAGTTCGCTGGTCGTGCTTGGGTTGGTCGAATCAGGTGAGGACCGCAACCTTGCCCGGCAGCGGGCGGCCAGTACGGCGGAATACCTCGCCAAGGACAAAGGTATCGATGATAAGCGCCTGCAGCTTCAGGATGGCGGGGAGTACGGCGACAAGGCCGAGCTTTGGATGGTCCCGCCCGGCACCAAGCTGCAGGAGGCGGATTTAAGGCACTGAGAGAACTGGTAATTGGTAATTTGTAATTGGTAAAGTTTGGAGCCGATCCCGCCTTGTCAATTACAAATTACCAATTACCAAACGTAAGCAACTAAGGAACCTATTTCCCTTCCACAAAGCCTTCGTCGTGAAATATCTCCGCGGTGAAGGCCTCAATGATGGCGCCGCGTTCCCATGCGTCGGGCGGAAGTCCGGCTTTATGGCAAGTCTCCTCCAGAAAGGTACGCGCGTCCCATCCAAATTCCACCGCCACCTGGGGCAGCAACAGTCCGCGCCGCGAGCCCAGGGTGACGACCAATCCGTGGCGTCCGGCCTCGATGTCCTCCGCCGGGATGGGCACCAGCGGCGAGAGCACACTGATCTCGACCTTCAGCCGCGGCGCTTCCTCCGCCGTCACCGGCAGGAAGCGGGTGTCGTTGAAGGCGGCGGCTGTCGCCGTCTCCGCCACGGTGCGGCACAGCGGTTTTACCGGGTAAACATAGCCGACACACCCGCGCAGATTGCCTTCCAGATGCAAAGTAGTGAACGCGCCGCGCGGCTCGAGCAAGCGCTCGGAAGTAGGGTTGAGTTCGAGCTTGCGCCCAGCCAACGCCGCCTCAATGGCCTGGTGCGCCAAACGCAGCAGCTCGGCTCGCTCCTCGGGGGAATACGGCGGCGGTTCGGCCGCCTCGGCCGCCGGCGAGTTCTCAGGTGGCGGCGACATCGTTCTTCCTGCGCCGGCTGAGAACGAAGGCGCGCCGGCGGCGCTTGACCACCCTGCGGTCGATCCGCGACCAGAAGGCAGCGAAGTAGTCCACTGCCGACAAGACCGACACCGCCACCATGAACCAGATCGAGAGGTGCGCGATCACGTCAATAGGCAGGATGAAGTTCGCCGTAATGTTCCAATACCTCCAGCGCGCATCCAGAATGACGGCGACCACGCTCACCATCTGCACGCAGGTCTTGAACTTTCCCAGGTCGCTGGCCTCGATGGTGAAGCCCTCATTGGCGGCGATGGACCGCAAGCCGCTCACCAGGAATTCACGTCCGACGATGACCACCGCGATCCACGCTGGCACGACCCGCGGATTGAACTGCACCAACGCAATGAAGGAAGCAGCGATCATCAGCTTGTCAGCGAGGGGATCGAGCAACATGCCGAGCGTGGTGATCTGCCCGCGCCGGCGCGCTAAGTACCCATCGAAAGTGTCGGTGAGCGAGGCGGCTATAAACAGCAACGAAGTCAGCAGCTCCCGCTGCCCGTGAACGCTGGAGAGATGTCGCGTTCTCAGCATCCACATCAGCAAGGGGATGCTGGCGATGCGGCTGAGCGTGATGTAATTGGGCAGATTCACGGGGCATCCGCCGGGCACACGGACACGGTACACCCTCTGACGGGCATCGGGAAACGGATGATTATCCCGCACGGCAGAGGCGAAGGCAATGATGACAGGAAGCAGCGTGCCCCATCTGCCCGGTTTTGGCAGATGGGGGTTTACTTACCCATGGAACCGAGTACCCACGTCTGCCAAAGTCAGGCAGACGTGGGGCACCAAGCAGGAGGCAGGAAGCCCGCATTTTCCGCGTCCCGCCTCCTGCTAGCTGTCCTTATGCGTAAATTCCGCGCTGCCTAATGGTGAACGCCACGCGATCAATCGCCAGCATGTAAGCGGCGATGCGGTTGTTCACGTTGTGGGTGTCGGCGTAGCGGACCACGTCCTCGAACGAGGAGCGCATGATGTGCTCGAGCTGCTCGATCACTACCGACTCTTTCCAGAAGTAGCCCTGGCGGTCCTGCACCCATTCGAAGTAGCTGGCAGTTACGCCGCCGGCGTTGGCCAGAATGTCGGGGATGACGAAGACTTTCTTCTCCGCCAAAATGTCGTCGGCCGCGGCGGTGGTGGGGCCGTTGGCGCCCTCGCACAGGATCCTGGCCTGCACCTTGTAGGCGTTCTGGCTGGTGATGACGTTCTCGATGGCTGCGGGAATGAGCACGTCGCAATCGGTGATCAGCAGGTCGGCAGGATCGTGCGGGTCGGCGCCGGGGAACCCGTGGATGGTGCCGTTCCGTTGCCGAAATTCTGACAACGCGTCCAAGTCGATGCCGTTTTTGTTGTAGAGCCCGCCATCGACTTCGGCGATGCCCACGATCCTGTATCCCTGCTCGTGCATCAGGCGCGCGGCATTGGAGCCGACATTGCCGAACCCCTGGACGATGACGCGGGTCTCGTCGCGGTTCAGTCCCAGCTTTTTCAGCGCCTCGTCGCAGACCACCATAAGGCCGCGGCCGGTGGCTTCACGCCGTCCGCGCGAGCCGCCCATGTTGAGCGGTTTGCCGGTGACTACAGCGGTGACCGTCTGCCGCAGGTGCATGGAGTAGGTGTCCATCATCCACGCCATGATTTGCTCGTTGGTGTTCACATCGGGCGCGGGAACGTCCTTCTCAGGTCCGATGAACTCGATGAGCTCCGCCGTGTAGCGCCGGGTGATGCGCTCCAGCTCTCCCATGGAGAGCTTGTGCGGGTCGCAGATGACTCCACCCTTGGCGCCGCCGAAGGGGATGTTGACCACGGCGCACTTCCAGGTCATCCAGCTCGCTAGCGCCCGCACTTCGTCGAGGGTGACGTCGGGCGAGTAGCGCACCCCGCCTTTTGCCGGGCCGCGCGCAATCGAGTGCTGCACGCGGAAGCCGGTGAACACCTCCAGGCGGCCGTCGTCCATGGCCACGGGAATGTGCACGATGATTTCGCGGGTGGGATAGCGCAGGATCTTCCACAGACCTTCGTCGAGGTTGAGCTTGCGGGCGGCCAGGTCAAATCGCGCCGCTTGCGATTCCCAGGGATTGGACTCCTTCTCCAGCGCGATGCTGCTCATGGCAGGCTCCGATGAATGAAACGTGAAAAAAAGGGCCTCAGGACGGGCCCGTACCCCGTTCGGCGAGAAACAAGTATAGGTACGCGGCGAGGCAGAGGCAAGGCGCGGATCGGGTTCTCCCCCAGCCCATTCATTAACGTCGGAACAGGCAACTGCGCTGCCGGTTCCGCAGGAGCGCACCAGCTTGACCCGCCAGCCGCGTCCAGAGCATAATTCGCGGACCTCATGGATGGCATTTTTTCAGTTCATACTGGCCCTGCACGACCACCTCTTAGAAACTTGTTGATTTTCTGAAGCCCTGTTTGAAAGCACCGTTACCGGCGGTTTCCTGCCGCTGCTGTGATGAAGGCGGGAGCCCGGGATGAGTTCACCAACCCTAATATTTCTTGCGCAGGGAGGGGTTCGAACATGAGCGAACAGACCGGCAGGCGGATCGGCGACTACGAAATCCTCGATGAGCTGGGCAGTGGTGGGATGGGAAGGGTCTATCGGGTGCGGAACGTGATTTCCGACCGCATCGAGGCCATGAAAGTGCTGCTGCCGGATTTGGCGGGACGGCAAGAGCTGGCTGCCCGCTTTCTGCGGGAGATCAAGCTGCTGGCTGCCCTCAACCATCCCAACATTGCCGCACTCCGTACGGCGCTGACTTTGGACAACCAGTTGGTGATGATTATGGAATACGTGGACGGCACGACTGTGGCCTCGCGGCTGGAGCGGGGGCCAATCCCGGTGCCTGAGGCGTTGAACTACATCGACCAGGTGCTGAGCGCGCTCAGCTATGCACACCAACAGCACGTGGTTCACCGCGACATCAAACCCGCCAACATGATGGTGACGGCTGAAGGAGTCGTGAAGCTCATGGACTTCGGCCTCGCCCATGGCGGGAACGACGGCAGTCCGAGTCTGAGCCTCACGGTGGCCGGCACCACGCTGGGCTCGCTCAACTACATGTCGCCGGAACAGGTGAAGGGCCAGACTGCGGATGAACGCTCAGACCTGTATTCGCTCGGCATATCGCTCTACGAAATGGTGACCGGTCAAAGGCCATTCCAGGCGGACAGCGCTTTCACCATCATGACCGCGCACGTCAGGGAAGTACCAAAGCCGCCGCTGGCCTTGCAGCCCGGACTACCCCCTGTCCTCAATGAGATCATCCTCATGGCAATCGCCAAAGACCCTGCCGCGCGCTTCCAGTCAGCCGACGCTTTTCGGAATGCGGTGAATCAGGCGCAACTTTCACCTGGAGTTCAAAATGCCGCACCGGGCAAACCGAAGCCTGCGCCAGCCGCTACGACGCCAGCAGCGGCACCTCTGCACGACGCGCCGACTCTGCCGCCGACGCCCGTTCCCGGCGTCGCGCCTCCGCCTTCCCGGCAAAGTGGTCGTCGCGGCTTGTATATGACATTAGGGGCCCTGATTGTGCTGGCCGTACTGGTGGCGGCCGGAATTTACAGACCTGGACGCGGAAGGGCCAATGAACCAGCGGCAAGTCCTCCACCCGAGCCAGCGCCGATCGCTGCGCCTGAGCCGGTGGCAGCGCCTCCAGCAATCGTCAAGCCGGCGGAAGACCCAGCGAGAAAAAGACTGCTGGCCGAGGTGGAGCAGCAGCTTGATCAGCTTTCCAGCCGAGCCGCTGCCGTGAGCAGCAGCCTGGATCGTCTGCAGCAACAGCAGGCCGCTGCGGGCTACGGTCTTCGCGGGGACATAGTTGCCAAACAGGCAACCATGCAGGCAAACCTCTCCCGGGCCGGGGGTGCGATCGCCCGCGGAGATCCTGCCAAGGCAAAGAAATACGCGGATCTGGCCTCCGCCGACGTGGAGGCGCTGGAGCACTTCCTCGGACGCTAAGGGGTGGGTAAACCTGTCGTTCGTGAAATAGAATACGACCGAGCTAGTCAGAGCTGGATTTCCATCCCTTCGGCGGCCGCCCGCACCTTGGGATAATGGTTGCGCGCCACCTGCACGATGGAATCGATGCAGGCATCGTTGTGGTCAGGATCGTGGTGAAACAACACCAGCTCCTTGGCGCCGCTTTCCATCACGACATTGACGGCCTCCCGCCAGTGGCTGTGTCCCCAGCCCCGCTTTTTGGCCTCATATTCCTCCGGCAGGTACTGCGCGTCGTAAATGAGCACATCGGCCCCTTCGGCCAGCTGGCGGACGTTCTTGTCGAACCTGGCAGAACCGGGCTCGTTATCGGTGGCATAGACCAGCACTTTGTTGTCGGTTTCCAGGCGGAAGCCGAGGCAGCCTTGGGGGTGGTTCAGCCACTTGCTCTGAATGACGCAGTCGTCGAAGGTGATGCGGTCTTCCTCGATGTCGTAAAAATGGCGTTTGGCGGCCATTTCCGTCATGTCCACGGGAAAGTAGGGGTCCGACATCTGGTCCTCGAGGGCGTGCTGCAACCCGCGCGAGCGGCTCGACGAGTGGAAGTAGAAGAAGCTGTCACGGTTCTCGTACAGCGGGGTGAAGAACGGGATACCCTGGATGTGGTCCCAGTGGAAGTGCGAGAGGAACACGTGGGCATGGATGGGCCGGTCGGCGAACTCGCGCTGCAGGTGCTTGCCCAGATTGCGGAAGCCGGTGCCGCAGTCGAACACGTAGATGTGTCCGTTGACGCGCACCTCCACGCACGAGGTGTTGCCGCCGTAGCGCAGATTTTCCGCCTGGGGAGTGGGAGTTGAGCCCCGTACGCCCCAGAATCTTGCCAGCATCGTCATTTCCGACCCGTACGGTTCACCGGGAGTGTCTGCTCGCGCGCGCTCAGGGGAGATAAAGACTTACGAGGATGGGTCGCAGTATACGCGAGCGCTGCGCCAAGTCAATCCTTCCCGGTGGCGAGATTGTCCCCGGAACCCCTCGCATCCTGCAATAACCATTGGTGTACTGGACCGAAGACCAGCCCCGCATAGCCACGTATAATCGGCGCTTAGCCCTTTGAAGACCGAAATGGTTCGCCCTGATTACAAGGAATTCGCGCGCTTGGCGCGGGAAGCGACACTCGTCCCGGTTACCAAGTCGGTCACCGCCGACCTGCAAACCCCGGTCTCGGCCTTCCTGGCCATCGCGGGCCGGGAACGGCGGACGTTCCTGCTGGAATCGGTGGAAGGGGGGGAGAAGATCGGTCGCTACACCTTCCTGGGCGCGCGTCCGTACATGGTGATCACGGCTCGCGACCGGCAGATCACCATCGAGCGCGGCAATGAGCGAAGGAAGTTTGAAGGCAGCATCTTCGAGGTGCTACGCGATCTCCTGGGGCAGCACCGGCCGGCGCATGTGGAGGGTCTGCCGCCGTTCACGTCGGGCGCCGTCGGGTTCTTTGCTTATGACGTGGTACGCCAGCTGGAAAAGCTGCCCCCTAGAGCGAGGATTGATGCGCGTGTGCCGGATTGCGTGATGATGTTCTTCGACCGGCTGCTGGCCTTCGACCACTTGCGCCACCAGATCCAACTGATCGCCGCCGCCGACCTGACGCGTGAATCTCCGCGCGCGGCCTACGAGCGCGCAGTGCACGACCTTGCCGCGTTGGAAAAGCGGCTGGCGGCGGGTGTGCGTCCGCGCGACTCGCGAGCGGCGCGCAAGGCTGGGCCCCTCAAAATCAAGCCGGTTACGAGCCGGCAGCAGTACATGGAGAGCGTTCGCCGGGCCAAGGAGTACATTGCCGCGGGAGACATCTTCCAGGTCGTCTTGTCCCAGCGCTTCGATTTCGAGCCAGAGGCCGCGCCGTTCAACATCTATCGCGCCCTGCGCACGGTCAATCCGTCACCGTACCTTTATTTCTTGCGCATCGACGACACGCACATCCTCGGTTCGTCGCCGGAGATGCTGGTGCGCGTGAGCGGACGGCGGCTGGAGTACCGGCCGATCGCGGGCACGCGGCCACGCGGCGCTAACGACGCCGAAGACAAGCGCCTGGAAGACGAGCTGCGCCAGGACGAGAAGGAGCGGGCCGAGCACGTCATGCTGGTGGACCTGGGACGCAACGACGTGGGCCGCGTGAGCGAGTACGGTTCGGTGAAGGTGCGCGACCTGATGTACGTGGAACGGTACAGCCACGTCATGCACCTGGTGTCGGCCATCGAGGGCTGCCTGCGTCCGGAGTTGAGCGCCCTGGACGCGTTCGCCGCCTGTTTCCCCGCTGGCACGCTGAGCGGGGCTCCCAAGGTGCGCGCCATGGAGATAATCGAGGAACTGGAACCTGTCCGCCGCGGCGTCTATGGCGGCTCCGTGCTTTATGCCGACTTCGCCGGAAACCTGGATTCGTGCATTGCGATTCGTACTATGGTGATGGACAAGGGGCACGCATCCGTTCAAGCCGGGGCGGGAATCGTCGCCGACTCCGACCCGGCGCGCGAACATGAGGAATGTGTCAACAAGGCCAAGGCCGTGCTGAGGGCTGTGGAGCTGGCGAGGAGTGGCTTGTAGTTTCGAGTTTCAAATTTCGAGTGGCAATCGGCGGGCCGCCCTTGAAACTCGAAACTGGAAACTAGGAACGTGGTTTTCGTCCTCGACAATTACGATTCCTTCACCTACAACCTTGTCCAGTACCTGGGGGAACTGGGTGAGGAGATAGTCGTCCGCCGCAACGACCAGGTCTCAATCGGAGAGATTGAGGCGATGCACCCGGGGCGCATCGTGCTGTCGCCCGGACCGTGCACACCGCAGGAGGCGGGCATCAGCATCGAGGTGATCCGCCATTTTGCCGGCAAGCTGCCCATCCTGGGGGTTTGCCTGGGACATCAGGCGATTGGGGCTGCCTTTGGGGGTAACATCGTTCGCGCCCGGAACCTGATGCACGGGAAGACCAGCCAGGTGGAGCACGACGGCCGGACCATTTTCCAGGGAATACCGTCTCCAGTCACTTGTACTCGCTATCACTCGCTCATCGTGGAAGAAAGTACGCTGCCGCCGGTACTCCAGATTTCGGCGCGGGCCACCGAGCGCGACGGTTCCACGGTGATCATGGGCGTGCGCCACCGCCACGCTGCGGTCGAGGGTGTGCAATTTCATCCTGAAAGCGTACTCACCCACTCCGGCAAACAGATAGTGGCCAACTTTCTGCGGCTATGACCGGCCGCGTAGCCGGTGGTAACTTAGGGTCACCCTAAGTCGAAGTTACCTCAAAATGCTTGACACTTTCGCGGTCCGGGGCGATGCTACGTGCGCTCGAACTGCGGGCGAAAGAAGGGCTATGTCCCAACCACAGCAGGAAAAGCGGAGCACGCGGCGCTTCTCCCTGCGATTGCCGGTATCCATCCGCTTCACCAACGGCGGCGTCCACGAGTTCTCCGCCGAAACCCGCGACGTAAGCGCTCGCGGAGTTTTCTTCTTCATCGACAAGCGACTCGCCGAAGGTTCCAACATCGAGTTCACGCTCACGCTGCCTCCCGAAATCACGTTGACCGAGAGCATCCGCGTACGCTGCAAGGGGCGCGTGGTGCGGGTGGAGGAGTCGGCGGAGGAACGCGTCGGCGTCGGCGCCATCATCGACCAGTACGATTTCGTAGCCGAGGGCTAGCCTCTGCCAGAGTGGCTCCGGGAGTGATAAGATTCCCCCACCCGCAGCCCAGGCATGTGTTTCCGCCGCTCAGCCCGTGCGCTTCTCTTATCTCTTCCACTCTCGCTGGTGGCGATGCCGGGCCACGCCCAGACGCCGCTCGGAGACGTCTACTCTTCGGATGCCACGGTTAAAGGCGCGGTCGTGCTCTCGGCGGCGAGCACACGGTTGATGAGCGGCTCGTCGGTCAAGGCCGGGCTCTCGAATGCCAGCGTGCGCCTGCTTCGCGGCGGTGAGGTGCGCGTCTGTCAGGGCAGCAGTGTTTCCCTGACCGCCTCGAGCGACGGGGCGCAAATCATGGTGGGGATGAGCTCCGGTACCATCGAGATGCACTATCCGCTGGCCAATTCGCGCGACAGCATCATGACCCCGGATTTCGAAATCGCGCTGGCCGGTTCCGGGGTGTTCCACCTGGCCGTGAGCACGGACCAGGGCGGCAATACCTGCGTGCAGTCGCTGCACGGCAACACCGGTACGGCGACGGTATCGGAGCTGATGGGCGACGGCAGCTACACCGTTAAGCCGGGCGGGCAGGCGTTCTTCCGCGCCGGGCATGCCACCAACCCGGGTGCGGTGGTGGGGAACTGCGGTTGTCCGGCGCCGGTGCTCGTCGAGCGCGCGGCAGCGTACCCGCCGATGCCGGTCGCCGCTCCCGCGGCCGCGCCCTTGCCGCCGGTTGCCGCGTTGATCGAATCTTCTCCCAGGAGCGCAAACGTGACTGCGCCGCCTCCCGCCGAACAGCCGGGCAGCATTCACGTGCAGGTAGAGGCCCCGTTCGTGTTCCGCGCATCGGAACCGCCGCCGGCGCCAAATGCGCCCGTCCAGTTGGCGGAAATCCGGCTCTCGGCGCTGCCGGTTCCCAGCTCGGTCTATGTTCCGCCCGCACCGCAGGATGTGGCCCAAGCTGCTGCCCGGGAGCCAGCAAAACCGAAGAAGAAACGGCACGGCTTGTGGGGCTTTCTGGCTTCAATCTTCAAAGGCTGAGAAGGTGCGATTCCTGCTTCCGGCCACGGCTTTTGCGCGATAATATGTGCAGCTGCTCGGGACGTCCCGAGGACCGTTGTCTTCGCGGTGTTGCAGTGTCGGGTTTAGAAGCGGAGAGAGTCAATGCCCGCCCCTGATGGAGACAATCATCTGGCACCGGCTGGGTCGGTGGGTGTTCTGCCGACTCTGTTCGGCGAGGGTTATGGCACCTATCAGGTGCGGCGGGAAACTTTTGTCCTTTCATTCTTTTTGCATATCGTCGCGGCGGTGCTGATCGTGTGGTCCAGCAGCTTTATCTACAGCCACCGCCAGGAAATCAAGCAGCAGGTCACTGGGATCGTCACCGACATCAGCCCCTACATCCTGCCGCCCTCAGCCACCAAGGCTGGAGGTGGCGGTGGTGGGGGCGACCGCGACAAGCTGCCGGCGTCCAAAGGCGCGCTGCCCAAGCTCTCGCGGGAACAGATCACGCCTCCAACAGTGGTGATCCGCAATGAGGCGCCCAAGCTGGCGGTTGATCCCTCGGTAGTCGTGCCGCCTAATATCCCTCTGCCCCACACCGGGGCCTTGGGAGACCCGCTATCGTCGGTGCTGGGCCCGCCCTCCAACGGGCCGGGCTCAGGCGGAGGCATCGGGAGCGGGAGCGGAGGTGGCGTTGGATCGGGACGCGGGCCAGGGGTCGGACCGGGCTGGGGCGGCGGAATTGGTGGAGGTCCCTATCGCGTCGGCGGAGGTGTCAGCGCCCCAAGGCCCCTGTTTACACCCGATCCCGAGTATTCCGAAGAAGCCCGCAAGGCTAAGTACCAGGGTGTGGTGGTGCTGTGGCTGGTGATCGGGCCCGACGGGCGTCCGCGCGAGATCAGGGTGGCGCGGCCGTTGGGCATGGGGCTGGATGAGAAAGCGATCGAGGCCGTCCGCACCTGGCGCTTCGAACCAGCCAGGAAAGACGGCCAGGCCGTGGCTGTGCAGATGAACGTCGAAGTAAGCTTCCGGCTGTATTAGCTACATTGCCCCAGTCTGCCTTATAGTTTTGACCCGCACGCTATGTACGAAGACTTTTACGTCGCTGAGCGATGGTCGGGCAAACAAGTCCACTGCATCTACCAGGCCCTGATCGTGGCCATCTCCACCCGCCACGCCGACGCCGTGGACATTAAATTCCTGGTGGACGGGCAACCGGTCTGGATCGCGCTGCCGCATCCCGCCTGGGTGGAGTACAAGAAACGTACCAACGAGAGCCTTACAGATCCCCTGGCAGTGCAGATCGCCGGCCACTACTTGAAGTACGCCCTGCAAGCCGGCATGGAGTCAGGCCGCGAGATCCACCCATTGGGCGTGGAGGAAACTCTCGCTCACCTTGATGCTGTGATGCAGGAGTTCGCCGCCTCGCGCCCGTGATGTGTCGCTGCGGGGCGTCCCAATCCCAGAGCTCGGGCCTTTCAAATCCCCCAGACTTTTCTTGGATTTGGTGCCCAACGGGTGCACAATAGAGAGTTTTCGGTCCCCTTAGACATACATACTGGCCCCTATGCGGGGCATGAAGAAGAGGCAATCATGGCTACTATAATCCAGGAACCCAAGGCCGCCGGCGCAGTGCAGCACCACAAGCTCGCGCAGTGGGTAGAGGAAGTCGCTCAACTCTCGAAGCCTGAGCGCGTCCACTGGTGCGATGGCTCACCCGCGGAATACGACGAGATGTTGCGCCTGATGGTGCAGGCCGGCACCGCCATCCCCATGAATCCGGAGAAGCGTCCGCACAGCATCTTCGTGCGTTCTACTCCGGCCGACGTCGCGCGCGTGGAGGACCGCACCTTCATCTGCTCGCGCTCGCAAGATGACGCCGGTCCCACAAACAACTGGCGCGAGCCGGCGGAAATGAAGGCCACGCTGAACAAGCTGCTCGCCGGCTGCATGGCCGGGCGCACGCTCTACGTCATCCCTTACAGCATGGGGCCGATCGGATCGCCCATAGCCAATATTGGCGTGGAAATAACCGACTCGCCCTACGTCGTCGCCAACATGCACATCATGGCCCGCGTGGGAACCAGGGTCCTGGACGTGATGGGCGAAGACGGTGAATTCGTCAAAGGGCTGCACTCGGTCGGGCTGCCCCTGGGCGCTTCCGATCAGGACAGTCCCTGGCCGAACAATCCCAGCGAAAAGTACATCTGCCACTTCCCCGAGACGCGCGAGATCATCTCATTCGGCTCTGGCTACGGCGGCAATGCGCTGCTGGGCAAGAAGTGCCACGCCCTGCGCATCGCCTCGGTACAGGCCCGCGATGAGGGCTGGATGGCCGAGCACATGCTCATCCTCAAGCTCATCAGTCCGGACGGCCAAGTGAAATACATCACCGGCGCCTTCCCCTCGGCGTGCGGCAAGACCAATCTCGCGATGCTCATTCCGTCGGTGCCCGGCTGGAAGGTGCAGACGGTGGGCGATGACATAGCCTGGATGAAGTTCGGTCCCGACGGCCGGTTGTACGCCATCAATCCGGAAGCCGGCTTCTTCGGCGTGGCGCCGGGCACCAGCATGAAGTCCAACGCCAACGCCATGCTCAGTGTCACGAAGAATTCGATCTTCACCAATTGCGCGCTGACGCCCGACGGCGACGTGTGGTGGGAGAGCATGACCGATACCAAGCCGGCGGAACTGTCCGACTGGCTGCGCCGTCCCTGGACGCCGGCCAGCGGCCGCAAAGCCGCCCACCCCAACGCCCGCTTCACGGCGCCCGCGCGCCAGTGTCCTGTGATCGCGCCCGAGTGGGAAGATCCGAAGGGCGTGCCGATCGACGCCATTTTGTTCGGCGGACGTCGCGCCAGCATCGTGCCCCTTGTCACCGAGTCCTTCGACTGGCAACACGGTACCTTTTTGGGCGCAACCGCCAGCAGCGAGACCACGGCGGCCGCGGCAGGCAAGGTCGGCCAGCTCCGCCGCGACCCCATGGCCATGTTGCCCTTCTGCGGCTATCACATGGGCGATTATTTCGGCCACTATCTCGAGATCGGCTCGCGGCAGGGCGCCAAGCTGCCGAAGATCTTCTATGTGAACTGGTTCCGCACGGACGAAAAGGGCAATTTCCTGTGGCCCGGCTACGGTGAGAACAGCCGCGTGCTGAAGTGGGTGTTCGAGCGCTGCAACGGCTCGGCCAAGGCGGTGGATACGCCCATCGGCCGGCTGCCGCGGCCGGAGGACTTGGATGTTCGCGGGCTGGACATCTCCCCGGCCAACCTGGCGAAGCTGCTCAGCGTTGATGTGGACGGCTGGCTCGCCGAAGTCCCGCTGATCCGCGAGCACTTCGCGCGCTTCGGCACGCATCTGCCCCACGGCCTGCGCGACGAGGTGGACCGGCTGGAGCAGCGGCTGAAGGCAGGGAAAAAGTAGTTGGGGTGGCAGCCTGTTGGCTGGTTGCGTGCTGAAGTCTTGTGAGGGGGCACGCCTTCAGGCGTGCCGAAAAAATTGAGAATTGTCATCCTGAGGGAGCGCGACAGAGCGCGCGAGCGCGAGGAAGCGCGACCGAAGGACCTGCTTCTTGACGGCTCGTGGTGAATGACGTTTTGCAATGCAGGTCCTTCGCTTGCCCCTCACTCGCTCCGCTCGTTCGGGCGGCGCTCAGGATGACGATTTTTTGTTTCACACGGCACGGCTGAAAGCCGTGCCCCTTCACTTGCTATGCCTTAATCATCAGAATGCCGCATGGCACATGTTCGCCCGCAAGATTCGCGTCGAATACGAGGCTGACGGCCAGCGCCACCCCGCGCCGCTGAAGTGGCTGGACAGCTTCTCCATGCGCAACTTCACCAACGCGCCGATCTTCGACGACACTCTGCCTGTGGCAGACGGAGTGATCGAAATCGGGACCCGTGTGCCCCTCTCTGAACTCAAGAGCGCAATGGAAGACTGGTTCCGCCGAAAAGGCTACTTGGCGAAACATGGCGCACTGGTAGTCACTGAATAGAGAGCCCTGCAGAAATTACTTTTGCGCGGTGCCCGCCGACAGCTGGCCGCTGTCGCTGACCTTCAGCACCATCAGGACTTTGTCATCCACGTGGGTGCCGCCGCGGGAGAACTCCTCCACTTCCGCCAGCACGGAATCCACGATCTCCTGGGCGGGCTTCTGGCGGTTCTTCAGGATGCTGTTGGCCAGGCGCTCGGTGCCGAACTCGTCATCCTTGGGATCCATGGACTCGATGATCCCATCGGTGCAGCACACCAGGATGTCACCGGGCTTGAGACGCGCCGAGCCGCGAGAGTATTCCGCGCTGGGGAACATGCCGATAACAGTGCCGCCTTCCTCCAGCAGCTTGTACTCACCAGTCTTGCCGTCGATCAGGATGGGAGGCACGTGGCCGCCGTTGATGTAATGCAGGCCGTTGCGGCGAGTGTCCACCAGACCCAGGAAGATGCTCAAGAACTTCTTGCTGCGCGTGTCGTTGTAGATCATCTCGTTCAGCGACAGTGCCAGCACCTCGAGTGAGTGCAGATGCATTACGAGCGCGCGCAGCGTGGCTTGCAGGTTGGACATCACCATGGCCGAGGAAACGCCCTTGCCTTCCACGTCGGCCACCACCAGCAGCAGCGACTGCGGCCCCAGGTTGAGGAAGTCGTAGTAGTCGCCGCCTACCTCGTAGCACATGTGGTTGACCACGGCGATGTCGTATCCGGGGACGACCGGTGGCGCGTCCGGCAGCAGGCTGCGCTGGATCTCCGTCGCCAGCGCAACTTCCCGCTCCAGACGCTGCTTCTCTACCACTTCGCGGTGCAGCTGCGCGTTCTCCAGCGCCATGGCCATGTGGGCGGAGAGCTTGGTGAGGAAGTCTTCGTGTTCGCGCTCGAACCGGCCATGGAGCTGGTTCAGCAACTGGATCACGCCCACGATTTCGCCCGTCTTGTGGCGGATGGGCAGGCACAGCAGGGAGCGGGTGCGGAAGCCGAACTTCTGATCGAAGCTGCGGTCGAAATAGTCGAGCGTGTACGCATCCTCGACGTTGATCGTCTCGCCCGTCTCCGCCACGCGTCCGGCGACGCCGCGGCCGTAGGGCACGCGAATCTCCTGGTGGTCGAGGCCGGAGGCCACGATCGACCACAGTTCCTTTTTCTTGATGTCGGCCAGAAAGACCGTGCCGCGGTCGGCGTGACATTCGCTGCGGGCGATCTGCAGGATGCGGTCCAGCAGTTCCGCCAGGTCGAGGGTCGAGTTCAGGAGTAGCGTAGCTTCGAAGAGCCGCGAAAGCTGGGTGATCGTCTTTTGGGCCTGCTCTGGCGACGGCAATTGGGCCTTGGTAGCGATTGCGTCCACGCGGCCTTTCCCCCCCGGGGTGCACCAACTATATGCACGCATGCCGCTTTTGTAAATACGCGGAGTCGCGCCGAGCGCGGGTCGAAAGACCTTGGGGTTATTGGCTCGTTGTCGTGAGGCCGCCCAGTACGGCGGTCAGCGTCGTTCCTCACTCTCGGACTGTTGGGGTTCCACCCTGGCGGCCTGCGGTTCGTCCGGGTCGTGCAGGACGCGGTAATCCCAAATGCCGGCGGCGATGGCGAGTTTATCCTTGCCATTTGCAGGCGTGACTGAGCGCACCACCATGCCGCGGGCGATCACCTGCGTGTGGGGCTGTCCGGTGATCTCGGGAGGCATCTCGAGGATCATTTCCACCTCAGCGTTCTCCTCCATGGCATTGGCAGCACGGAACAGGATGCCCGTCTGGCTGACGTTCTCTACGGTTCCGCGATGCCAGGGCGCGGTA
The DNA here is from genome assembly GCA_035542595.1 of Terriglobales bacterium. Lineage (GTDB taxonomy): Bacteria > Acidobacteriota > Terriglobia > Terriglobales > Acidobacteriaceae > JAHFUA01. The sequence goes on from DATKLD010000053.1 coordinate 20,349, forward strand.
CCGACTTCACGGTATTTCATCTCCCGGCCATTCAGCTTGATGCGGCGGGCGCGGGGCGACCAGCTTGGTTTCTTCCTGGAGCGTACACGGCCCGGGTGGGAACCGGCGCGCGGCCGCTCTTCCACCGCGCGCACGCCGGTCACGCGTTCCAGACGCGACATGGTGTTCCAGTCGTACTTGTACTCCTCCCCGCACAGCAGGCACACCTGGTAATACTCACCGTCGGGCCAGCGGCGCGGCCAGGAGAATTCGTGGGAGCAGTGACCAAGGCGGAACAGATCCAAGAGCCTGGAACCCATGAGACCTCACTCCGGCGGGAAAGCAAAGCGCACGTTTCCCTCTCCAGTTATGACGCAAAGGGGCAGTCTCGAAACAGATTACTTTAGGACAGTGTCCGCCGGGGGCGCCAGCGCACAGCCTTGCACCCAGCGTAGAACAACCCGCGGCGCCTCAGTGGATTATGCGGCCTTCTTGGTGGCGACCGGTTTCTCCGGCTCCTGCGGCGGCTCTCGGCGCTCGCTCATGCCGGCTACGAAGAGCAGCCCACCAATGACGAGGAACACCGCCAGAGCGGCAAGACCCATGATCAGGATGGGCATAGGGCACCTCTGTTGCTAGCTTCGCGCAGGCGGCGCCCGGGATGCAGTGACGGACAGCACCGATGGACGTGATCGCCGACTTTTGTTTTCTTGCTCAATGACTCAACTCCTGAGCGCGCGATCACCGTGAAGCGACGCGCACCCCGCTATTCCTTCTGCTAGTCTAGAAAGTCCCGTGTCTCGTTCCCTCAAAGCCCACGTGCTGCTGGTAGCGGTGACGTTCGTCTGGGGTGTGACCTTCGTCGAGATCAAGGACGCGCTGGGCGACGTCTCGCCGCTGCTGTTCAACGCCGTGCGCATGACGCTCGCGGGAGCGGCGCTGGCGCTGGTTTTCCGCAAGCATTTGCGGATGACCGCGGCTGCGCTGGGCACCGGCATCTGGATGGGAACGCTGTTGTGGATGGGTTATGAATTCCAGACTACGGGCTTGGTGCTCACTACGCCTTCCAAGTCGGCGTTCCTGACCGGAGTCTCCGTCGTGCTGGTGCCAGTATTCCTCGCTCTGCTGTGGCGCAGGCACATCAACCGGTGGACGTCGTTGGGCGTGCTGGCCGCATTTGTCGGCCTCTATCTGCTCACGGTACCGAGCTCCGGTCCCGGCGGCTTCTTCTCAGGGATTAACAAGGGGGACGCGCTTACGCTCGGTTGCGCGGTGACGTTTGCCTTCCAGATCATCTTCATGGGCCGGGCGATGCGCTCGCATGCCTTCGAGCAGATCGCCACTCTGCAGGCCTGCGTGGCGGCCGTGCTGATGGCGGCCAGCGTCCCGCTGCTCGAGAAGCCGCACGTGGTCTGGTCGCCGCGGGTGGTGATCGCGATCCTCGTGACGGCTCTGCTGGGGACCGCTGCCGCCTTTACCATCCAGGCCTGGGCCCAGCAGTTCACCCCGCCGACCCACACGGCGTTGATCTTCGTGCTGGAGCCGGTTTTCGCCTGGGCCAGCTCTTACGTGCTGTTGGGAGAGCGCCTGGGGACCCGCGCCGGCCTGGGCGCCCTGCTGATCATCGCCGGAGTGCTACTCTCGGAGCTGAAAGGAAGCGCCAGCCTGCCCAGCGGGGAAGTGGGTGACGGAGCTAGAGTCGCGATGGAAAGGGAGACCGCCAGATAACAATTTGCCGCCAGTTGCATCTAATGTTAGTGGCACTTCCGTGTGCATGCATCCCCGGGAAAACACCTTCCTGGAAGGTATAATAAAAGTTTGGCGGGTTCCCCGGAGGGAAAGTGATGGATCCGCGCGCAAGGGGTCTTCTGGAGAAAATGAAAAATCGTCGTTTGACTTCTACTTTGTTGATCGTTCTCACACTGGCCGTCGGTATCCTTATCGGCAGCATCATCTCCATCGGGGTAAAGGGGAAGGAAGCACAGAAGTCGGCCGAAACGGCAACGCCCTTGACCGTGCCGCCGCCGCAGCAGCTTTCCTCCGCCTTTGCTCAGATCGCCAAGCAAATCGAACCGTCCGTGGTGAACATCAACACGGAATCGGTGATCAAGCCGCAGCGCCGGCGTCGGATGCCTCCGGGGCACCCGGGCGGCCAAGGTGATCAGGACAGCCCCTTCCAGGATTTCTTCGACCGCTTCTTCGGCGGAGACCAGGGGCAAGCGCCCGAGGGTTCCCGCGAACGCTCCCTGGGATCTGGCGTGATCGCCGACCCCAAGGGCTTCATCGTGACCAATGAGCACGTGGTCGAAAAAGCAGAGCGCATCCGCGTGCAGCTAAAGAGCGATCCACCGGGCGTGCTGCATGACGCCAAGGTCATCGGTACCGACAAGGAAACCGATCTGGCCGTGATCAAGATTGACGTCAGCCAGCCCCTGCCCGCCGCCAAGTTCGGCAATTCCGAAGGCATGCAAGTGGGCGATTGGGTCCTGGCTGTGGGCAGTCCCTTCGGGCTGGAAGAAACGGTCACCGCCGGTATTGTCTCCGCCAAGGGACGCAACATCGTGCCCCAGCGCCAGTTCCAGTCCTTCATCCAGACCGATGCCGCCATCAACCCCGGCAATTCCGGCGGACCGCTGGTCAATATGGCGGGCGAGGTGATCGGCATCAATACCGCCATCTTCACACAGTCCATGGGGTACCAAGGCGTGGGCTTTGCCCTGCCCTCCAATACCGTGGTCAAGGTTTACAACCAATTGACCAGCCCCGACCATAAGGTGGTGCGGGGATCGATCGGCGTTCTGTTTAATGCCGAACCCAATCCAGCCCTGGCGCGCGTTTACGGAGTGCAGAACGGCGTGATCATCGCTGAGGTTACTCCGGGCGGCCCGGCCGAAAAGGCGGGTCTGAAGGTGGGCGATGCCATTACTGCCGTGGACGGCAACCCAGTCAAGAATGGTGACGAACTGGTTGCCGACATTTCCGGCCAGCGGCCCGGCACGCAACATACCCTGACCTACCTGCGGAACGGGAAAGAAGGAAAAGCTACGGTGACCATCGCCGACCGCTCCAAGCTCTTTGCCGCCCGCATGGGTGAGGAGGAGGGTGGAGGCGAAGAGGAGCAGCCGCGTGAGAGCAAGCTCGGCTTGAACGTGCGGGCCATTACTCCCGATATCGCGGACCGCCTGGGCATTCCCGCGGGCAAGGGCGTGATTGTACAGGACGTCAAGGCGGGCTCATTCAGCGAGGACGTGGGCCTGAGCCGCGGCGACGTTATCCTGGAAATCAATAAGCAAGCCGTTAATAGTGAGGAGGACTTCAAGAAAGTCCAATCCCAGCTCAAGAGCGGCCAGGATGTGGTGTTTCTGGTGCGCCAGGGGCGGGGTCGGAATGCCGGGACTATCTTCCTGGCCGGTACCCTTCCGTAACCCACGGGCAACAATTTTAGGGCTGGCGTTGCGGCATCAAACTGAGTATTATGCCGGCGCGCTGGGTTCTCGGCCCGTCGGGCCCAGTGTTTACAATGTAACTAAGTCCGGCGAGAGGCTTGGCGCTTCGCCCACCTCTCCCGAGGTGTCTGTTTGAAGAACAACCGGGTTTTCCACAAGCCGCTGGCTTGCCTTGGCCTCGTGATCTTGTGTGCGGGCATGGCCGGCGCAAAAACCCAGGCCACACCGCACAAGAATTCGCCCAAACGGAAGTCATCCGCAGTTTCGTCGCGGAAAGCAAGTGCTGATCTGGCTCTGGTTTCAGCTAAGTCTCGCCACAAGTCGAAGACCAGGAAGACCAAGGGACAGCAGGTGATCCAGGGTGACCGCGCCCGCGAGATTCAGTCCGCGCTGATTCGCGAGGGCTACATGAAGGGCGAGCCCAGCGGCGCCTGGGACCAGCCAACCAAGGACGCCATGACTCGCTACCAGGCCGACCACGGCTGGCAGACCAGGACGCTTCCCGATTCCCGAGCGCTGATCCAGCTCGGCCTGGGTCCGAATCACGAGGACGCCATCAACGCCAAGGCATTGCCGGCCAGCCTGCCGCCGAAGGCGGAGCCGGTCAAGAACTCAGCCCTGCCTGAGGACCGGCAGTAGCTTCAGGCGCTTCAATCCTTCCGGTGCACTTTGGTCCTCGAAATAACGAACACAAGATGCGGGCTCATGCCGCCATCACGCGTTGGACGCTGCACCTTCTTTAGAGGCTTGGCGCCGATCTTCTCTAGAGCTTTCTGCGATCGGAGGTTATTCTCTCCGACCACGAACACGACGCGATCAACAAATCGAAGCGCGTGCTCCAGCATCAGGCGTTTCAACTCACCATTGTAGGATCCACCCCAGTACGCACGTTCCAGGAAGGTCCAGCCAATCTCCACTTCGCTTTCCGCCGGATTGAGATTGCTGTACCTGGAGCTTCCAATGATTCTGCCGGACCTTCGGTCGATCACGGCGAAAGCGCCCTTCGATTCGATGGCCCCATCGAAAAACCTCTCGAAGACTACTTTCTGGTGGCGATCATTTTCCGGATGCTGTTCCCATATAAGCGGATCACTGGCAGCTTCGAAAAGCGCGTCAAAGTCTTCCCGCACGAGGGGACGTACCTCAATCAGATTTCCCTGGAGTGTCGGCTGCAGATCAAATTCCACGATGCATCTCCCCTTAGCGGGATGGTGCTTCACATCTGCCGCAATCAGCGGATGTGGGTGTTTCCGAGGGGGATTCCCTGAAATCAGCGCAGGCCTGCATCGGCAAGAATTGGGCCGATTAGGCACCTTACGCCGTATCGTCAGTTCAATGTCCGTAAGTAACTGGAACTCCGAGTCTAAAGTGCCGATTTCCTAGGTATCATTAACAGGAACATGAAGCAATTTGCCCCAGATAAGGAGCGCATACGAGCCAAGGGTTTCAAGCTGTTGAAACACCAAACTCGCTATGAGAATCAATCACTTAGCAGGAGCAATGCTCATCGTTTTATGGTCTATTACGGGGCATGCCCAAGCCCCCGACCCGGATAAGGTCAATGACTTAGCCACCGCCATATCCCGTGCCGAGGGGTTTGGCAAACGCCACACCATCCCCACCAGATATCACAACCCCGGCGATCTGAAAGCTTCCCGAAGCTCCACTCCGCTGGAGGGCCAGGTGCGCATTGGCAAGGCCGGCCATATCGTGTTCAAGGACGATGAGGCCGGTAAGGCTGCCCTCAGGAACTACATCGTCAGAATGATGGATGGCCGCTCTGCCCATTTCAATCCGAACCTGACACTTAACCAGGTTGCGCGTAGATACGCCAAGAATTGGCGACCGTGGGTTAAGGTGGTTTCCAAAGAACTCGGTGTGCCCTCCACCACAACGTTGAGGGCATATTTCCGCACCGATGCTGTACCACCTCCGGCATTGAGCTTCCGTCCGCTCCCCGCAGCCAATCGGGAGCCCCAGCCGCCCGCTGTGACCTTGCCTGATTCGCGCCGCATGCTCGATGCCGTGCTCGAAATTCCGGTGAACGTCCCGCCACTGGTGGAAGAAGACGCCGCTGAGCACCACCGCTTGCGGCTCTTTCATCGCGCGGGATCAGATGACCAGCCAGCCGGCACGGTGCGGGTCGTCAGCAGCATGGAGGAGAGCAGGACGACCTGGCGATAGTACGCTTCGTGGTTTCGCCGCCCGCGCTGACTGCCCACATCGACGATTCTCTGATGGTGCCCCACGTCTGCTGCAGTCAGCAGATGTGGGCGTTTTTGACACGGGGGCTGTAGTTGGCGAAGGCGGAGGAACCCACATCTGCCGAGATCGGGCAGATGGGAGGGAACGAGGTTTATCCCATTTTCTTCTGGTCGAGGACCTCCCTCAGTTTGCGCATGAGGGATTCAGTGGTAAAAGGCTTTTGCAGGAAGGCGGTCCCGTGCTCGAGCACCCCGTGCTGGAAGATGGCTTCGTCGCTGTAGCCCGACATATAAAGCACTTTCATTTCCGGCCGCAGGGGGGTCAGGCGCTGTACCAACTCACGGCCGCTCATCTGCGCAAGGACCACGTCGCTCAGAAGCAGGTGGATGGGGCCTGAGTAGCGTTCGCACAGGAGCAGCGCATCCTGCCCGTGTTCGGCCTCGAGTACGGTATAGCCGTGACGCTGGAGAAGCTGGCGGGTCAGGCCGCGGACGCCCTCCTCGTCTTCGACCAGCAGGATGGTTTCCGTGCCGCCCAGTCCTGGCGGGGCCTGGGTGCGGGCCTGCGCGCGTTCTGCCATCTCATCGACACGGGGCAGATAGATCTTGAAGGTGGTGCCCATGCCAGGCTCGCTGTAGGGCCAGATGTAGCCGCCACTCTGCTTGACAATGCCATACACGGTGGAAAGCCCCAGCCCGGTGCCTTTGCCCTGTTCCTTGGTAGTGAAAAAGGGTTCGAACACGTGGGAGAGGGTTTCGGCATCCATCCCAGAGCCGGTATCGGTGATGGCCAGCATCACGTAGGCGCCCGGCTTGACCATGGCATGCTCGCGTGAGTAGGACTGGTCGAGTTCGAGGTTGGCGGTTTCCAAGGTCAGCTTGCCGCCCCTGGGCATTGCGTCGCGGGCATTGACGGCCAGGTTCATGATGACCTGCTCGATCTGGCCGGGATCGGCCTTGACGCAGCCCAGGTCGTCGTCGAGGCTGATGCACAGGTCGATGTCCTCGCCCAGCAGCCGGCGGAGGAGCTTGTTCATGTCCTCGACCAGGTAGTTCAGGTTGACCACCTTGGGGGCCAGCACCTGCCGGCGGCTGAAGGCCAGCATCTGCCGGGTCAGGGCGGCGGCACGATCGGCTGCCTTCTGCACTTCTTCCATCTCCGGACGCATGGGGTCCAGTGGTTTCAAATCGCTCAGCATGAGCTCGGTGTAGCCCTTGATCACGGTGAGCAGGTTGTTGAAGTCGTGGGCGACGCCTCCCGCAAGGCGTCCCACGGCTTCCATCTTTTGCGATTGCCAGAGCTGCTTCTCGGATTGCCGCAGGGCGTTCTCGGCGCGCTTGCGCTCGACGGCTGTGGCCAGATGCTGGCCGACAAAATTGAGAATCTCCATGTCGCGCGCGCCATACCGGACATTTTCGGTATAGCTCTGCACTACCAGGACCCCGAAGGGCTTGTCGCCTTTTTTCACGGGGACGCCCAGCCAGTCGATGGAGGGAGCGCCGATGGTTTCTACCTCTCCCGAACGCACCAGCTCGGCGAAACGCTCGGGTGAGGCCAGCAGCGGTTCGCCTGTGCGCAGCACGTATTCGGTGAGACCCTTGCCCAGCGGCCTCGGCGCCGGCGCGGGGTCTTCCTGGTCCGCGAAATAGGGGAAGCTGAGCAAACCCGAGTCCTCGTCGTACAGGGCAATGTAGAAGTTGCGGGCGTCCATCAGTTCCCCCACGGTGCGGTGGATGGCCCGGTAAAACGCCTGCAGGTCGGTGGCCGCGCTGGTCTGGTCGGCGATGCGGTACAGCGCTCGCTGCAGTTCTTCGGCGCGCTTGCGCTCGGTGACGTCCACGGCGATGGCCAGGGTGGCGTCCTGGTCTTCGAAGCGTATGTGGTTGGCGTTCAGGTCCAGCCAGCGGGTCTCGCCGCTCCTGGTAAGGAGCTTGAATTCGTAACGCGAAGGTACTTTCTCTCCGCGCAGATGCCGCTCTTCACGCTGCTGTGCCTCGTGGATGAACTCAGGGTGAACCAGCCGCCAGGGGCTGGTGACCATTAGCTCCGCCCGGCTGTATCCGGAGATCTGCTCGCAGGCGCGGTTCACGTACAGGAACCGCGCCTTGTCGTGAATATAGATGGCGGAGGCGGCGGTTTCCGCGACGGCCCGGAATTTGCTTTCGCTCTCGATGAGCGCGCGCTCGGCGCGCTTGCTTTGAGTGATGTCGCGGTAGATGAGGTACAGGGCCACCGGGCTGCCGCTCACGTTGATGGGCGTCCCCAGGATGGAAACCTCGACCGGCGAGCTGTCGCGACGGCAGCGAATGGTTTCCACGTTAATGGTCTGGCCGCGGTCCAGGGCACCGAGGATGAAGTTGGATTCGTTGCCGCGCTCGCCAGGGACCAGGGCCTCCAGCGTCTTTCCCACGATTTCTTCCGGCCGGTAGCCGAACATGCGGGTGAATTCGCGGTTGATCCGCAGTACGGTGTGCCGGTTGTCCAGCACGGCGATCCCTTCCGGCGCGCTCTCGATCAACTGCTCGAGGTAGGCGGACTGCAGTTGCAGGGTGTCCGCAGCCTGCTTGTGCTCCGTGATGTTATGGACGATGCTGAGGTGGGCTTCCCGGCCCTGATAGGGAACGTTGGTGGTTCGGACCTCCACCGCCATCCGCCGGCCGTCTTTGGTGATATGGGTATATTCGCGGTTCGTCCACTGCTTCTCCCTCAGCCGGCGTAGCGCCAGCTCCTGCTCGTCTGGGGGATGGAGCGGGACGGGCGTCATGGAAAGCAGTTCCTTCCTGCTGTAGCCGTAGGTCTGACAGGCGGCGTCGTTGCAGTCGAGAAAGCGCAGGGTCTCGGCGTCGATGACGAACACAGCGTCCGCCATGCGGTTGAACAGGCCGCGGTAGAGCGCCTCGGCTTCCTGGACGGCGCGCACGTCGGGCATAGAGCCGTTCCTGCCCGCTTTCGGCGGCACTGGAAGTTGGGCCTTTCGGCGCTTCCGCTTGCTTGCCGTGATGCGAGACTTGGGCTTCGCTGCGCTACCTCCTGCACCTATCGCACAGGAGCCTGGCACTTTGGTGACTCCGCTCCCCGCGCAGGTCGCGATGGGGATGATTATTCCAGTTACGCGACCGGGGAGGCAGTGCAAAACTATGCTCTCAATTCTCAAGACGACCGGTTTGGGAACCGCTGCTGGCGCTGCCGTTGAGAGGTCAGCGGGACGGCAAATTCTTCGAGGACGAAGGTAGCGCGCAACTTGCCCTGGGCATGCCCGAGGCGGCGAAATATCGGTCCACGGCGGCGCCGGTACGGGCCATCTCGTCGGGCGGCATCTGGCGCTGGCACTCTTCGAATAGTTGCCGCTCCTCGGTGCGGATGTGCCGGGAGAGCGTTGCGGCGAAGCTCCTGAGGTCCGCGGCGTCCAGGCGGCGCGCCTTGGCGCGCGCGAAGAAGTCCCGCAGGGTCCCATGTTCAGAGAGCAGTTGTTTGACCAGCGGCAGGATGGATGCGTACTTCTCCGCCACGGGGAACAGGACTCTTTCCTCTGCCTCGAAGTGAAAGCGAATCGCGCTCTCCCAGACGCCGGCGATTTCTTCCTGCCAGGCATCGAGGTCGGCATTGCCCTTGGCGAGAGCGCGGTCGAGACGCACGCAAAAAGCCAGCGCATGCTGGTGCTGGTGTGAGAGTGGGATGAGGTTCTTGTCGCGCAGCATCCTGCCATTATCCACCCCGCGGGCCGGTTTGACACCCGGAGTACACTGCACGGCAAACGATGCCAACGCTCGACCGCCTTCTGGACCGGCTGGAGCAGGAGAAAACCAACTTCTCCCGCGGAAACGCCGCCGAGATTCTGCGGTTGCTGGCCGCGCTTGGCCGGCGCCGGTTCGACGATCCCCGAACTTTGATCCGGTTTCACGATGCGCTGTTGTTCCTTCGCGTCTACCCGCACAATGCCGCCGTGTTGCACCAGGCCGAGCGCCTGCTGGGCGATTTCGTCGAACGCGTCGAGCGGCTGCATGAAGCGGGCGCGGAGATGGCGGTGTTCGACCCCGAGCAGGTTTCCGGTATCGCCGGCACCACCATGCAGGACACCTGGAACTACGACGTGGTCCGCTGGCTGGCGCGGCGATTCCCGCGCCACGTTTCCATCGACTGGGCGGATTACGACCAGGAAAGTCGTCTGGCGGCCACTCTGCCGCGCTTCATCCCGTTGCTGGCCGATGATGCCGACGTCGAGGCGGACGTCCCCTTTACCGAGTGGCTGCGGACGGCATCCGGCCGGCGCGGCGTCTTGCCGTGGCTGCTGGAGCGGTTCGAACGATTGCCGATCTCCGAACGCGAGAAGGCCGAACTCTACAACTCGCTCGGTTTGAGCGTTAAGTGGGAGCTCGACAATCTTCGCGCCAGCCGAACGCGGAACTGGCGACCTGTCCGCAGAGTGTTCTATCACCAGGGCCCGCTGCTCCGGCGCAATGAGGTCGCTCTGGCGAAGGAACTGGCTTCGCCGCTGCCGGTCCGGAGGCTCTCGCGGCGCGAGGGTGAGAGAGTGATGGACCTGGTCCGCGAGATCATGGCGGTCCGTTACCGCGAGCTCTATGGCACCACTCTCGGCGACCCTGCCAGCGTCGTGGAGGCCCGCCCTGGGCGTGGCACGCAGATCTTTCTCTGGGGACTGGCTCCCGGGCGGAGGCTCCCGCTGCGCGCGTATCTTGCCGGTTTCACTCTGAAGAACGGTGTGCCCATCAACTACATCGAAGGCATCTCGCTGTTCGAGTGGATGGAGGTGGGCTTCAACACCTTTTACGCCTATCGCGACGGCGAATCCGCATGGCACTACGCGCAGGCGCTGCGACTGCTGAGCCAGCTCCATCGTGTTCGTTGTATTTCCGTTTATCCCTATCAGCTCGGTGATCAGAACGAAGAGGCCATCGCCTCGGGCGCATTCTGGTTCTATCGCAAGCTGGGATTCCGTCCCGGCCGGCTGGAAATACGCCGTCTGCTCCAGCGCGAAGAGGAGAAGATCGCAGCTCGCCCTGGTTATCGCACGCCCGCGGCCAGGCTGCGCAAGCTCGCCGCTGGACACGTGTTCTACGAACTGCCTGGGGCGGAGGTCGGCGCCTGGGACCGCTTTCGGGTACGCAACCTCGGTTTCCGCGTGAACCGCTTTATGGCGGAGCACTTCGCGGGCGATGCGGAAGCGATGCGCCGGTCCACGAGCGCGAAGCTCGCGCGCGTGTTGGGCGTGAATAGGCGCCGACTTTCACCGCCTGAGCGCGCAGCCTTGGAAGATTTTGCTGTGGCGCTCGCCTTAATGCCGGATTTCCTTCGCTGGTCACGGGACGAGAAAGACCAGTTGGCCGCGATCATCCGCGTCAAAGCCGGGGCGGACGAGGCGCGCTACGTGCGCCTGCTGCAGTCGCATTCTCGGCTTCGCGCGGCGGTGCTTCGCCTGGGAAGCTGAACGCCAGTGGACAAAGATTCTGCCGACAGACGAAAATAGCCATTCCCCGCTGTTGCCCGGGGACAACAGGAGAATGCCCTCATGCCCGCTACCGGCGAGATCATTCGCATGATGAATTACGTGGACGACATTGCCGCCACCCTGCGGCGCATCACTACCAGCCTTCCCACCCTGACCGAGGAAGAGCGGAAGCAACTGGCGGACTACATGCGCAAATCCGACCCCAATTTCATCAAGGTGCTGGAAAGCATCGAGCGCCCGAAGTAGCCATGGCCGGAGTGCAAACCATCGCCGTGATCGGGGCCGGCATCATGGGACGCGGCATCGCGCACGCCGCCGCCCTGGGCGGCTTCCGCACCATCCTCGAGGACATCCTGCCGGCCAGCCTGCGGAAGGCCGAGGCCGAAATTCGCGGCAACCTCGACAAGGGCGTTGAGCTGGGCAAGGTCTCACGTCAGCAAGCTGACGACGCCTTCGCCCGCATCGAGTTCGCCAGCTCCATCGACGAGGCCGCGCGTGCCGCCGAGCTGGTGATCGAAGCCGTCCCCGAAGAGCTGGAATCGAAGATCGAGATCTTCACGCTGCTGGATAAGATCTGCGCCCCGCACACCATTTTGGCCTCCAACACTTCGTCGCTTTCGATCACTGAGATTGCCTCCGTCACCTACCGCGCGCCGCGCTGCATCGGCATGCACTTCTTCAATCCCGTGCACAAGATGAAGCTGCTGGAGATCGTGCGCGGCCTGGAGACCGACCAGCCCACCATCGACGCCTGCGTGGACGCCGGCAAGCGCATGGGCAAGGAAGTGGTGGTGATCAAAGAATCGCCGGGCTTCATCACCAGCCGCATTAACGTCATGATCGGCAACGAAGCCTTCTACATGCTGCAGGAAGGCATCGCCAGCGCCGCCGACATCGACAAAGCCATCAAGCTCGGCCTCAACCACCCCATGGGCCCATTCGAGATGGTGGACCTGGTCGGGCTCGACACCCGCCTGCACGTGCTCGAGTACCTGCACAAGACGCTGGGCGAGAAGTATCGCCCAGCACCGCTCCTGGTGCAGTACGTCAAGGCCGGCCGCCTGGGCCGTAAGGCCGGGCGCGGAGTGTATGAATATCCCGAAGCCGGCAAGTCGATGGCCAGCAGGACGCAGGAGGCAGGAGGCAGGAAAGAGTAGGGCAGACGTCCTGTTCCTGCCTCCTGCCCCCCTGCATCCTGTCCTGTTTACTCCGACGCCAATCCCACCCCCCACCCCCTCCCTCTAGTAGAATCAGCAGCTTAGCGACTGTATACCGTGGGCCAACCGTCGCGAACCGATGAAACAAAGGACTTACCCGCAAGAACCGTTTCTCAAAGGACTTAGGTGCGCTTTCCGGCCATTTTTCGGCCTCTTCCGGTCCTGTTGTCAAAGAGCGGAGATTCGCCTAAGTTATCGTTCGGGCGTCGCGAAGCGCCCCGGCAGCCCCCAAACCGGGCGTAAGAAATGCAGCCCATCGACACGGCTCTTGCGCCCGCTAACGACGGGTGGCCCGCCCGCGTAGCGCATCGCAACCATCTTCAGGGTGCCTTACCCTTGGCCGGTTTTGCCAAGGGTGGGGCTTTTTGCTGACCCGGGCGCACGGTGACAACAGGGACACGTGTCAGGGCACGAGTTTACTCGTGCCGCCATTCGCTCTTAATCACCCGGGCTTTAGCCCCTGAATAGCGATTTGCAGGGGCTGAAGCCCAAAGCCTATATGCCCCTTCGGCACGACTGAAGGTCGTGCCCTGACACGTGTTGCCTCACGAATCGAGGATCACCTTCGATTCGTACCTCCC
>DATKLD010000054.1:0-5312 GCA_035542595.1 Terriglobales bacterium
CGTGGGCTTTCGGTATAATGATGTTGCCCACGTTGGTGTCCGCCCGCCGGAGAGGTGGCCGAGTGGCTGAAGGCGGCGGTTTGCTAAACCGTTATACGGGCCAAAACCTGTATCGAGGGTTCGAATCCCTCCCTCTCCGCCAGCAGTCCTAGGTCCCTCGCTCCGCTCGGGACTTCGCCCTTCGACTTCGCTGAGCGAACGCGAAGCGGCCGCAGGGCCCGCAAGACAGCTCAAATCCGAATCCCTCCCTCTCCGCCAATCCTCTAATCTGGTGTAGCATCCGCTGGGGCGAGGTTCACCATGACAACGAACGCAAACCAACTGCCAAATGAGGCAACCTGAGTGGCCCACCAGCCGCGAGCAGCAAACGGTCTGGCAATGGTGCGGCTGACTGTCGGTGCTATGTTCGTGTGGGTGTTCTTCGAGAATCTGGGTAAAGGCCTTTACAGTCCCGGAGGCTACGCGGGCCTCATCAGCTACTACATCAAGCAGGGTCATTCGCCGGCCGCGTGGAAAGCGGTCATGGGTCTGGCGGCAAGCCACGCCGCGATGGCCGCACCCGCTCAGGCGGTAACGGAAATCTCGTTAGGTGTCCTTCTGCTCATCGGTCTGCTCACGCGACCCGCCGCTTTCGTGGCGTTCGCGTATCTTGCAAGCCTTTGGGTGTCGGAGTGGGGAACCGCGTGGATCTGGGAACTGCTGGTTCCGGTGCTCGCATCCCTGGCGCTCGCGGTGGGACGCGCGGGCAGAGCGTGGGGCATAGACGCATGGCTGGCGCAGCGGCGGCCGTCTTCTCCGTGGTGGTGATTTGAGCCGAAATCCAGCGCGAGTGTCGGTCATCATTCCTACGCGCAACGAAGCGTCCGCTCTCAGCCGCGTTATCGCCGATATCCCGGCCGGTCTCATTACCGAGGTCCTGGTTGTCGACAGCAACTCAACTGACGGCACGCCCGAGATCGCGGCAAAGATGGGAGCGCGCGTCGTCCACGAACCTCGGCACGGATATGGCCGGGCCTGTCTCACAGGGCTCGCCATGGCCGATGCGCCGGATATCGTCGTGTTCCTCGACGGCGATTACAGCGATCGACCGGCCGAACTACCGCTGCTTCTCGCCCCCATCACTGACGGCCGCGCGGACATCACACTGGGTTCGCGCCTCGGGGTGCAACGCGTCCCCGGGGCGTTACCGTGGCACGCTGCATTTGGTAATCGGCTCGCCGCCAGCTTGATCAGGCTTTTATATGGCCTGAAGATCAGTGACCTCGGCCCGTTCCGCGCGGCACGCGCCGATGTCCTGCGTGGACTCGCATTGGAAGAGACCACCTACGGGTGGGCGGTTGAAATGATCTTAAAAGGGACTTTAAAGGGATTGCGAATTGTCGAGGTGCCGGTCAGCTATTATCCGCGCATCGGGAAATCCAAGATCAGCGGTACGGTGAAGGGCACGGTTGGAGCCGCGTGGTTCATTCTCAGCCTGATAGTGCGCTATTATTTCCGGCCTCGAGGGGCCGGAATGCCGCTGGCAGCGTGAGTCCCGGCCCGATCTCCTATGGAATCCTCCAGCCAGACCAACGTGCGCGCGCGCAGACCGGATTGCACGTTGGTGATCATGGCCAAAGCTCCGAAGCCGGGGATGGTCAAGACCAGGCTGGCAGATTGCCTTCCTCCGCCTGCGGTGACCTCGCTTTATTGCTGTCTTTTTGAGGACACAATGGCGCTGGCGCAGTCGCTTGGCGGTGTCGAGATTGCCATTATGTGTCCCGCCTCGGATGCAGACGATCTGGCTCGCCTGGCCGGCGATACGGTGCGCGTTGTCGCGCAGACGGGTCAGGGGCTTGCTGCGGGCCTCACCTCTGTGTTTGCGCATTTCGCGGGGGCTGGTCGGCAGCGCGTCATCGCGTTCAACAGCGACAGCCCACATCTGCCGGCATCCCTCTTGGAGAGCGCGTTCGAGGCTCTCACTGCGTGCGATGTGGTTGTCGGACCGACCCACGACGGAGGTTACTATCTGGTTGGAGCCAAAGCCGCCCATCCCGGGCTTTTCAACGGCCAGGCGATGGGGACGTCGAATGCGCTTGAGAGGCTGCTGGAACGCGCCCGGGCCCTGGAGCTTTCAACACACCTCGCAGATCCTTTTTACGATATCGACGTGCCCTCCGACCTGGTTCGGCTCGACGCCGAATTGCGGCTCTCGCCGTCGAGGGCGCCGCGAACGGCCGCATGGTTTGCGCAGTGGCGGCACTTGGTGGCGCAGTTGAGGGCCGGTCTCGGAGACTTGTGAGGCTCACGCCATCTCGCAGGCTCTACATTCTCGGGGCCGTCATCCTGGTGGCGCTTACGATCTGCTCATGCAAGTTCAGCAGCCTGGGTGCACCGTCATTCATCGTTCCGCTGGCAGTGGCCGGCGCCGCGTACCTGCTTGCTGTTCGTGAGTTTTTCTCTACGCCCGTGCTCCCGATGCGGGTAGTCGTCATCGGGCTCGTGTTGTCCGCTGTGTGGCATTGTTTGTTCCTGCGGATGCCGCCGGGTCCTGATGATGACGTTCACCGATATCTTTGGGATGGACGCGTGCAACGGCTCGGCTATAGCCCTTATATTCTCGTTCCCAGCGACCCCGCGCTCAGCGCGTTGCATACGCCCGAAACGCGTACGCTGAACAACCCGGATGTACCGAGCCCGTATCCAGCGGGCGCTCAGCTCTTCTTCCGCGCCCTGACCGCGATTCACGAGTCAATTTTTGCGTTCAAGACAGCATTTGTAGTTTGCGATTGGGCGATTGTCTTCGTGTTGCTCCATCTCTTGCGCTGCAGCCGGCAAGCGGCGCACTGGGTTCTCGCTTATGCCTGGCACCCGTTGCTGGCGACGGAAGTGGCGGGCAGTGGTCATGTCGATATTGTCGGCGCGCTGCTCTTGCTGGTGTCCTTCGCCGCGCTGCAGCGGCGCTGGCGTACGGTTGCAGCCCTGGCATTCGGGCTGGCTGTAGCCGTGAAATTGCTCCCCATCGTGCTGCTGCCTCTCTACTGGAAGCGTATTCGTGTGCGCGACGGTGCACTGGCAGCAGCCGTGTTCGGACTCCTATACCTGCCATTTCTCGAGCGCGGGAGGCTTCCGATCGGCTCGCTCGGCACGTATGTCCGGAGTTTTCGTTTTAATGATCCGGTGTTTGCAGCACTCCAGCGAGTGACGTCTCCGCAGGTTGCGGTGGGATTCGCAGCCTTCGCCGGCGTTCTTATCGCAATCTGGCTCAGAACCCGGCTCCAGACGTGGTCCGCGGACGGGCTTGCATGGCCGATGGCCGCGTCGCTGCTATGTGCGCCGGTCGTGTATCCGTGGTATTTGCTCTGGTTGCTGCCGTTCGTGCGATCGGTCTCGACGTTGCCGATCATCATCTGGACGGTGAGCATTATCCCCACGTACATGGTCTGGCATCTGCGCACACTTGGACGACCGTGGGTGCTTCCCGGCTGGATTGTGCTGCTGGAGTACGGTTCCGTCGCAGTGACCGCCGCAATCATCCTGCGGCGCCGAATCACTCGACCGGCAGCCCCGCGTTGCCCGGCCGACTAGCGGGTGAGGCTCTGGATGCGCAACCAAGCTGTGGCTACCGTGTGTCTCCGTATCCTGAATCCTCTGCCCGTCATCCAACATCCATCATTGAATTCACCCAGGAGGACCTCCATGACAAGTTCGCGCTGTAACACAGCGATGCGTCTTCTGCCGGTCTTTGGCATACTGGTCCTTGCTGCAACTTCCGGGGCGCAGCAGCGCCCGCCAATCGTTGAAAAGCTCGCCAAAACCTATGGTCTCGAGTCGTTTGGGCAGATCGAAGCCATCCGCTATACCTTCAACCTGCAGTTCCCAGGAGTCAATCTCTCTCGATCTTGGATCTGGGAGCCCAAGACCGGCCAGGTCACCTACGAGGAAAAAGATAAATCGGGCAAGCCGGTGAAGGTTACCTACCTGCGCTCTCAACTCAGCAATCAGTCAGAGGACGTGAAAAAAGAAATCGATCCGGGCTTCGTGAATGATCAGTATTGGCTGATCTTCCCGTTTCATGTTTCCTGGGACACCAGCGCTAAGGTGGAAGATGCCGGCATGCAGAAACTGCCGCTGGGGAAAGGATCTGCCGAGAAGGTGGTGGTGAAATATCCTTCCGACCTCGGCTATACGCCGGGTGACACCTGGGAACTTTACGTCGGCAAAGACAACCGCGTTGAGCAATTTGTCTACCGCCGCGGCGGACCCGCGAAGCCGAGCGTCGTCATCGCGACGTGGGCAGGTTACAAAAAGGCAGGTCCGCTGCTTGTCTCGACGGAGCACCGCGGAACAGCCGACGGCAAGCCGCTGCACCTTTTCTTCTCGAATGTGGCCGTCAAGCTGGTGGGGGCAAACACCTGGATGGACGCGCAATAAACGGCGAGTTTCTATCGGGCGATTACTACCGTAGTGCAGGAACTGCTCAGCTTGGGCAGGTCGCGGTTAGCGGCCATGCGGACCGCGAGCCTCGGCCGTTCTCCGCGAATGATCGGACAGTAACAGTCGGGCTCCAGCAGCGCATCCCGTAAGCGGCGTCGTCCGGCACATCCGCCGTGGCAGGAGTCCAGGAACTCGCAGGGTTGGCAGGCTTCGGGAATCGCGCGCGCCTGCTTAAAGGGCGTCGAGCTCAGAACGCCCGCGCCGGTCGAGATCAATTCCGATAGCCCCTCGCCCGGTCCCGGCCAATACACGCAGGGTTGTGTGGTGGCTCTGGGCGTCACTCTTACCGTGTTCACCCCACAACCGGCTCGAAGCGGTGGCAGCCCCGCCAGCGCTCGCACCAGCGGTTCGCCGACGGCGATCACGTCAGTTTCCGCGAAGAGCCGCCGAAATCCATCCCAATACTCGTCGTAGGACAAAGCATAGATATCGGATCGCACCGCCTGGTATACGTTCACGCGCAGAGGAGCGTCGAACAGTTTCGCCACTCGCGCTACCTCCCCCAGACGCAAGTAATTCGACTTCATCATGACCGCAACAATGGTTACGGGCACGCCCAGTCTCACGCAGCGCGCTGCCTGTTCGTGAATGAGCGCCCAGTTCCCCGGTCCGCGTTGCGCATCCTGCTCCGCTTGCGTGGGGTAATCGAGAGAGAATTCGATGTCGTGAAAAGCGCGCACTTCGCTGTCTTCCAGAACGGCGATGCTGTGGCCATTGGAAGTCATGGTGAGCTTGACAGGCCGTGTGCGCAGGTACGCCAGAATCGCCCTGAAGTCGGGATGCATTCCGTTCTCGCCAGTCCCCAGATTCACCGAATGGACGGGCAGCCGCTCCAT
>DATKLD010000055.1:0-8508 GCA_035542595.1 Terriglobales bacterium
GGCCTTAGTCTGCTGCTGCTCCTTAGCCTGCTCCTTATTTCAGGAGCCAGCGGATGATGTAGCCCGGGTAACAAGGATCAATCGAGGCCATCATCCAGAAGAGATGATGGCCTCAAGTTTTTGGGAGCATTACTTTTCGAACAAAAGGGGGATTCCATGGCTACCAGTCAGTTCCAGTTCGCCATCGTGCCCGGCCATGACGAGGGTGGTTGTCGGGGCATGAGCATCGGTGTCGACGGCGGGCCACGCGTCGTGCTGAGCAAACCGGAGATGCGGGAGCTCTTCCAGTTCCTGATGCGGGAAGCGCGCGACCTCGAAAACATGTGCTGCTGGCATGGCTGTCGCGATGAGGGCACGCTCCACCGCATCCGGGGAACCTCGGTGCGCGCCGTTCGCTTCTACTGTGATCGCCACGCCATGGCTGTAGAACTGGCCGGCTTCAGAGTCTTTCCAGTAGACGAGGCCTGAGCCGTTTCGCGGTGCGGCTGCTATCTGGGTTTCACTACCTCGGGCCCGGCCAGCGGCTGAGCGCCGAGCGGTTTTTCCTTCTGCAGCTCATGCGCGATCTGCTCGCACCCGCGCATGACGCGCAGCAGGTTGCCGCCCAGGATCTTGTGGATCTGCTCGGGGGTATAGCCACGCTCCACCAGCGCCTGTGTGATCCTGGGCAGATCGGCCACGGAGTCCATGCCCTCGGGCAGCGCCGCGACGCCGTCGAAATCCGAGCCCAGGCCCACGTGATCCACACCGGCTACCTGTGCCATGTGGTCGATGTGGTCGATCAGCGATTTGAACGGCGGGCGCGGGATTTTCGCCGCCCACTCTTTCTCCAGCTTTACTTCTTTCTCGGAAGTGAAAGGCTTGCCCTCGGCCTCCTCCTTTTCACGCGCCGCCTCGATGGCCTGGTCGCGCGCCGGCTTCTGCGCTTCCCAGGCGCGCCGGAAATCCTCGCTGACAAATGGCGCATTGAAGTTGACCATGGCGACGCCGCCGTTGCGGGCCAGCGCGCGCAGCATGTCGTCGGTCATGTTCCGTGCATGGTTGGTGAGAGCGCGCGAGGACGAGTGCGATGCGATCACCGGGGCGCGGGAGACAACCAGGGTGCGGTAAAACGTGCGGTCGCTGACGTGCGAGATATCCACCAGCATGCCCAGCCGGTTCATCTCCCGTACCACCTCGACGCCGAAGTCGGTGAGGCCGTTGTGGTGCTGGACCTTGGGGTCGTCGATGTCGCCGGACGAATCGGCCCAGTCGGTGCTCTCGTAGTGAGTGAGCGTCATGTAGCGGACGCCCAGGCGATAGTAATCGCGCAGCAGGCCGAGGCTGTTGTCGATGGCGTGTCCTCCCTCGATGCCCATCAGCGCTGCCAGCTTGTGCTGCTGGTGCGCGCGCAGGATGTCGTCGGCGGTGAAGGCCATCATCATGCGGTCGGGATGCCGTGCCACCTGCTGGTAGACCGAGTCGATCAGCTCCAACGTACGGTGCGGATAGTGCCCCCGGTAGCGCTCGACATCCGGCCAGATGGAGAAGAACTGCGCACCCAGATTGCCGGCGCGAACTTTGGCCAGGTCCATGTGGCCTGCGCCGGCGTCGGAGGCCATGTCAAAGCCTTCATCGACGAAGCGCTGCGGCGTGTCGGCGTGGCCGTCGATGATGATGGCGGACTGGTGGATGGCCCGCCAATCAACCGCGCGGTTGGGAGAATTTTGCGCGAATACAGTAAGGGACAGGAGAGCGCAACAGAGCAGTATTCTGAAAGGCATGCTGGAAGCAGAATAACAGCAGGACAGGGGGGCATCTCGACCGGAGAGTCTCATGCTGCCATTCTTAGCGAAGCGAAGAATCTGGGGAATGCCGAGCGCCCGCCAGGCCGTTCTCCCAGGCAAAAGAGTTTTGACTAAAGGGCAGGTTCTGAAGAAGGTCTCTTCCCTTGCTCTACGGCAATGTCTTTCCCGACATCCTCAAGGTCCTTCGCGCTTCGCGCTCAGGATGACAGTCTTAGGTTTAATGGCTCATTGACCGGATGATGGCTCGCCGGCAGTCTTAGCTGCCTCGCGCCACTCAGTGTATCGGTCGGAGACCATAACGTGGAAGACCGGCTGGCGGCGTTCTTCGGCGACCTCGATGATGCCTTCTTCACGCAGATTGAGAAGGTAGTCTTCGATGAACTTGTGCTGCTTACGCGTGAGGCCGCGCTTGTTGATGTCCACGGTGAGGCCGCCCAGGTGGGAGGAAGCGGTCTCGCCGGTTTCGGGAGCGGCATTGTGGTTGCGGCGTCGCAGCTTGTGCTGGTATTCCACGGTGCGCACTGCGGAGTTCACCTGGACGGGCTGACCGAATTCCTGGTAGTAGGCCTCGCCAAGGTCTTGCAGGAAGGTCTGGGTCCACGGACGACAGTAGCGGTGGGAGGCCTCGCGGATGGCGATGTGCACACCGTCGGTCTCTTCGATGGGCACCAGGTCATGCCGCGCTTCCAGTTCCGCCAGCTCGACCTCGTCAGCGATGCGGGGAAGTTCCAGCCGGTCGATCTCCTCGTTCTGCCGCAGCATGGACTCGTAAGATCCCCGCAACACCGGGTTCCAGGCAACGCGGCGCGGCCGGTGGGTATGGCGGGGCTTGCGGGTGCTGGTGCGCGCCAATGACGCGTGCGCGCCGAAAGCCTGCACACACGCCATCGCCAGAGAGATCAGGAGAAATACTACCGCCCGCATTTTCCGCAGATACTTCCGCAAACACATCGAGTTCTGAACCTCGCAGCACTTGCCGGTACTGTTCGCATTGTAGCGGGGCAGCGGTAACCCCAACCCCGCTCTTTGGTACCCAGGCCAAGCAAAAGGACATGTCCGGCAGGATGTGACCGGTTGAAAGGCAAGACTTTAGCAGGTTTTTTGGTCGTTGGTCGTTAGTCGTTGGATGATCATCCAACGACCAGCGCTTAAGAACCGCCGACGATTCTCCTCCCTACAGCTTGAACAGATCGAACAGCGCCTGCTTCATCACCGCGCCGCCTACTTCGGCGATGGAGCGGGTCAGCGGAATGTCCTTGGGACAGACCTCGACGCAGTTCTGAGCGTAGCCGCATTCGTGGATGCCGCCGTTGCCCATCAGCGCGTGCAGCCGCTCACTCTTGAGCGCCTTGCCGGTAGGATGAGTGTTGAACAGGCGCACCTGCGAGATGGCCGCCGCCCCCACGAATCCGGTCTGCTCGTTGAACTGCGGGCAGGCCTCCATGCAGCAGCAGCAGGAGATGCAGCGCGAGAGCGGATAGGCGTACTCCTGCTCCTCCGGTGACATCTTCGGGCCGGCGCCGAGGTCGTACGTGCCGTCCACCGGCACCCAGGCTTTCACCCGCTTGAGGTTCTCGAATATCACTTTGCGGTCCACGGCGAGGTCGCGCACCACGGGAAACTTGGTGAAAGGCTCGATGCGGATGGGCTGATCGAGCTGGTCGATCAGCGCCGAGCAGGCCATGCGCGTGCGCCCGTTGATGAGCATGGCGCAAGAGCCGCACACCTCTTCCAGGCAATTGGAATCGTAGAAGATGGCCGTGGTGGGCTTGCCGTCGCGCGTCACCGGGTTGGCGGCAATGTCCATGAAGCAGGAGATCACGTTCATCCCCCGCCTCCACGGCAGGGCGAATTCCTCCCAATAGGGCTTGGAACCGGGAGCGGCTTGACGTTTGATCTTTAAGAGTACCGTCTTGTGATTAGCCATGATGATCGTCTTTCGTTCTGTTTGTGGCGTCAGTACCTGACACCGCGCAGGCCGTGTTTCAGCCTCCGCCGAAGGCACCGAAAATCGCGATTATGAATCCCGCCGCCTGCATGGCTTGGTTATGGGTATAAAAGCCGGCTAGCAGTAAAGCCACACCTGCCACCATCAGGAGCAGACGCCAGGATTTCAATATGGACAGGGCCCGTTCCAATTGCGCTTTCCTCCTGACCTACGCCGCCACGTCGTACTTTCTCGGACGCGGCGGGATCAGCGACGTGTCCACCGGTTCGAACTCGAACTTCGGTTCGTCGGCATCCGGCGCAAACGACGCCTTCGTCGTCTTCAAGAAATTCTTGTCGTCGCGCTCGGGGAACTCCGGCTTGTAGTGCGCGCCACGCGACTCGTTGCGCAGCGCCGCTCCCTGGGCGATCACCCGCGACAGTTGCAGCATGTTGTAGAGCTGGCGAGTGAAGACCACAGTGGTGTTCGCCCACAGGTTCTTGTCGTTCACGTTGATGTGCCGGAAGCGTTCCAGCAATTCGCAGAGCTTGGCGTCGGCGGCCTTGAGTTCCTTGTTGTAGCGGATGACGGTGCAGTTCTTGGTCATCAGTTCGCCAAGTTCGCGCCACAGGCGGAAGGGATTCTCCGTGCCGTCGGACTTCATCAGCCGCGCGTTGATCTCCTCCTGGCGCTTCTTCTCGGAGTCGAAGCAGCCGTTCGAAGATAGCCCCTTCACGTTCTTGGCGTACTTCAGCGAAGCCGGCCCGGCGACGAAGCCGCCCCAGATGCAGGAAACCAGCGAGTTCGCGCCCAGGCGGTTGGCGCCGTGGTACTGGTATTCGCACTCACCCGCCGCGTACAACCCGGGGATGTTGGTGGCCTGCTGGAAGTCGATCCACATCCCGCCCATGGTGTAGTGCATGCCGGGAAAGATCTTCATCGGGTGGTCGCGCGGGTCGTCGCCCACGAACTTCTCGTAGATCTCCAGGATCCCTTCCAGCTTCTTGTCCAGAATCTTGCGATCGATGTGGGTGAGGTCGAGATAGACCATGGGCTGGCCATCGATGCCAAGCCCGTTCTCATAGACCACCTTGAAGATAGCGCGGGTGGCTATGTCACGCGGCACCAGATTCCCGTACTTCGGATACCACTCCTCCAGGAAGTACCAACGCTCTTTTTCCGGGATGCTGCGGGGATCGCGCTTGTCACCTTGCTGTCGCGGCACCCAGACGCGTCCGCCCTCGCCGCGCGCCGATTCCGACATCAGGCGGAGCTTGTCCTCTCCAGGGATCGACGTTGGGTGTACCTGGATGAACTCGCCGTTGGCGTAGTACGCGCCCTGCTGATAGAGCGCCGACTGCGCCGATCCGGTGCAGACCACCGAATTAGTGGACTTGCCGAAGATGGCGCCGATGCCGCCGGTGCAGATGATCACCGCGTCGGCAGGGAAGGTGTGGATTTCCATCGAGCGCAGGTCCTGGGCGCAGATACCGCGGCAGATACCGCTGCCATCGAGCACGGCGGAGAGGAATTCCCAGTGCTCGTACTTGGTCACCTTGCCTTCGGCCTCGTAGCGGCGCACCTGCTCGTCGAGCGCGTAGAGGAGCTGCTGACCAGTGGTCGCGCCGGCGAAGGCGGTGCGGTTGTACAGCGTGCCGCCAAAGCGGCGGAAATCGAGTACGCCTTCCGGGGTGCGATTGAAGGGGACGCCCATGCGGTCGAGCAAGTCAATGATGCCCGGCGCGGCGTCGCACATGTCCTTCACCGGCGGCTGATTGGCGAGGAAGTCGCCGCCATAGACCGAGTCGTCGAAGTGGATCCAGGTGGAATCGCCTTCGCCCTTCAGGTTCTTGGCGGCGTTGATGCCGCCTTGCGCACAGACGGAGTGCGAGCGCTTGACGGGCACGATGGAGAACAAGTCCACCTGCCCGCCCATCTCGGCGATTTTGATGACGGCCGACAGCCCCGCCAGGCCGCCGCCCACTACGATGATCTTGGGATTTGCCATGTCAATGACCTTCTCAATGTTTGCCGACCGCCGCGGCCGCAGGAGCGGGAGCGGCGTGCAACTCTCCGGCGCTTGCGTCCAGCGGCTGCCGGGGAGTGACCAGAAAAGTTCGCAGGGCGGCCAAGCCCACACCGGTGATCAGCAGAAACAGCGCCAGGCAAAGCGCCAGGAAACGCCGCCGGGCACGCTCGCCCACCGTAATCCCCCACTTGGCGCAGAATAGCCATACACCGTAAGAAAAATGCCAGGACGCCGCCACCAGCCCGACGATGTAGAAAGCCAGTTGCCAGGGGACTACCAGCTCGCCCTGCACCTTGCCGAAGGAAGCGCCGGGGTGGGCGTGCAGGTCGATGCCAGCGAAGCGCAGATGCCAGATGTGCCAGCCGATGTAGAAGAAGGCGATGGCGCCCGTCCAGCGCTGTACGGTGTACATCCAGTTGCCGGTCCAGGGATAAGCCCCGCCCACGTTGGAGTCGCCCCGGTACCAGATGTAAAAGCCATAGAGACCGTGAAAGGCGATCGGCAGCCAGATGAACACAGCTTCTATCGCCGTCACCATAGGCAGCGAACCGAGAAGCTTCACGGTGTTCGCATACGCCTCAGGACCGTTCAAAGCGGTGCCGTTGGAGAGAAGAATGTGCTCAAGCAGGAAGGCGCCGATGGGAACGATGCCGGTCAGCGATTGCAGGCGCCGCCAGAAGAACTCGCGGCCCTCGCCGGCGCGCAGGGCGGCGACGCCGTCCCCGACCTTCTGCGAACTGAGAGGAGGGTTGTAAGATGCCATACGAAACCGACTCCTTTACAAAAGACCACGCCGAGACGAAAAGAACCTCGAATTATCAAATTCCGCCGAGCGGCGAGTCAAGAAATACCGCACTTATCTATGTGATGTCCGTCACATACGAATGGGCGCAAGCGCGTTGCAGTCTCAGCGCTGCGCTGCTTCCCGCTCGTACCACTTGAGAAATTTCCGAAACGCCGCACCGCGATGGCTGACCCCGGCTTTTTCTTCCGGCGTGAGCTCAGCGAAGGTCTTGCCCAGGGCAGGAAAGAAGAACAACGGATCGTAGCCGAAGCCACCTGAACCACGCGGCATCTCGAGGATGCAGCCACGGGCTTCCCCGCGGAAGCTCGCGAGGGTCTGCCTATCGCGCGCGGCGGCAATGACGCACACGAAGCGCGCGGTGCGGTTAGCAGCCGGCACACCCTCCAGCGCGCTGAGCAGCAATCCATTGTTCAGGGGATCGGCGTCTCTTCGGTCGGGTACAACGCCGGAGCCGATGAAAGCATAGCGCGCGGAGAATATCCCGGGCATGCCGCCCAACGCATCCACCTCCAGACCGGAATCGTCAGCCAGCACGATTTCGCCAGGCGCGAAACGGCTATAGTGCTCCGCCTTTTTGCGGGCGTTCTCTTCGAAGGACGCGCCATCCTCGCGTACGCCTGGCAGGGCCTCGAAATCGGGCAGGGAAGCGATTGTGATCCCGTGGGCTGCCGCCGCGCCCGAGAAGTCGCGCAGCTTGCCGCGGTTGGATGTGGCGATGAGCACGCGCCGCATGGGCAGACAGTTTACTCGCCCAAGCTTGCGCCCCTAAGAAAGCAAGGGCCTGCGAACCTGCGCAGGCCCTCGACGCGGCGTTCGTCCGCCTTGTGCTTGCCGTGCGGAAGCGGAGGCTAGTTGAAGTACGCCGCGTTCTTCTCGATGAACTCCTTCTTATCCTCCGGCACGTCGTCAGCGGGATGGATGGAGTCCGAGGTGCACACCGGAATGCACGCGCCGCAATCGATGCACTCTGCCGGATTGACGAACATCTGGGTGGCGGTTTCGAACGCGGGCTCGTCCTTCTTGGGATGGATGCAGTCCACCGGACAAACGTCCACGCAGAGCGCGTCCTTGATGCAGGAATCGGTAATGACGTAGGCCATGAGGATCTCCTCGAAAAAAATGTCGACGAGGTCAGGGTACGAAGAGAGGCGCCCGGCAGGCGGTGATTTGCGTCACACGACGGTGTGCGCATTGCACGCCCCCCCACCCCGGCGCACCAAAGTAACCAAAACGCAGGTAAGCCGATCGTGTTTTTGCCACGCTTGGATGCCGATAGGGAATGTCCGAAGGTACAAGGTGCAAAGTTTTGCACATGTACTAGTGGGTTTTCCTGCAACCGTCAGTAGACCAGTCACTTAGCATGGTCGGCGGATTGCGCTTCAACCAGTGCTGTCCCCCCGTTCCCCCAGCACAACCGGATTTCAAGGAGCGACCATGGTGCGTTACCGGAGTAACCTGGCTGTGATCTTAGGGTTGTCGTTGGGGATGATGTCGGGAATGGCGCGAGCGCAGCAGGCAACGGTGCTGAGCGCGTCCATACCCGCCGAGCCGTTGATCTCTGCGCCTGAGCCGGTCGCTGCTGCGACGCCACAACCACTGCTGAGTTCGAGCCGCAGCGGTATCCAAGTAGTCCCGCCCGCTGCCGGCGAGCAACGCGTCGCCGACCGACAATTCTGGACTATGGTCGCCTTCACTGCCGGCAGCGCGGTGCTGGATGGAGAAACCACCATCCGAGGCCTCCAGACTCCGGGACGGCAAGAAATGAATCCGCTGCTGGGCTCGCATCCTGATCGCGTCCGTTTTTATGCCACCGTGGGCGCCACCGACACGGCCATGGCGTATCTGGCATATCGTCTAAAGCGCGGCGGCCATGAGAAACTCTGGAGGCTGCCGCTGCTGGGCGCCGGTTCCGTGCACCTCGGAGGGGCCATCAACAACCTGCGGTACTGAGAGCAGTCTC
>DATKLD010000056.1:0-14169 GCA_035542595.1 Terriglobales bacterium
CGAGTGCGAGCACTCCCAGGGCGATCAGCGCGGTCCAGAAGGGCGCCGTCCACTTCACAAGGGTGGGGTCATGTCCTGTGCCGACGAGACCGGCGATCACCAGGCCGCACAAGGCCTCGCCTGCGATGAGCCCGGATGCCGTGAGGACTCCGGCGTTCTCCACGCGCGCCTTCTGAGCGTCATTGAAGCCGCGGCGATCGCGCAACTTTTCTGTTACCCAGCGCAGGATGCCACCCACGAAAATGGCGAAAGTGGTTCCGAGCGGCAGATACATGCCAACCGCGAAGAGCATGGGGCTCCGGACTTCCACCATGATCAGGGCGAAGCCCATGAGGATGCCCACCACGACCAGTGGCCAGGCCATGTTGCCGCCAACGATGCCCTGGGCGAGCATCGCCATCAGTCCGGCTTGCGGCGCCGGAAGCTGCGCACTGCCAAAGTGATAGGCCTTGTCGAGGATGGCCAGCGGAAAGAAGAGCACCAGCGAAGCGACCACGATGCCGAAAAGGTCGCCGACCTCCATCTTCGCGGGCGTTCCGCCGAGTATGTGGCCGACCTTCAAATCCTGCAGCATCTCGCCAGCGACTGCCGAAGAGACGCAGACCACCGCCGCCACACCCAGCACCGCGGCGACACCGCCGACGCCAGAAACACCGAGGGCGACCATCAACAGGGCGGCGACTACGAGCGTGCACAACGTCAAGCCGGAAACCGGGTTGTTCGAAGAACCGATCATCCCCACCAGGTTCCCGGAGACCGCAGCGAAGAAAAAGCCCAGGATGACCATGACCACGGCCGCGACAATGGCGCCCGACAATATCTTGGAGCTGGCGAGGTTGCCTGCGCCAGCGATGAAGTAGTGGTAGAGCGCCAGCATGGCGAGGAGCATGATGCCAACGCCGACAAATACGATTTTGGAGCTCAGGTCACGCTCGGTGCGGTCGCCAACCTGGTGTGCCGACGCGGACTTGCGCAGATCGGAAACCGCGCGTCCCATGCCCGCCGCGAGTTGTCTGCGCATGCGGAACAGAGTGAAGCTGGCGCCAACGAGCATGCCGCCGACAGCGATCGGGCGAACCACCGAAAAGTAAATCGACGCGGCAAGCTGCGACCACGCCACCATGTGGCCTGCCGGCTGGCCGGCCTGTATGTAAGGACCAATTACAAAAGTGAGAAGGGGAACCAGGAGTCCCCACGCCACCACACCGCCGGCGAAGTTCAAGGCAGCGAGGCGCGGACCGATGATGTAGCCGACCCCAAGGTAGGCCGGGCTGATGTCGGGGGCGGCGAACGTCGAGGCGCCGCCGGTAAGGGTCGCAGCCACGTTGGGATTCGTACTTGTTCGCAGGATAAGCTTCCTGCCCAGTTCGCCGATGTTCACGTTGAAAACGTTGCCGGGAGAGAAAACATTGATGGCGCCGAGCAGGTACAAGAAGCCGCCGAATCCCATATTGGCGAACAGGATTTTTGCGGCCGTGCTGCCCTGCTGCCCGGCTTTGTGAATCTGTGAGGCGGCGACGGACTCGGGGTAGGGAAGCTCGGGGTCTTCGACCATCACGCGCCGCAGCAGGGTGACGAACAGGATGCCGAGTGTCCCGCCGATCACCATCAGGGCCACGGAGTTCCAATACTTAGCCTGGGTGAGGCCCGGCCAGAGGCCGGCGATGACGAAGGCCGGGATCGTGAACACGGCGCCCGCGGCTACCGATTCACCGATGGACCCGATGGTCCGGGCGATGTTCTCTTCTAGGATCGAACCTTTCATCAGTCGCAGCAGCGACATGCCGATGACGGCTGCGGGATAGGTGGCGGCAATGGTCATGCCGGCCCGCAGTCCCAGATAGGCGTTGGCCGCGCCCAGGACGCCGGTCATAAGCAGGCCCAGGAGGATGGCGCGGAGGGTGAACTCCTTCATCTCCATCTGGGGAGGGACGTACGGCTGAAACTTCCTGGGCGCCTCTTGCGGGGGCGCCGTGGTTTGAGGGCTCATGAACTCCTCGTCGCTTGCGGATGTGGGACGCTGCCATCCCAAACAGCACGCTGATTTTACAAGGAAACCCCTCGGCCACGGGTTGGTTTTGCCGGTAACTGCCGGACAAGGCCGGAATCCGTGGGTCGGCAGTGTCTGGAGAATGCATGCGCTCTACGGATTTCTACGATGGCTTGACGTCCCCTGCAGGATTCCGGTAGTGGTGCAGCACCACTACCAGGATTCCGGCAACCTTTACACATCCTGCCATTTACGCAATAATCAAGGATTGCGTCTAGAGAAGACTAACCACATAGAGAAGACTAACCTCTAGAAAGGACAGTGTTTTTGTGCTAATGATTCGCCTGGCGCGCGTAGGTGCGCGCAAGCAGCCGCACTACCGTATTGTGGTGATAGAGAAGGAGCGTGCGCGGAACGGTCGCCCGGTTGAGGTGGTGGGCACATACAACCCTCGCACCAATCCCGCATCGGTCGAGTTGAAGCGTGAGCGCGTGGATTACTGGGTGTCAAAGGGCGCTCGGATGTCGGATACAGTGACCCGGATTCTGGCGAAGCAGCCGCCCGCGGCTCCAGTGACGGCGTAAAAACTCGCCCCGTCGAAGGGATCTCGCATTTTTCTGTTTAGGGGGCGCAGCACGTCGGGCCTCGGACCCCACGCCAGGGAGGGCGCGGGTTATGGGCGGCGAGCAGGGTGGGGACATGCGGGCGTTGATCGAACAGATTGCCAAGGCACTCGTCGACGAACCGGAGCAAGTGGCGGTTCGGGCCATTGACGGGGAACAGGTAACAGTCTTGGAGTTGCGTGTTTCTCCCAGCGACCTCGGCAAGGTCATCGGGAAACAGGGTCGTACGGCGCGTTCCATCCGCACCATCCTGGGCGCTGCCGGTATGAAGCTGAAAAAACGCTACACCTTGGAGATCCTGGAATAGCTCCCGCGGGTTCCGCCAGCCAGGAAGAGTTCATCAGCCTCGCACGAGTGCTGCGCACTCAGGGGCGGCGCGGCGAGGTTGCCGTAGAACTGCACACCGCGTCCCGGGGACGTTTCCCGGAAGGTTCCCGCGTGTTTGCTCTCAATGAGTACAACCAGCGGCGGGAACTCGTGGTGGAAGATTCCTGGCCGCACAAAGGGCTGGTGGTCCTCAAGTTTCGCGAGGTGGAGAACATCTCGCAAGCGGAAATGCTGGTCGGCTGCGAGATCCAGGTGCCGCGCGCGGAGCGCTTGCCCTTGCCGGCGGGCGAAGTTTACGTTAGCGATCTGGTGGGTTGCGCGGTTTTCGATCGCGGTGCTGAAGTCGGACGGATCGCGGAAGTCCAGTTCGGCTCAGGCGATGCGCCCTTGTTGCAGGTGAGGGCCGGCGCGAAGGAGCACCTGCTGCCGTTTGCCGAGGCGTATCTGGTCAAGGTGGACACTGCAGGCAAGCGGATCGATATGGATTTGCCGGAAGGAATGCTGGAATTGAGTCATTGAGCGATTGGGTCATTGAGCCATTGGGTGATTAGGCCGTTGTTCAATGACTCAATGGCACACTGACTCAATGGCTCAATTCTGATGAAGTTCCACATCCTGACGATCTTTCCGGAGTTCTTCCGCGGCCCGCTCGACTACGGGATCGTGCGGCGGGCGCAGGAAGCCGGGCTGGTGGAGATCAGCGTGCACGACCTGCGGAGCTTCACCCATGACCGGCATCGGACGGTGGATGATCGCCCCTTCGGCGGCGGCGAGGGCATGGTCCTCAAGCCGGAACCGATCTTTGAATGCGCGGAGTCTTTGGGCGTGGCGGCGCGCGATCAGCGCCGTGTCGCGCAAGAATCGGTAGTGCTGCTGTCGCCGCAGGGCGGGCTGTTCAACCAGGACATCGCCGCGGAACTGGCCAGGCTCGAGCGCCTGGTGCTGATTTGTGGCCGCTATGAGGGCGTGGACGAGCGCGTGAGCGCCTTCCTGGCCGATCGCGAACTGTCGGTAGGCGATTACGTTCTGAGCGGAGGCGAACTGGGCGCGGCCATCATCGTGGATGCGGTCACGCGCTTGTTGCCCGGTGCGCTGGGCAACGAAGCTTCGGCGCAGCAGGAGTCGTTCACGCGCGGCTACTACCCCAGCAAACCAGAAGCGGGTTTGCTGGGGGCCCCGGGCGCAGGAACGATCGGGGAGGGCCCAGACTCCACCTGCGCGTCGGGCGGGTTGCTGGACTACCCGCACTACACGCGGCCGGCGGAGTTTCGCGGGATGAACGTCCCCGAGGTGCTGGTCTCCGGGAACCACGAAGAGATCCGGTGCTGGCGGCGCCGCGAAGCGCTTGAGAAGACACTGCGCAACCGTCCCGACCTGCTGGAGCGTGTGTCGCTCAGCGCCGAGGACAAGGAGCTCATCGCCCAGATTGAAGTCGAGGACAGACACTGAATCCGGATTGCTAGCCCCCGGCTATTGGCTCTTGGCTTTTAGCTCTTGGCCAAAAGTCAATAGCTAAGAGCCAATAGCAACGACTCAGGGACGGAGTAGCACAAGAAAGGAACAGTCATCATGTCGATCTCACCCATCATGGATAAAGTAGTCGCGAAGCTGCAGCGCAGCGACCTTCCCGGGTTCAAGCCGGGGGACACCATCCGCGTGCACGTCAAGATCAAAGAAGGCGACAAGGAGCGCTTACAGGCGTTCGAAGGCATCGTGATCTCGCGCTCGAGCGGCCCTGACGCCAGCTTCACCGTGCGCAAGATCAGCTTCGGCCACGGCGTGGAGCGCATTTTCCCCCTCAATTCGAAGGTGATCGACAAGATTGAGGTGCTGCGCTCGGCCCAGGTTCGTCGCGCCAAACTGTTCTTTCTGCGCGGGCGCCGTGGAAAATCGGCGCGGCTGCGCGAAGCGGAGTAAAGCGGTCGCGTCCTGCCCCCTTGCCCCTGCCCGGCTTTTGCGCCAGACTGGCAGCAGCCATGCCGGAACACGGCACAATGCGCCGGCTTCCCTTGAAAGGCGTTGGCGGACTGGTCTTCACCGCTGGGATGATTGCACTGGCGGTGGTCTATGTTCCGGTGTTGCGCTGGTTCCTGGCTTTTGCCGTGCCCATTGGAATCGTGATCGCTTTGGCGCTGCACTTCTGGCACAAGCACGCGCCCGCCCCTGAACCCGAGGACAAGAAGAGAGTCCTCCACCTCGACGACCACTGATGTCCCGCAAGCTCCAGCTCGATAGCGAGAAATCCCTCTCCAAGGCTGCTCTAAAGCTGCGCTTATTAAAACGCCTGAAGTGCACCACCCGCTACGAGCGGGAAGCCTGGAAATCAGGCGCGCGCTTTGTCGCCGGGGTGGACGAAGTTGGCCGCGGGTCGCTATTCGGACCTGTGGTCGCCGCCGCCGTGATTCTCGACCCCGCTTACCGCATCCGCGGCTTGCGCGATTCGAAGCTGCTGCCCGCCGAGCGACGCGAAACCCTGGCGGAGCGCATACGGGAGCACGCTGTTGCCTGGTCGGTTGCGGCCGTGGACGCGGCGCGCATCGACCAGATCAACATCTACCATGCCTCGCGCCTGGCGATGCTGGAAGCTGTTTCGCAGCTTGCGCCGGCGCCGGACCACCTGCTTATCGACGCCTTGCGCATCGATTTCGCTTGTCCGCAGACCGCCATCATCCACGGCGACGCCCTTTCGGCCTCCATCGCGGCCGCCTCTATCATCGCCAAGGTCGAACGCGACCGTATGATCCGCGAATGGGACTCCGTATTCCCGATCTACGGCCTCGCCTCCAACAAGGGCTATTACACGCGCAAGCACGCGAGCGCGTTGCGCCAGTACGGGCCTTCCCCTCTGCATCGCCGGTCGTTCGAGCCAGTGTGGAATTCGGCCTCGCCGCAGGACGTGCTGGAATTCATGCTGGGCGAGGCCTCTGCGCCGGACGAAGCGAAGGAAGCCGCCCTGGAGATCGAGGCTGACGAGCGCGTCATTTCTGCCGCATCCGGCGGCGACTGAGGGCAATCTACATGTCGAGGATTGGATGCTGAGGCTGCTTTGCGTAACGGCCCACCCGGACGACGAAGCCGGAGGATTCGGCGGCGCGCTGCTGCTCTACGCCTCGCGCGGAGTGGAGACGCATGTCCTGTGTCTGACACCCGGGCAGGCGGCCTCGAATCGCGGCGGCGCTCGCTCCGATGAGGAGCTGGCAGCCATGCGCCGCGCCGAGTTCCAAGCGTCTTGCCGCGTGCTGAAGATTGCCAGCGGCGAAGTGCTCGATTATCCCGATGCCGGGCTCGACCGCGTGGACTTCCGCGCCGCGGTCGGCAAACTGACCGAGCGCGTTCGCCGCATTCGGCCACATGTCATCCTCACCATCGGTCCGGAGGGGGCGGTCACCGCCCATCCCGACCACTCCATGGCCTCGCTTTTTGCCACCCTGGCCTATCACTGGGCGGGACGGAGTAACCGTTTCCCCGAGCAGCTCCAGAACGGTCTCACGCCACATCGTGCGCAGAAGCTCTATTACGCGACCACGCTGTTCTCGCTCCCCGACCGGCAACCCGTCTCGCCCTCCCCGGTGACGGCCACCATTGAGATTGGGTCCCACTTCCTGGAAGAGAAGATCCGGGCCTTCAAGCAGCACACCAGCCAGTCGCCGTTGTTCGAGCTTTTCGAGGGCATGGCGCGCAAGCGCGGGACCAGAGAACTGTTCCACTTGGCGGCGACAACGGCACCGCGACAGATGCAGATGGAAACGGACCTGTTCGAGGGAGTGAAGGAAGATTGAGTCATTGGGCCATTGGCTCATTGACTTGTCGGTTTTCTCAAGGTTTTTCGTGCAACAGCACTACAGGCCCGCCTTGATCACGCGATCAGGCGTACTCCCAGCGCCGCGCCATCCTGCGGGCAATTGCGAACAGCACCGCTGCCACCGCGAGCAGCACCACCACCTGGGGCCAGAGGTGTGACAGCGGCTCATCGCGCCAAAACACTTTGGTGAAGCCGTCAATTGCCCAGGCGTTGATGGTCAGCAGGCCTGCCTTCTGCATCGCTTCCGGCATCAGGAACCGTGGGAACATGCTGCCACCCACCGACGACATGATCAGGATCACCAGCGTGGACAGCGGGCCCAGTTGCGCCCGTGTACGGCAGATGCTGGCCAGCAGCATGCCGAAGGCCGCGACCGCGAGCGCGGTGCAAACCCCCATCACCACGAACCCGGGGATATGGGGGAGAAAGTCGAGCTTGAAGACGGCCCATGCCCAGATAAACATCAGCACCAGTTGCGCGAAGGCCAGCAGTGTGCTAAAGGTGAGTTTTCCCGCCAGCAGCGCGGTCATTGTTACGTGCGAACTCAGCACCCGGTCCAGGGTTCCGCTTTCCGCCTCATCCAGCAGGGATCCGGCGGCACTGCTTGCCGTAAACAGCAGAAACATCACTCCAATGGCCGCAGCGTAGAAAGACACCATGGGGCTGCGCTTGTTCTCGCCGACAACATCGCGCGTGGTGATGGAAATAAGTCCGCCGCCGCTGGCGCCGCTGGGGCCTGGGTTCGCGCCGGCGGCATCCCGATCGTTTTCGTATCGCTGAAGTTCATCAAGACTGTGCTGGATACGCCTGCGCTGTTCCGGCGTGATTCCGCCGGCGTATTCTTCAAAGTATTTCGATCCCTGCTCCGCCATGACGTCGGGCATCGAGGTCATGGCCACTTTCTGCAGCAGGCCGGCAACCATCTGCGGCGCGACCATGTCGCTGCTGTCCTTGAGCAGACGTATCGCCGGATGCTCCTGCGAGCCACCGAAAGAAATAGGATTTTTTCCGAAACCCTGCGGAATGATCAGCGCGACCGGCGCCGCCCCGGCTTTCACCGCGGCTTCGGCGGTTTGAGCGGCGTACTCCGGTTGCTCGACGCCCTGCTTCCGCGGGGGCCGCGTTCGCACTACGAGCGACGCCTCCGCCTGGAGGCCCTTGATCAGCCGCTGCGACCCCCGGCTGTGGTCCTCGTCCACGACGATGACGGTGATCTTCGGCGTAGTATCGCGCCTGCCGCCGAAGATGACGGCAAATATAGAGAAGAACGCTATCGGCAGGATGAAGCTCAGGGCCAGCGCCCCGCGATCGCGGCGCAGCGAAACCAGGGCGGTACGGACAATGGAAGCGATCACTCGCGCAGCTCCCTTCCCGTCAAGTGCAGGAAGACCGATTCCAGGTTCGGCTTCCGGAGCGAGACGTCCAACAGTTCGTGTCCGGCTTTGGCCGCGGCATCGATAAGGGTCGCAATCTCGCTGGGATGCTCAAGCGTGAACTGCCCCGTGCCCTCGACATAGCGGCCGCCGCGCTTCTCCACCCACTCCGCCACATGAACTCCCGGCTCGCGGAAATGCGCAATGGCCTCGCTGCGCGAGGCGAAAGCGTTGCGTACCAATTCATCCCTGGTCCCCAGGGCAATGATGCGTCCGTGATCAACGATGGCGATGCGATCGCACAGCCGCTCCGCTTCTTCCATGTAGTGCGTGGTGTAAATGATCGACATCCCTTTCGCGTGCAGGGCTTCGATCATCTCAAAAATCCGGTTGCGCGATTGCGGATCGACGCCAACGGTCGGCTCGTCCATCAGCATCAGTCTGGGTTCGTGGATGAGGCCGGCAGCCATGTTAAGGCGCCGCTTCATCCCTCCCGACAGATTGCTGACCCGCTCTGCCGCGCGGTCTGCCAGCGCCGCCCACTCCAGGCAGCGCGCGACGGCACTCTGCAGGGAAGCGCTCCCCAGCCCATGGAATCGGCCAAACGCTTCCAGATTCTCCCGGCAGGTGAGCCGGGGATAAAGCGCCAACTCTTGCGGGACCCACCCGAGCGCCGCACGTGCACCGTTGGAGCCGGCCGGCGATCCAAAGACCGACATCGTGCCTGCATCCGGGATGACGCGTCCGACAACGCTGCGGATGAGCGTGCTCTTGCCGGCGCCATTAGGCCCGAGCAATCCCAGGCATTCGCAACCGTTCAGTTCGAGCGTAATGCCATTGAGCGCGACCACCTCACCGAAGCGTTTGACCAGCCCCTCGGCGCGTAGCGGCTTCACTGCCGAGGAAGCCGGAGCCGGGCGCGCGGACGTCATCCGAGTCCCCCTACTTCGGCGATTGCGCCAGCGGTTTGATGATTTCCCCCAGCAGGTCCGGCGTGTTGGAAATGCGCTCCAGGCCCGGATATTTCTCGCCTCCGTGATAGTTCACGGAATATGTGCTCTGAAAGGAGCCGTTCTGGACCAGGAGTTGGATCGGCTGGGAGCTGCGCTTGGCTTCTCGGATAGCGTCATGCAGCACGGTTGACGAATAGGCGCGTCCATTGACGCCGAGCAACTTCATGCCGGGACCTATGCCGGCCTGCCACGCGGCTGAGCCGGGGAGAACGTCACGCAGGGTGGCCTCGGGCTCGCGGACTACCATACCCAATGAGTAACGCACGTCGGTCACGTGACCCACTACCTCGGTGCCCTGGAACACCGGGGATGGCGTCTCGCTGTAAACCAGCTTCCAGCCGCTGCGCTCGAGGCCGCCCATGGGGGCGTGCGCCACAGTGGAATCCAGGCGCGTGTTCAGGAATGTGCGCCAGTCGTGTGCCACGACCTGGTTGAGCCCGTTTACCACGTCGTCGAAGGTGTAGGTCTTCAGCTCGGGTCCCCTGTCGCCTCCCCCGAAGAAAATACGGCAGAAATCGTTCAGGGATCGCCGCCCCCTGGTGAGCTCGCGGATGGTGGTATCGGCATCGAGCCAGATCAGCGTGCTCTCGTCGTAGAAGTCCACGCTGCGCCGCCAGGCCCCCCACTCGGGCGGAGCTTCAAACAGAATCTGCGCCGCGATCGCCGTATCGCTCAGCGGCCGCCAGGTGCGCCCGGAGGTCGTGTCCAGTTGGGCCGTGGTGATGGCCAGGTGCTGCCGCGTCTGCTCGGGCGTCCACAGGCCGCTGCGCCCCGACAGGATCACGCCCAGATACTGCGTCAGTCCCTCGTACACCCAGAGCAACTCGCCCTTCATCGGCTCCTGATAGTCAGCGGTAGCCAGGCCGGCGGGACGGCGGTATTTACCATTCCAGGAGTGGGCGAACTCGTGCGGAAGCAGACCGCCACCGGAGGCGTAGAGGTAGCCGTCCACGAAAACGCGCTCCCGCATGCGGTCGTCGCTCGATTGGTGGTGCTCCAGCCCGAACTGCGCGATGTGATCGCTCAAACTGATCAGGAAGTCGTAATGCCGGTAATGCCGCGCGCCGAAGAGCGCGCCGGTCTCGCGTACCAGTTGCGAGTACTCGCTGACCACATCGGAAGGGATAGCGAGGGCAGCGTCGCTATCGGCGGCGAGGTCGAGGCGATGCGGAGGAGTGATATCAGCGGCCAGTGGTACCACGCGGAAGTGTGCGCCGGAGAGGACCGGCGAGTCGATCAGGAGATTGAGGGCGACGGACTTGAATTCGACCGTGTCGCCGGTCTGCGACGCAACTTCGAGAGGGGTGGCGAATTTCCATCCTGCCGGCAGACGAAGGCTGGCGGCGTAGGTCAGTTCGCGCGGCGGCTTCCCCTGCGGATACAGCAGCACCTGGTTCCAGTTGACCATCGCCAGTTGCTGCGTGGCGGAGGCGGCCGAGGAGAATCCTTCCTCCTTTACCTGCCCGAGGTAGTCAAGCGCGATCTCCAGCGCGGGCGTGCCCTCGGGCACATCCACGTGGAAGGCGTACATGTCCACGTCGTCGCGGCGCCAGGCGAGCGGCTTGCCGTTTGCGGTGATCTTGAGGCCGGCGAGATTGACGATCGGGCCGGTGGGGCCGTGTTCCCCCGGGATCCACTTGGGATAGCAGAGCGTCAGAGGCCCGCGGGTGACCGGAATTATCAGCCGCGCATGAAGCAGGCTGCGCGGCGCGTCGGTGGCATCGACGGCCAGCGTGATCGTGCCCGGAGGATTCGCAGCGGGAAGAGGTGCGCAGAAAACGCCGAACAGCAGCAGGAGAGCAACCGCAGAACGCTTTCGCATGGGCGCACAAGAATAATCGCCGCGTCGGGGATGGCGCAACTGGAGCGTGGGCTGCCGGCAAACAGCTACTTCCTGCCGGTCTTCTTGCCTTCCTCCACTGCGCCGGTGATGCTGGCCAGCACCTTGTCGAAGGCTTCCTTCTTCGACATCGAACCGCGACCGCCCTTGTTCCTGCGGTAATTGTGCTCGTGGTTGCAGGTGCGGCAGCGGACCTTCCGGGCCTCTTCGCCAGCCATGGAGACTACAGCGTGGGTGGCGCTCAGCTTGCAGCGCGAGCAGTAATCGTCGATGTCGTCGCCGAGGCGCATAAGGCCTCCCTGGACTCCCAAAGCAACGGGGCCGAAGTTTAGCACAGCAAGGGACGACTGAAGGGCCCTGCGCGCGGGTGTTATGATTCCCGCGTGCCGCCGAAGAAAACGCGCGGGAAGTTCATCACCATCGAGGGTCTGGACGGCTGCGGCAAGAGCACGCAGCTCGGGCGGCTGGCTACGGCTCTGCGTAGCGAGGGGATCAGCGTGATCGAGACGCGCGAGCCCGGCGGGACTCCCGTGGGTGAGAGGGTCCGCGCCGTGCTGCTCGATTCCCGCACCTCGGGCCTGTCGCCACGGGCCGAGCTGGCGCTGATGTTCGGGGCGCGCGCGCAACATGTGGATGAGGTCATTCTGCCGGCCCTGGCGGAAGGCACCTGGGTGCTGTGCGACCGCTTCACCGATTCCACGGAGGCCTACCAGGGCGGCGGCCGCAAGCTGGGAAGCGAGGCTGTACAGGCGTTGCACAGGATCCTGTGTCACGACCTCCAGCCCGACATGACTATCCTCATGCTCTCGGACGTGGAAGCCAGTGTGGCGCGGGCGCGCCGCCGCAACCTGGCGCGCATTCCCTCCGTGGCTCCGGCCGCGGAGGCGCAACCCAACGACGAAAACCGCTTTGAGCAGGAGAGCCGTGCGTTTTTCCAGCGTGTCGCCACTGTGTACAAAGCCATCGCAAAACGCGAGCCGGAACGCGTGTTTGCCGTGGACGCCCGTCCGGCGCCGGACGTGGTCCACCCAAAAATTGTGGCCGCGGTGCGCCAGCGGCTGATGGGAAAGAAGGCTTCGAGCTTTTAGCGGACAGTTTTGAAAGCGCTTTGTCATCCTGAGCGAGCGCGCCCACTTCTGGCGCGCGAGTCGAAGGACCCCTATTCGAGAGATATCACGGGGGTAGGGGTGCTTCGACTCGTGCGGGCAAAAAACGGCCCGCACTCGCTCAGCATGACAGCACTGAACGGTGATGCTTTTCCTACCGAGTTAGACTATCTCACGCATGTCCTTCTCTGACTTCTACGGTAACTCCGAAACCGTAACTCGCTTGCGGGAGATGCTGGCGCGCGACCGCCTGCCGCACGCCATTATCCTGGCGGGAGCGCGCGGCGCTGGAAAGTACAAGCTGGCGCAGATGACGGCCAAGGCGCTCAACTGCCTGAAGCGCCCCGCCCGGGACGGCCTGCCGGATTTCTGTGGCGCCTGCTCCAACTGCCTGCGCATCGGCGAGGCCGATGATCTCGCGGCGCGCTTCTCCGAAGCCGTGGCTGCGCGCGAAGAGCTGCGCGAAGCGGACAAGCGCGAGACGCGCCTGCTCATCCAGACCCATCCCGATGTCCTCATCATCCCGCCCGATCCCCCGCAGATGATGATCAAGGTCGGCCAGGTGCGGCGGGTCATCGAAACCATTTATTTCCGCCCTTCGGAAGGCCGCGAGGCGGTGTACATCTTCACCGATTCGGCTTTCATGAAAGAGGCGGCCAATTCTCTGCTGAAGATTCTGGAGGAACCGCCGGGCTTCGCCACCATGTTTCTGTTGACTGAGAACCCCGGCGAACTGCTGCCGACCATTCGCTCGCGCGCCATCACGCTGACGCTGGCCGCGCTCCCGGCAACGGAGATCGAGGCCTGCCTGGCCCGCATGCGTCCGGAGTTGCACGCCAAGCAGCGGGGGCTGGTGGCGCGGCTCTCGGGCGGCGCGGTCGGCGCGGCGCTGTCCTTCGACCTAGCCGCTTACGTCACCGCGCGCAAGGACGCGCTCGCCCTGCTGACCACCGCTGCCCATCCCCAGGACCACAGCGAGCTGTTCAAGGTGACGGAAACTTACCGCGCCGGGGCCGAGGGCAAGGACAAGACCGAGGAATTGATCACCACGCTGTACTGGCTGCTGGAGGACTTGCTGTTCCTGAAGTCGGGCACGCCGGATCTGGTGCGCAACACGGACATCGTTTCCGAGCTGGGCCGCCTGGCGCAGTCGGTGGACTTCGCCTGGATCGCGGCTGCATCCGACCGCCTGGGCGAGGTGCAATCCGGCATGCGCCGCAACCTGCTGCGCTCGCTTTCCCTCGATGCTTTTGTTGCCGCACTGGAACGCGCCTAGACATCATTGGCTGCACAATCAATTGTCAGGCCGCGGGGGCTGTGATACGGTAGTGCCAAATTTAGCCCGCTCGAAACTCCTGGGTCATTCCTGAGACCAAAGCGAAGCGCGTTGCCGGCAACGGCAGCGCGGCTGTCGCCGCAGCGTCGGGAAAGCGGGCCCCAGCCGGAGTAGCGCCATGAAAGACGGAATGGATTTCACCGCAGTGCGCCGGGCCCCGGAGGCGGCCGATGACTTCGCCAATCGCAAACTGATTCGGCCGTCGTTGAGCCGTCCGGAGGGCAACCACATGCCGAGCGAGCGCCGTGACCGTCCCATTGTTGCCAAGAAGGCCCCACCCCCAGAGCAAACCCACGCAGAGAACTTCTATTATCAGAAGCAGATCCAGTCCAAGACGCCGATGGTCGTGGTGCTGCGCGACGGCGAGCAGGTGCACGGCACCATCGAGTGGTACGACAAAAACTGCATCAAGGTCATCCGTCCTTCGGGCAACCTGCTGATCTACAAGCCCGCCATCAAGTACATGTTCAAGGAAGCGGAAGAGCCGAAGAAGGGCTAGCGGCCGTACCCGTTCCACGCTGGGAAGCCGCGAGGATGGCCCAGCCTCTTTCTACACAATACCGACGCCAAGGGTCTGCTGCGAGGCCCGAAGGGCCCATATGCAATAGCCCAGGCCGCAGGCCTGGGTGGGCGAGGTTAAGATGGCGTGAGCCCCCGGAGGGGCAACACACGCCTTGGCTGGAAGAGTACCGCCCCGACGGGGCTCGTGCCTGCATTGACTTGCTACCCAGACCTTGCGGTCTGGGCTATTACATATCG
>DATKLD010000057.1:0-16125 GCA_035542595.1 Terriglobales bacterium
TTGCTCTCGGCGATGCCGCGCTTCAGGTCCTTGTATTCGCGATACTTCTCGACCACCGGCGCCAATTCGCTGTGCGCCTTGGCGGTCTTCTGATAGCGCTGCGAGTCGGAGATCACCTCCGGCGTAGCGAGCGCCTGCGTCAGCTCGTCGTACTTGGATTCGATTTGGTCGAGTCTCTCAAACATCGCTCTTGGCTCTTAGCTCTTGGCTTTTAGCTTAACCTGAAATGTCACCCTTGGCGAACGCCAGCGCTTTTGCGGCGCAGGCCGGGCTATCAGCATTTCTCCAAACTTGAAACTTGAAACTGGGTTTTTCGCGGGCAGCCCCGCTAGGCGATTACCAGCTCGCCGCCGCGCTGCTTTTCGAGCGCCATGGCTTCGTCGAGGGCGCGGATGGCGCATTCCACCTGGTCGTCGCTGGGAGGCTGGGTGGTGATCCGCTGCAGCCACAGGCCGGGAGCGGTCATCAGGGCGAAGAGCGAGCCACGGTGCTTGGCGGCGTAGCGGATGATCTCGTACGACACACCTGCGATCAAGGGCAACAGCGCAATGCGGATGGCAAAGCGCGCCCAGAACGTGGTCACTGGGATGACGGTATAGAAAACGATCGAGATCAGCAGCACGGTCATCAGGAAGCTGGTGCCGCAGCGGGGATGATAAGTCGAATACTTCTGCACGGCGGCCGGCGTCAGCGGATCGCCGGACTCGAAGGCAAACACCGTCTTGTGCTCCGCGCCGTGGTACTGATAGACGCGGCGGATGTCTTTCCACAGCGAGATGCCCCAGATGAACAGCAGAAACAGCGCGATGCGGATGGCGCCATCCACCAGATTAAAGACGATCTGGTTGCCGAAGGCCGGCGAGACCCGCTTCAGCTCGGTCGCGGCCACCAGCGGCACGAACTTATACATGAAGACGAAGAACCCGACCGAAAACAGGACGTTGACGGCCATCACCCAGCCGCTGATCTCGACTTTCTTGTCGTGCTCCTCGCGAGGGACGGCGTCGAGCGCAACGTTGGCCGAGTAGCGCAGGGCGCGGAAGCCGAGCGACATCGCCTGTCCT
Organism: Terriglobales bacterium; assembly: GCA_035542595.1. Taxonomy (GTDB): domain Bacteria; phylum Acidobacteriota; class Terriglobia; order Terriglobales; family Acidobacteriaceae; genus JAHFUA01. Next base: position 1,065 of record DATKLD010000057.1, read on the forward strand.
AGCGTCGCCAGGCCGCGCAGCAGCGGCCACGCCCACCACTTGCGCTTTTCCGACGGGCGCTCGATGGGCTCAGAGTGCGTCGCCACGTCGCCCGCAAGCCGGCGGACGGCGATCCCCCAGGCATGCGGCGAGCGCATCATCACGCCCTCCAGCACCGCCTGCCCGCCGACCAGCGTCTCACTTTCTCCGCTCCCAAGAACAGGCAGGAGCTGCATGGCGGCGGCAAGCCGCGCGAGTTGTCTCCAATAATTCACTGCAGGATTAGATGACTTCCGCGAAGTCCCCGCTTCATTCGGTACCAAAAGGTTACTGGGCAGCCGCGGACCTGTCAATCACCGCACCGTGGTCGCCTAGGCGTGTACAATGCGAGCCGTTCTTGGGAACCTAGGATTTGATCCCAGGGGGACCATGGGTCCATTGACTTTGTGACCGAGGAGGTCAACATCCATGAAGAGACTTGCGGGATTCCTGTTAGGGCTTTCGATTGTACTTGGGGGAGTGAGTTTGTGCGCGGCGCAGGAGAAGTCAGGGCCGCCCAAGGTGCTGACCATCTTCCGCGAGTTCGTGAAGCCGGGCAAAGCCGGCATGGTGCACGAGAAAGCCGAGAGCGCATTTGTGCAGGCGTTCACTAAGGCGAGCTGGCCCACCCACTACCTGGCCGTAACTTCCCTCTCCGGCAAGCCGCGTGCGCTGTTTCTGATCGGCTACGATTCGTTTGCCGCGTGGGAAAAGGACAATCAGGCGACGGAAAAGAACGCCACCCTTTCCGCGGCGCTGGACCGCGCCGGCATGGCCGATGGCGAATTGCTGAGCGGCGTGGACGGCGGAACCTTTGTGTACCGCGAGGACCAGAGCCTGCGCGCGGGCACCGTGCACATTGCCCACATGCGTTATTTCGAGATCTCCGCCTTCCATGTAAAACCCGGGCATGAGAAGGACTGGGATGAGGCCGTCAAGCTGGTCACGGCTGCTTACGAGAAGATACCGGACGTCCGGTGGGCCACCTTCGAAGCAGTCTATGGCGCGCCCTCAGGTACGTTCATAATTTTCACGCCTATGAAATCCTTGGCTGAGGTGGACACGGAACTGATGCAGAACAAGCAGTTCGAGGCAGCCATGGGCGAGGAGGGAATGAAGAAACTCCGCGAGCTGTCGGCCAAGGCCATCGAGTCCAGCGAGAGCAACCTCTTCCAGTTCGCGCCCAAGATGAGCTACGTGGAGGATGATTGGGTCAAAAAGGATCCCGACTACTGGAGGCCCAAGGCAGCAAAGCCGGCCGGCGAGAAGAAGGCCGAAAAGAAGCCGGCCAAGAAGCAGTGAGCCCGGATCGTTCGTGAAAGATACCAATTTGGAGTTGTCATCCCGAGTCGAGAGCCTGCCCTGAGCGAAGTCGAAGGGGGCCTGCTTTTAATGCCGTTACTCAGAAAAAGTTAAAAGGCGAGCAAACAGCAGGTCCTTCGCTTCGCTCAGGATGACAACTCTGAGCTTACTTGTGTGGTCACTGCGATCCGCACCGGCTGAGCGCAGTCGCAATGATCGCGTCCTGCTCGGGGAAGACCGTCCGCAGGTCCAACAGCACCTTGCGCTGCTCGACGCGGGCGACGATGGGCGGCTGATGGGCGCGCAGGCGCGCCGCGAATTCGTCCGCGCTCAGACCCTCGCAGGTGATGGCCAGAAGAACGGTCGGCAGGGTCGCGCCGGGTGCCGCGCCGCCGCCAATCACCGACACCCCATCGACTACTTCCACCTCGATCTTGCGAGCGTTCGTGCGTAGCTTCTCCGCCAGCGCCTGGGCGCGGTGGCCGATCTCCTCGGCGCTCAGGCGCATCATACGCAGGGCGGGGATGGCAGTGTGATCCTGCCGGACGTAGGCGAGCAGGGTGGCTTCGAGCGCGGCGTAGGTCAGCTTGTCCACGCGCAGGGCGCGGAACAGCGGGTTCGAGCGGATGCGGGCGATGGTCTCGCTCCTCCCGCTGATGAGCCCGGCCTGCGGTCCGCCCAGCAGCTTGTCGCCGCTGTAGGTAACGACGTCCACGCCCGCGCGCAGGCTGTCCCACACGCTGGGCTCGCCGCTGACGCCCACGGAGCTCAGCTCTATCACCGCGCCTGAGCCGAGGTCTTCGAGAATCCGCAGCTTGTGCTTGCGCCCGAGCGCGACAAGGTCTTCGAGCGCGGGCTGCTCGGTGAATCCGACGATCTGGAAGTTGGAGCGGTGGACGCGCAGCAGCAGGCGCGTGCGCTCGTTGATGGCTTTTGCGTAGTCGGCAAGGCGGGTACGGTTGGTGGTGCCGACCTCGCGCAGCACTGCGCCCGACTTGGCCATCACGTCGGGAATGCGGAACGAGCCCCCGATCTCCACCAGCTCGCCGCGCGAGACGATCACCTCGCCGCCTTCGGCCAGCGTGTTCAGCGACAGCAGCACGGCGGCGGCGTTGTTGTTCACCACCACGGTAGAGATCCCGCTGAGGCCCTCCTGGTTGAGCAGGCGCGCGGTCAGGCGCTCGACGTGCACGTCGCGCTTCCCGCGCTCGCCGGAAGCGATGTCGAATTCCAGATTGCTGTACACGCCGGCGACTTCGCGAATTCGCTCCAACGCAGCCTCGGCCAGCGGCGCGCGTCCCAGATTCGTGTGCAGAATGACCCCGGTGGCATTGATGACCGGACGCAACGATGGCGCGAGCGACTGCCGCAATCGGCGCTCGACCGCAGCCGGCAGCCCGCCGACCGCCAGCTCTATGGCGGAAGCATCGAGGTTGCCGGCAGCGATCTCCTTGCGCAGCGTCTCGAGCACCTCGCGCGCCGCCTCGGTCACTGCCGCATGGCCTTCCCTCTGCACCAGCGCGGCGACCTCGGGCCGATGCAGCAGCTCGTCCACCGACGGCAGCTTGCGGTATAGGTCTTTCTTGGGGGCGGTCTTCACGGAGGGGAATTGTATCGTTTCTGGCCGCTGACGGTTATCCAATGAATGATCGTGGTGCGCGTTCTGCTCTAGCCTGTCCCACCGATCCTCCTTGCCGGCTCATGCACGGGATAAGATCTTTCGATTGGACTTGCGGTTTACGCGCGCCTATTCTCTCTTGCATCCAGAAGCGGAAAGGAAAAATGGCCGCATGGCGAAGGCAAAGGAGTTTACCGTGACCATCGAAGACAAACCCGGCGCTCTGGGGAAGTGTTGCCTCGCCCTGGGCGAGCGTGGGGTGAACATCCTGGCGTTTCAGTCATTCGTGGAGGCGGGCGAGAGCCTGGCCCGCTTCGTGGTGGACGACCCGGCCACCGCCAACGCGGTGCTGGGTGGTCTGCACATGAACTTCGAGGAAGTGGACGTCGCCGTCGTCAAGCTGGCGCATCGCCCGGGTGAGCTGGGCCGCGCCGCCCTGCGCTTGGGGGAAAACCAGATCAATATCGACTATTCCTACTGCGGACTGGAGCCTGGATCGACGCTGCCGCTGGCAGTCTTCGGGGTTGACAACGTGACCAGGGCGTCGGTACTGCTGGACGAGTTCGCCGCCAAATAGCCGGCGCCGAGCGGGACCTCGACAGGAGAAGCTGCTGCCTCCTGGGAAGAGGCGGCCTCTCTGATCTCAAGAATGCGCGAAGTGATGATCGGCGTGCGATACTCCGGGTGCTTGAACTCCAGATGCATGCTTCGGCCGATAAAGCGCATCTTCAACATCGAGCCACCCCAGTTCGAGCCCAGGATCCTGACCAGCAACGGGGATGGACAATATTCTGGGTGACCCGAAATCAGTACCCATCCGTCACCACAGTTGATCACCGTGTATCGGCGGTGCTGGGTCTGGACCTCCAAGCGGCAGCCCCGGGGCAGCGCTTCCAGACGCACACCCCCTTCCACCTCCGACTGGGCGATGTTGCGGTTTACTTCCTCGCTCAGGTTAGGATGCGGTGCGAATAGCGGCGTAAATGCTGCTGGGGTAGAGATACCGCCCCTCACTCAAATGCCGGGCAGCGTATCTATTCTGGAGCGCAGTGTCAACCACCCGCCAATGGTCCTACTGCGTAAGGAGGTGGCCTATCCCGCGGTTTAGCGTCCGGCCGCGGCTTCGCCTCTCAGCGTCAAACACGTGCTGCTGGCTCGCGCGACCAGGCCTCGCTTCTCGTCGAATACGTCGCACTCCACCATGCCGACCGTCCTCCCGTTCCTGACCACGTTGGCTTCGGCGGTCAACTTGGCATTCCAGATCGGCTTGAGAAAATTGATCTTGAGTTCCAAGGTGGTGAAGCTTTCGCCGTCGCCCAAAGTCGAGGCATAGGCCATACCCATGGCCGCATCGGCAATGTCACATAGGATGCCGCCATGAAGCGTGCCCATGGGGTTGGCATGGCGATTGCTTGCCTCCAGTTCCACCGTGGCACGTCCGTCACCCACGGAGACGAGACGGAAGCCAACCAAGTCGGCTACAGGTGCGGAAGACGCTTCGCCCTGCATCCGGCGCTGAATACTCTCAAGCATTGTGGCCATGCCCCCTCCGAGAGACGAACAACAAGTTGCATCATTGGATGATGCTGGAGCGTGGGGGGACTCAGGCCTTACGTGGCGAGCAACCGCGGGAACCTGCCGTGCAGCAGGTTATTTGCCCTCCAGGTCCACCGGCCTTACCGGCAGGTCCCAGTGCGCATCGAGAATTTCAAACCGCCGCTGTTCTTCCCTGGCATACGTTTCCTGGTCAGGAAATAGCTGTTTCTTAAGCGCGTCTTCATCGGACGGCTCGTTCGCAACCGTGGCGTTCTTGAAGACGATGGTCACGCGGTAATCCCAGCGGCCGTCTTCGGTGGTGTGATAGCGCGGCCGGTCCATCCAGACCTTGAGCATCCGCCCGGTCTCCACCTGCTTCTTCAACACAGGGTAGTGGTTCTTCTTGAACAGCCGCAAGAACTCATCCGCGTGTCCCCACTTCGCCTTGTAGTAGTACTCGACGACAAAAGGGGCGTCTTTTCCGCCGGATCCCATTTGCGCCCACCCCATCACCGAACAGACCGCCAGGAACATCGCCATCAGCGCAACTCGGTCCATTGCAATTCTCCTTGTTCGAGAAACTCACCTTGTACACGCAGAGCAGCGGGATGTCCACCACGGCAACGGTGGGAGATGTCGTTCACGGAATGTCCTTGCCAAGAGCGGCGCTGATGGGCACAATTCGCGGTGCAATCGTATCGGCCCAAGCGACAAAGTGGAGGCATGCCATGGCTAGAGTGAAGCAACTCACGGTGGCGCTGGAAAATCGGCCCGGAAGGCTGGCCCAGGTGGCCGAAGTCCTCGCCGGCGCCAAAGTGAACATCTTGGCTGTTCTGGGCAGCACAGCCGGAGCGCAAGGGTCCGTGCAGGTGGTTGTCGATAACGTCAACAAAGCCAAGAAAGCTCTGGGCGCGGCGGGTCTCGTATATACCGAAGGCACGCTCGAGCAGTTTGAGCTGGCCAACAAGCCCGGCGCACTCGCGCAACTGGCCGGAAAACTGGCCAAGAAGGGTATCAACATCGATTGCGCCTATGCGACCGTGCACAAGAGCGCTAAGAAAGCGGTCGTGGTGATAGGCACTTCCAAGACGGGCGAGACGGGCGGCGCCTAGCCGGAGGACTGGCCGCGACCAGATGGCTTCACGCGGCGCCGGGGAGGCCGTCCGACAGCTCAGTGTAGTCCCGGCTGCGCGCTGCCAGAGCTTCCTCCTCGCTGTCATAGACCTGAAGCATCTGCGAGAGGTGAGTCAGGAAGAGAAGGCTGCTGACGTGCTCCGGCAGGCTGCAGAGCCTGATCTCTCCGCCCGAAGTACGAGCCAAAGCGGCCAGCTCTGCCAGTGCCCCCAGCCCGGCAGCGTCAACAGCATCGACGCCTCCGAGGTTCAGCAGCACCCGCTGCCTCTCGGCCAGCAGGGCGGCAATCTGGTTGGAGAGAAGCGTTGCTTCATCACCGAACGTGATTCTTCCCACGCAGTAGACAACGACGGTGTTATCGGCGGAACGATAATGCAGGTTCAGATTCACGCTCTGACCTCTGACCATTCGCTGCCCTGACTGCCCGATGATCGCGCCTGCAAGCGAAAGGGTGGAGAAGCAATTCTCCCTCGCCTCTGTTCACAGGATACGCACGAGCAGGGGAGCGAGTTCCCCACATATTGGACGTCTGCCGGGCCAAAACGTCACTTTGAGGACTGTCCGCCTCGGAGGTAGGCGTCAGTTTTGGCAATCCAATCCTCGCGCGGGGGAGTGAAGATATCGAGATCGACCGTGTCCTCCATGGCGATGGCCTCGTGCGGCATATTCGGAGGTATACACAGTACTTCGCCCGCACGGACTGTAATCTCCCGGTCCTTAAGGACGAATTTCAGAGCGCCTTCCAAAACATAAGTGACTTGCTCATTGTGATGGCTGTGAAGGGGAACGACGCACCCTTTCTTCAGCAGGATGCGCGCAATCATTACATTCTCACCGACCACGAATTGCCGTTGCAGCAGGGGATTCAAGTCCTCAAGTTCCACAGAGCTCCAGGGGACATACTTGAGTTCTGCCATGGCTATTCCTCCTATTCAGTGCTGTCTGTTCGAACCCTCATACGCCGTTGCGCAATCCAATGCAATATGCCTGAGAAGATCAGCCAACTGGAGATAACACGATGACGAGCCCGAGACAACTGAAGATCACATACATTGGAGGGCCAACCGCCGTATTCGAGTGGGGCGGACTACGACTCTTGACTGACCCGGGGTTCGACCCTCCGGGAGCCTCTTACCAGACCGGACCGGTAGTGCTGACAAAGACGGCGGGGGCTGCCCTCAGCCCCGAGTCGCTCGGGCGTATCGATGTGGTGCTGCTGAGCCACGATCACCATTACGACAACCTCGATCACTCCGGCCGCAAGTTCCTCGGGGGTGTAAAGCAAGTCTTCACCACGCCTGCCGGCGCCGAACGGTTGGGCGGACACGCGACCGGCCTGGCCAATTGGCAGAGTATTGACGTCCCGGCGGCAGACCGCGTGCTCCGCATCACGGGAACTCCGGCACGGCATGGTCCGGCCCATGGCGATCGCGGGCCGGTGACAGGCTTCGTCCTCGCCTTCACCGACGCTTTGGATCAGACTGTCTACATCTCCGGCGACACGGTCTGGTACGAAGGGGTGGCCGAGGTGGCGCGGAGATTTGATGTTCGCGCCGCCGTACTGTTCATGGGCGCGGCGACGGTTCCGGTGGTCGGGCCGGAGGCGCTCACCATGACCGCCGAGGACGGCATCCAGGCAGCCCGTGCCTTCTCCCACGCGACGATCATTCCGCTGCACTACGAAGGCTGGGCGCACTTTACCGAGTCGCGTGAGGTCATTGCACGGGCATTCAACGCTGCCGGCATCGGTCCCCGTGTGCGCTGGATGGAACTCGGCAAGACAATCGCCCTGCCGATCTGACCCGGGCTGTGAGGCCGCACGTTCACGCCTTGAGTTTTTCAGCGAAAGCCTTGCGAAACTTCTCCAGCTTGGGCGCGATGATGAACCGGCAGTACGGCTGCTCGCTATTCTCGTTGAAGTAGTTCTGGTGATAGTCCTCGGCGACGTAAAACGTCCCCGCCGGCCCGACCGCCGTGACGATGGGCGCGGAGAATTCACGCGCGGCCGTGAGCTCGGCGATCACTTGCTCGGCTTCCCGCCGCTGCTCATCCGAGTCGTAGAAGATGACGGAGCGATACTGCGTACCGACGTCGTTGCCCTGCCGGTTGAGCGTGGTGGGATCATGGATGGCGAAGAACACGTCCAGCAGGTCGCGATAGCCGATTTGGCTCGGATCAAAGCTCACGCGCACTACCTCCGCATGGCCTGTACTTCCGGCGCAGACCTGCTTGTAGGTGGGATTCTCGACGCGGCTTCCCATGTAGCCGGATTCCACCGACTTGACGCCCGGCAGGCGCTGGAACACCGCCTCCAGGCACCAGAAACATCCGCCGCCGAAGACTGCTGTCTCGAGGTTTGGCATATGGGTTGGATGCGCGGCGGGAGAAGAAGTTCCCAAAAGGCGTTTGCGGGCCCGCAGCGACAGAGAAGCCGCCCAGAAAATCGGGCGGCTCAGGCTCTGCCGCAAATCTGTCTATTGCTTCTCAAGCGTGTCCGTGAAGAGCCAGCCGGGAGTGCCTCGTCGACCAAAGCGCTCCGCCACTTGCAGCTCAAATCCGCGGGAGCGGGCTTACTGGGAACGAACCCGCTTCCTCGCGGAAGCCCGTTGCCCGGGCAGAACGACTGCGTACTTAGCCAGCACCGCCGTACTCGATGAGGTTCTGGGCCGGGTCAGGATTACCCTCGCGTACGGGTTTCTTCTCAGAATCCGCGCGGCCCTCAGGCGATTTGCCTGCCGGTGGCGCATTCGTCACAAGTGGCTGCCCACCGCTGGTGGCGCCAGGTTCGGTGCTCACACCGCTGGTGGGTGCGGTTGCCGGGCTCGCGACCGCGGGTGCAGCGTTAGGTGTTGTAGTGGGCTGCTGCTCTTGCGCAACCAGCAGGCTCACGATGGCGAACGCGAATAGGACAAACAGCATTGACTTCATGCTTTTCATGGGAGTGCTCCTTTCCGTTCTGCTTCTACCCGTTAAAGCGTGAAATCGGGCAAAAAGCGGTAACAGAGGCCATTTTTGGGGGCGGGGGGCGTGGAATGGGGTAGTATTATCCGTGGTCCTTGCTTCCCTGGAACCTGGGTTCTGAGGGACGGCGATGCTGACCCAGGAACAGCCGCGAGAAGTCACGCAGCTCCTACTGGCGTGGAATGACGGCGACGAGAGCGCGCTGGAGAAGCTGGTCCCGCTCGTCTACCACGAACTGCGACACCTGGCACAGCGTCGCATGCGCCTGGAACGTCCCGATCACACCCTGCAAACCACCGCGTTAATCAACGAGGCTTACCTGCGCCTGGTGGACGTCCACAACGTGCACTGGCAGAACCGGGCCCACTTCTTTGCTCTTTGTGCGCGCTTGATGCGGCGGATTCTCGTGGACTACGCGCGCACACGCCACTATGCCAAGCGTGGCGGTGGAGCGCAGGCCATCTCTCTCGATCAATCGCTGCCGGTCGCAGCTGGGCGCTCGCCGGACTTGGTCGCAGTGGACGAAGCTCTCCACGCTTTGGCCGGAGTCGATGCTCGCAAAGCTCAGGTCGTGGAACTGCGTTTTTTCGGCGGACTGACGGTTGAGGAAACAGCCGAAGTCTTGAAGGTTTCCCCGGAAACTGTGCGTCGCGATTGGAGACTGGCAAAAGTCTGGTTGCTGCGCGAACTCAGCGGGGTCAGGCAGGATGCCTAAGCGCTGGAGCCAAGTCGAGGAGCTCTACCATTCCGCAGCCGCCCTGCAGCCAGAGGAACGGGACGCGTTTTTGCAGCAAGCCTGCGTTGGAGATCAGGCATTGCGCCAGGAAGTGGAATCGCTGCTCGCGCATGAACAGCAGGCGGAGGGCTTCATCGAGTCGCCCGCGGCGGAGGTGGCGGCCGGTTTGATGGCCGATGGCGAACAACACTCGCTGGTGGGACGAGAGGTCGGCCACTATCGCATCGTGTCCCTGCTGGGTGAGGGCGGCATGAGCGTGGTCTACAAGGCCGAGGACACGCGGCTCCACCGGTTCGTTGCGCTCAAATTCCTGCCTGGCGAGATGGCCCACGACGCTGCTGCGCTCGAACGCTTCCGGCGCGAAGCGGAGGCTGCATCGGCGCTGAATCACCCCAACATCTGCACCGTTCACGACATCGGTGAGCAGGACGGCGAGCACTTCATTGCCATGGAGTTTATGGAGGGGAAGACGCTGAAGCGCGCCATTGAAGGCAAGCCGCTCCCTTTGGAACAAGTGCTCGACCTGGGGATTCAAATCGCGGACGGCCTCGATGCTGCTCACGCCAAGGACATCATCCACCGCGACATAAAGCCTTCCAATATTTTTGTCACCGAGCGAGGACACGCAAAGATTCTGGATTTCGGTCTGGCTAAGTTGGGACCGCAGCAACGACGCTCTCCGGTCGAGACCGAAAGCGTGACGGGCCCCGGGATGGTGATGGGAACGGCCGAGTACATGTCACCCGAGCAAGCGCTGGGCGAGAAGGTCGACGCGCGCACTGATCTGTTCTCGTTCGGGGCCGTGCTCTACGAAATGGCCACCGGCCAAGTGGCTTTCGGCGGCAACATCCCGGGGGTCATATTGGATGCCATCCTGAATAAAGGGCCGACGCCTCCAGCACGCTTGAACCCGGATTTGCCACCCCGGCTGGTGCGGATCATCAATCAAGCGTTGGAGAAAGACCGCGAGCGCCGCTACCAGACCGCCTCGCAACTGCGGGCAGACTTGCAAAGGCTGAAGCGCGACAGCGATTCGGGTCAGATCTCCGCGTGGCAAGAAATCTTTAGGGCGGGAGTCAGGTTGAATTGGCCCAGAAGTGCAGCGTTGGCGGCCGGCCGGATTGGTCTTGCGGTATTACTTGTTCTGGGAGCCTGGTTCGCCGCCTTGCGCACGCGAGGTCCTGCCATCGACTCGCTGGCCGTGCTCCCCTTCGTCAACACCAGCGCAGACGCGAGCACTGATTACTTGAGCGATGGCATCACCGAAAGCGTCATCAATAACCTTTCACAATTGCCGAGTCTGCGCGTGATGGCACGCGGAACCGTGTTCCGCTACAAGGGAAAGGAGAACGATCCTCTGAAGATCGGACGGGATCTGCACGTGCGTTCCGTGCTCTCTGGAAGACTGGCTCACCGCGACAACGTTGTGGTCGTGCAGGCGGAACTGATCGATGTCGGGAACGGCTCGCGGCTATGGGGTGGCCAATACAGCCGGAAGATGGCCGACGTCTTTGCTCTGCAGGAGGACCTCTCGTCAGAAATCTCTGAGAAGCTGCGGCTGCGCCTGACCGGCGAAGAGAAACAGCGGCTGACGAAACGCTACACCGAGAATGCGGAAGCGTATCAGCTCTATTTGAAGGGCCGCTATTTCTGGAACAAAGGAAGCGAGGACGGAGCAAAGAAAGGCATCGAGTGCTTCCAGCAGGCCATCGAAAAGGACCCCAACTACGCGCCGGCGTACGCTGGAATGGCTGAGGCTTACAACCAACTCGCCGCATTCGCTTGGCTTCCTCCGCACGAGGTGGTGCCGAAAGCGAAAGCCGCCGCGCTGAAGGCGTTGGAGATTGATGAACAGGTGGCCGACGCCCACGCTGCGCTGGGATACGCCAGTATCATCTACGATTACGATTGGCCAGCCGCTAAGAAGCATTATGAGCGAGCGCTAGCATTGAGTCCGTCTTCCCCGCAGTGGTCTTATTCGCTTTATTATTCAACCCTTGGACTTTCGAACGAAGCCTTGGCAGAAGACAAACATGCCCTGAGTCTTGACCCGCTTTCCCTGTTGACCAACTTTAGAATGGGTCGTGACCTCTACATGGCGAGACGGTTTGACGAGGCCATTGAACAATTCAAGAAGATGCTGGAGATGGACCCGAATGCCCCGCTGGCACACTATCAGTTGGGCCTGGCGTACGCCGAAAAAGGGATGTTCCGGGAGGCTCTATCCGAGCTTGAAAAATACGCTGCGCTGAGCCGACGCACTCCTCTGTCCCTTGCCTTCATGGGAAACGTACTTGCCCGATCGGGTGAGCGAACCCGGGCACTCCAGTTACTCGCAGAGCTCAAGGAGGCTTCCAAACAGAGGTACGTGTTTCCCATCAGCTTCGCCCGCATTTATGTCGGGCTGGGGGACAAAGAGCAAGCCTTCGCGTGGCTCGAAAAAGGCTACGAGGAGCGCGCAGCCCCGCTCTTCTATCTAAAAGTGGACCCGATCTGGGATCCGCTGCGCTCCGATCCGCGCTTCAATGATCTCCTGCGGCGCATCGGCCTATACCCCTAGCCTGGATCACTCCTGTTGCAACCGGGAGGGCACGGCTTCAGCCGTGCCGCAAAAGGCCCAATTTATTTCCGGCTTCAGCCGCTGGGGCCCGCGGCAAACCAAGGCGGACTGAGATGACAGGGAGCACGAGTTGCTATCGCGCAACAGATCAATCCCCGGGGGCTAAAGCCCGTATACACGCAACTCCGAACGGCACGGCTGAAGCCGTGCCCTCCCGTCGGTGCCTTATGAATGACCCAGGCAAGACGGTTCCGCAGTCGTGCCGTCCTAGGGCCCGCGCTGCACACGCCACCCGAATCGCTGGGCGACGACTTGCAGGTTCCGGTTCAGGTCCACCGACCCGCCCAGCGGCGGCCGGCGGCGTTCGGGATAGTTGTAGCGCAAGTCGATGAAGCGCACCCGGTAGGCAACGTCGCTTTGCTCGACCGGCTCGGTGGTGATCAGCGGATACCTCGCCCAGTCCAGGTATACGCGGCCGAGGTAGGACTTTTTTGCCGCCTCCAGCACCGGGGTTTGCTCCGGCTTGTAGTAAGTGCGGGCGCGGCCCTGGGGATCGATCTCGCCGTGGAGCAAGTCCACCAGCATGGTCTGGTAAAAATCCCGGGTCTCGACCACTCCGTGCCACACAAAGGGATTCCACGGATAAGGGAATGCGGAAACGCGCAGCGCGTCCTGGCCCTGGTAGCTGCGCGATTCCAGCGCGGCGACCGCCCGCCGATGGTAGAAGTCCCGCACGCCCCACATCAGCACCAGGGCCACCAGCGCCGCGATCGCCCCGGCGCGTCCGCGGAACAGCGGCTGGCGTGCCCCGATCTCTTCATTGATCAGTCCGAACAGCGAAGGCAGGATCAGTCCCAGGATCAGAACGATCAGCATGAACGGCTCGACGATCGAGACCGTATCCCACTCGACCCACTTGTAGGAAAAAGGCTCGAACATGCGGATGCCGTAAGCGGTGGTGTAGTCGAGCAGGATGTGGCTGAGCGGGCCCAGCAGCGCGATGGCGTAGAGCACTCCCCAGCGTATCGGTAAGCGCCTCGGTCCCATGGTCATGGGCGCGCTGGGATCGAGGCGGCGTTTGTTGAGGAGCCGGTTCCAGCCCCACACCACCAGCACGGTGAGCGCGGCCATCACCGGGACACCAACAAAGGAGTGCGTCCACCCACGATGGTGCTCTAAGCCGGCGACCGGACCGCGGAAGGCGTAGAAGACGTCGATGTCGGAGGCTTCCGAGGCCAGCACGAGCGTGACGGTCGCCAGTCCCGTCCTGCGGTTCAAACCGGCGCGGCTCATGCAGGCGCCAGTCAGCAGATGTGTGATCGGTTCCAAATGGTCGGCGAAACTGAATGGAGTTTAACATCCGGTCGTCGGCCAAGAGGTCGTCGGTCGTCGGTCGTCGGCCCAAAACCAGCGCATCGGCGGAGGCCAAGCCGAACCTGGCAGTGCCGAGGCTCTTAATGGCCGACGACCGAGAGCCGACGACCAAGGGCATCATCTCTTCGGCACCAGCAGCGTCAGCGCATTAGGCACGGTGCTGAAGCGCACCGGCAGGCCTCCGAGAAGCTCTCCATCCGCCTCGGCATAGACGCTAGCAGAGGGCTCTCCCGCGATGGGACGGCAGACCGCCTCGCGCGCGGACACCAGGTCCACGCCCGGCGTCTTCCAGCGTTGCTGGAGCAGCGCCCGCAACAGATACAGGCAATAGGACACGCGGCTGTCGGTGCGGAACAGGATGAGCTGCAGTGCGTCTTTTTCCAGGTCGGCGTCGGGCGCCAGCCAGCGCAGGATGCCTCCGAACTGGCGCACGCGCACGGCCATCACCTGGGTGACGCCCACGCGGTGGGATTCGCCCTGGAGATCGCACCACTCGACTTCAAAGCGCTGGAAGCGATGAGTCAGGAAGAGGTGCAGGGCCTCGCCGTAGTAGGCAGCCATGCCCTGTTGCTGCTTGGCGGCGACGTTCATCTGGTAGAGCATGCGGGCGTCCACGCCCGCGCCGGCGATCACGATGAAGTAGCGCGCGCCCTGGCGTGCCGTCCCGCGCTCCGGATATTCCACCTTGCCGAGTGCGATTCGGCGGGGCTCGCTCGAGAGGATTGCCTGGGTCGCGCGCACGGGGTTGCGGGATAGTCCCAGTTCGTTGGCGAGAGAATTGCCCGTGCCGAGCGGGATAACGCCCATCGGAGCATTGGTGCCGGCCAGCCCCTGGACCACATCGTGGACGGTGCCATCGCCGCCGCAGGCAAGCACGGTGTCGTACCCTTCGGCGACGGCCTCCCGCGCCTGCTCGCCGGCTGAACCGGGCGCGCGCGTCTCGACGGTTTGCGCTTTCGCGCCTGCGCCGCGCAGCACCCGCGCCGCGGCTTCTACGTCGGCACGGCGCCGCTCGCGGTTCTTTCCGGCGATGGGGTTGTAGAGGAGGACGACCTTGCGCATCGAAGACAACAATAACGGATTATCCAGAAAATTCTGTGAAGTTTTAGGAGAGCCCGGAAGGGCGACATTTGGGTGAGCGCAGCGCGTAAGCGCTGGGAAGAGGATTGAAAAGGAATATGAGCCCGGAGGGCGGCACGTCAAAGAGGATCAGCCACGGATCTTCACGGATTTCACCGCACCCTAAATACGACGAGTGGAGTGTATCCGTGAGAATCCGTGGCGGTAGTTGTCAGTATCTTACGGCTTCTTGGCCTCCGTCTTGGCCGCGCCGGCGCGCGTGTACTTGATGGTCATCATGCGCTTCATCTCGCCGCCCGGCGGGCCGCCATCCACGGTAAAGGTGAAGGAAGTCGGCGTGATATCGCTCCAGGTTTCTTTCATGGCGAACTTCTGTCCCATCATCTCGCTTTCATCGCTCCCCACCATGTTGTTGCCGTCCCACTTGGCAACGCCTTTACTGACCTCGCAACCGGCGGGAGTCATGGAGTCGCACCAGACGCCCTTGAAGCCGCCAGCCTTAGCATCCCACCACATGACGCCGTGGCCGGCGAAGGCTCCCATCATGGTGCTGGAAGACTTGTAATCCTGGACCAGCGACAGGCCGCCCGGTCCGCTCTTGAACACGGCCGTCCCCTTGCCGGTGGCGCCCTTCGGCGCCCAGGGGCTGGGCTCGTGCTTCTCGCTTGAACTCCAGGTGCCAACGAACGTCTTGCTGAGCTTCTGCATTTCCGGCGAGGGCTTGCTCATGGACATGCTCATC
>DATKLD010000058.1:0-14560 GCA_035542595.1 Terriglobales bacterium
GGCGATCAGCAGGACAGCCGTCGCCACCGCGGCCACGGCCGGCCACAGGAAATTGCGCTTCAGACTCTCTACCGATGTCTTACGCCAGGCCAGCAGCGGCCCCACCGCGGTCAACAGCAGCAGGAACATCCCGATGGGCAAGTTGACGCGGTTGAAGAACGGTGGCCCGACCGTGACTTTCGTCCCCTGCACCCACTCGGAAAGCACCGGGAAAAGCGTTCCCCACAACACCGCGAAGCAGGCGGCCAGCAACACCAGGTTATTGAACAGGAAGCTGGATTCGCGCGAGACCAGCGACTCCAGCTTGTTCTCGCTTTTCAGCTCGCCGCGGTTGCGCACGAAGAAGTACACGCAGGTGGCGAAGGTGAGCGCCAGAAAGGTCACGAACCACGTGCCGATCGAAGACTGCGCGAAGGCGTGCACTGAACTGACCACGCCCGAGCGCGTCAGGAAGGTGCCGAAGATCGAGAGCATGAAGGTGGCGAAGATCAGCCACATGTTCCACATCTTCAGCATGCCGCGCTTTTCCTGCATCATGACCGAGTGCAGGAAGGCGGTGCCGGTCAGCCATGGCATCAGGGACGCATTCTCCACCGGGTCCCATCCCCAGTATCCGCCCCAGCCCAGCACCGAGTACGCCCAATGCGCGCCCAGGAATATGCCGCAGGTAAGGAACGCCCATGTGACCATGGTCCAGCGGCGGGTGATGTGGATCCACTTCTCGCCCGGATACTTCATGATCAGCGCGCCGAGCGCGAAGGCAAAGGGAATGCAGAAGCCCACATATCCCAAGTAGAGCATGGGCGGATGGATCACCATCTCCGGATACTGCAACAGCGGGTTCAGTCCGTTGCCGTCGGGCGGGATGTCGCCGATCATCATGGCGAATGGATTGGCGGCGAAATTGATGAGCAGGATGAAGAACACCTGCACTGCAGCCACGATCACCGAGGCATAGGCGACCAGGCGCGTGTCCACCTTGTGCCGCCAGCGCAGAACGAATCCGTAGGCGGAGAGCAGCCACGCCCAGAACAGCAGCGAGCCTTCCTGTCCTGACCAGAGCACGGAGAACTTGTAGGGGATAGCGAGGTCGCGGTTGCTGTGATGCAAGATGTAGGCGACGGAGAAATCGTCGGTGAAGGCGGCGGCCACCAGCGCAACGGCTGCAGCAGTGAGGGCGATGAAAACAGCCATGCCCGCCCGCCGTGCTGTCTCGCTGATGCGGTCGGCGGCAACACCCTTGCGTACCAAGGCAATGGCGCCAGCCACTAGAGAATAGACACCCAGGGCGAGCGCCAGCAACAGCGCATAGCTACCAAATTGAGGCATCAGTCCACACCACGGATTCTCATCATTTTCTCAGAGAGGAATAAGGTTGCGCAACGCGCGGAGAGTCGTGGTCGACTCCGGTCCAATGGTACAGCCCGAAGATGGCCGCTTCCCCAATTGAAACCCGCCCCACAGATTCTTACCAGATTGGCAGTGTCCGAAGTATTTGCGCCGCCCATCCCGCTTCCGTCCCCTGGCGCGCAGGCTCATACTACGGACGGCCAGGAGCGAGTGTCGATCCCCACGACTTTGCGCGACTGGCAGTGCGCAGTGCCCTGATGAAAACCATCCTGATTGCCGATGACGAAGAAAGCCTGAGGACGCTGATTGAGACCACGCTGGAAGCTCCGGGGCTGCGTATTTTGCACGCTGCCAACGGCGAACAGGCGGTGGAGTTGGCCCGCGCAGAGCACCCTGATCTGATCCTCCTGGACTGGATGATGCCGGGAAGGACCGGCATCGAGGTGGCGGAAACTTTGCGCGGCGAACCCAGCACCGCTGATATCGCCATCCTCATGCTAACCGGCAGGGACCGGGAGAAAGACCGGCAGCGGGGTCTTGCGCTCGGCATCGGAGCCTACCTGGTCAAGCCTTTCAGTCCGTTGCAGTTGCTGGAGTGCGTGCGGCGGGCGTTGACGGCCTCGGAGGGAAGGAACAAGGTTCATGAGCAGATGCAACGGGGATGAGACGGGCAGGGAAGTGCGGCGGCAGATGACGGATCTGCGCCCTCAGCTTGAGCTGTATGCCCGCGACCTGAAGCAGGTGCTGGCGAAAGACGAAGAGCGGACACGCCAACTGGAGATGGCCAACCGCCAATTGCAAGCCTATGCTCAGGACTTGAAATCGGCGCTCCTTGCAGAGCGGCAACAATCAAGGGAACTGGAGCGCTCGTATCACGATACCGTTTTGCGGCTGCTGACCGCCACCCGCTGCCGCGACCATGAAACGGGAGAACACGTAGTGCGCATTGCCCATTACGCGCGCCGGCTGGCGCTGGCCACTGGATGGTCCGTTCCCGATGCCGATCGGCTCTTTGAGGCTGCCCCCATGCACGACGTGGGCAAGATCGGCGTGCCCGACGCCATCATCCACAAGCCCGGCCCCCTGACCGCCGAGGAGTGGATCTTGCTCAAGCGTCACACTGAGATCGGAGCCGAGGTCCTATCCGGCTCTCGTTCGCCCCTGATCGAACTGGCTCGCCAGATTGCTCTTACCCACCATGAGCGCTGGGACGGCACCGGATATCCGCACGGGCTCAAAGGGCTGGAGATACCTCTGGCCGGGCGCGTGGTGATGCTGGTGGATCAATATGACGCTCTGCGAACCCATCGGCCTTACAAGCCTGCGCTAAGCCACGACGAAGCCAGCCGTGTACTGCTCGAAGGCGACGGCCGCACCCTTCCCCAACACTTCGATCCTTTATTGCTGTCCGCTTTTCGCGAGATCCGCTCCCAGTTCAACGACATTCACGCCCGTTACGCGGATCGGGCCGTCTCGTTCGCCCTGCCGGCACAAGCAGAGGCACTCTTGGGAGTCCAGCAAACCACGGCGTGATGGCAGGAGTGAGCCGCCTTAACCCTTGGGGCCAGCGATCGCGGCACACACCAAGGCGATAAGCTCTTCCGGTGGACAGGGCTTCTGGCGGAAGGTAACGCCCAAGCCTTGGTAGTCGCCTTCGGCCTCCGCCAGTCCGGTGATCACGATCACCGGCACATGGGGTTTGGCGGTGCGCAAAGTGCGCACGAACTCCGCCCCGCCGCGACCGGGCATGATGTGGTCAGTGATGATTGCCCCGATGTCGGCGCCCTCGCGCCAGAGCGCAGCCAGGGCGCTTTCTTGGGTGGTTGCGGTGTGGGTTTCAAACCCGGCATTGCGCAGAACTGCTTCTCGTGCGCGTAATTGCACTGGGTTGTCGTCGATAAGGAGGATGGCCGCCAAACCCCGCCTAGCCTCTGTTGCGCAGGCCGTAGTGCTCCAGAATCTCCGACTCGGCGCGGAGCCAGTATTCCCGGTCGCGACCGTCCTGCCGTCCTTCCTGCTCGTACAGCAAGTATGCGCGAAGGCGGATCTCGTCTTCCAAGGTGTTGGGCGCCGATATCACGGTCACCGATGACCCGGCAGAATTGTCGCCATTGGTGGTTAAAACTTTCTTGCGGGCGGTAGCTCTCGCCATTGAACAACACTCCTTCAAACAAGTCCTGAATCGATGAAAATCCCGTTTCAGTATAGAACAATTTCCTGGAGAGTAGTTACGAGGAAGTGACATCCGCAAGAATTCCGTGGAATTTTTTCTGCGTTGAATTTTCCAACGCAGGCGGAGACCTCAGTGGAAGTCGTGCGAACGAGTGGTGGCGTGCGTGATGGAGAGCGGCAACACGCGCTCCGCCTTCACCGCGGCCACGTTGTCCAGGTTCTGGAGCACACCTTCGACCAGCAGGAACTGTTCTCCCACGAGCAGCAGCCTGTTTTTCTCGAACAGGTCGGGAGTGATGATGGCGTTGGCGATGCCGGTTTCGTCCTCGAGACTCAGGAAGACGAAGCCGCGGGCGGTGCCGGGGCGCTGGCGCGCGATCACGCAGCCGGCAGCGCGCACCCGCTTGCCGTTGGGCAAGCCGGGCAATTCGCGCGCAAGACGCACGCCCAGCGCATTCATTTGCGCGCGGCGGTAAGCCATGGGATGCGGACCCAGGGTCAGCCCGGTGCCGCGGAAGTCCGCCACCAGGCGTTCTTCATCGCTCATGGCGGCAAGCGGTGAGGCAGCATCCGGCTCGGCGATTTCTTCCAGCAACGGCCCGGGCGGGCGGACGGCTCTTTCCACCTGCCAGAGCGCATCGCGACGATGCAGTTTCAAGTTTCGAGTTTCGAGTTTCAAGTTAGGCGGCGGCGCGGGGTTGCTTTTACTCGAAACTTGAAACTCGAAACTGGAAACTCCGTTCAGCGCTCCCACCTCCGCCAGCGCCACCAGTTCATTTTTGCGCAGTTCGGGTACGCGCCGCGCGAGGTCGTCGACGGAAGCGAACGGACACCGCTCGCGCTCGCGCACCAGCGCCCGCCCCGCTTCTTCACGCAGGCCTTTGACGTAGCGAAGGCCGAGACGGACGGCAAATAGTTTCGAGTTTCCATTTTCGAGTTTCGAGTTTTGGATTTGCGCATCGCCCGAAACTTGAAACTCGAAACTTGAAACTGGCTCCAGCGTGCACAGCCACTCCGATCGCATCACATCCGCCGGCCTGATCTTCAGCCCATGCCGCTGCGCGTCCTTCACGATGGTCGAAGGATGATAGAACCCCATGGGCTGATTGTTGAGCAGCGCGGCGGTAAACGCCGCCAGGTAATGGCACTTGAGCCAGGCGCTGGCGTAGGCGATCAGCGCGAAGCTGGCGGCGTGCGATTCGGGGAAGCCGTAGAGCGCGAACGATGTGATGGACTGGACAATCTGTTGCTGCGCTTCCGGCGCGATGCCATTGCGCTCCATGCCGGCGCGCAGCTTGACTTCAATGTCGCGCATGCGCCGCTCCGAGCGCTTGAAGCCGAAGGCGCGGCGCAACTCTTCCGCCTCGCCTCCGCTGAACCCTGCGGCGATCATGGCCATGCGCAGCAACTGCTCCTGGAAGAGCGGGACGCCCAGCGTCCGCGCCAGCACCGGCTCGAGCGAGGGATGCGGATAAGTGACTGGCTCGCGTCCCTGGCGGCGCTTCAGATAGGGGTTCACCATCTGCCCGACTATCGGTCCCGGGCGGATGATCGCCACCTCCACCACAATGTCGTAGAAACATTTTGGCCTGAGGCGTGGCAGGCAGGACATCTGAGCCCGGCTTTCCACCTGGAACATACCCACCGTGTCGGCCCTCTGCAGCGCGGCATAGACTTCGGGATCGTTGGCGGGCAGGTGTGCCAGATCCACCTGCTCGCCGTAATCGTGGCGGATCAGTTCGATCGAGTCTTCGAGCACCGCCATCATGCCCAGCCCGAGCAGGTCCACCTTGATGATGCCCATATCGGCGCAGTCCTCCTTGTCCCACTGCACCACCACGCGTCCGGGCATGGTTGCGGGCTCGAGCGGCACAACCGAATCGAGCTGTCCCTGGCAAACGACCATTCCGCCCGAGTGCTGGCCAAGATGGCGCGGCAAGTCCTGCACCGCCAGCGCCAGCTCGAGGAACTTGCGCAGGCGCGGATGCGCAAGGTCAAGCCCGGCGTCGCGGAACTGGCGCGCGAGCGTCTCGTCAGGATCGCGGTACTCCCACGATCCCACCAGCTTCGCGAGCCGGTCGAGCATCTCGGGATCGAAACCCAGCACCTTGCCGATCTCGCGCGCCGCCGAGCGCCCGCGATAAGTGATGACGTTGGCGGTCATCGCGGCGCCAAGTTTTCCGTAACGCTGATAGACATATTGAATGGCGCGCTCGCGCTGCTCGCCCGAAGGCAGATCGAGATCGATGTCCGGCCACTCGCCGCGTTCTTCTGAAAGAAAGCGCTCGAACAGCAGGTCCATCTGGATGGGATCAACCGCGGTGATGCCGAGCGAGTAGCAGACGGCGGAGTTGGCCGCCGAGCCGCGTCCCTGTACCAGGATGCCTTGCTCGCGACAGAAGCGAACGATGTCCCACACGATCAGGAAATAACCGGCAAGATCAAGCTTCTCAATCAGCGCCAGCTCGCGCTCGATCTGGCGCCTGGCGCGCTGGCGCAGATGGCAGTGGGCGCTGCCGTAACGCTCGCTCGCGCCTTCTCCGGTGCGTTTGCGCAGGAATGACATTATGGTTTCGCCTTCGGGCACAGGGTAGCGCGGAAATTCGTAGCCGAGGTCGGCGAGCGTGAAGCCGAGACGGGATGAGAGCTGCGCAGTTTCGGCGATGGCCTCCGGCAGGTCAACGAACAAGCGCGCCATCTCGTCCGGCGTCTTTGCGTAGCGCTCGGAGTTGCGCGCCAGCAGGCGCCCGGCAGTTTCCAGCGTCCGGTGATGACGGATAGCGGTGAAGGCGTCGAGGATTTCGCGCTGCTCGGCGCGCGCGTAGCGCACACCGTTGGTCGCCAGGATGGGCAGGCCGAGAGAGCGCGCGATCTCGACCGCCGCCTGGTTGCGCGCTTCCTCTTCGCGCAGAAAGTGTCGCTGCATCTCGACGTAAACGTTCTCGCGCCCGAAGATCGAAACCATGCGCGCGACGGCGCAGCGCGCTTCTTCTTTTCCGCCTTCGGCCAGCGCAGAGGCCAGCGGGCCCTCGTCGCCTCCGGTCAGACAGATGAGCCCGGCGGCGTGTTCCCGCAGATCGTCTTCGCGTGCTGCGATGATCTCGGGCGACGCGTCCTTGGAGCCGCGCATTTTCATGCGCGTGATTAGCAGGCAAAGATTCTGGTAGCCGGTGCGGGATTCGGCCAGCAATGGAAGTTTCTGGTTTCTTGTTTCTCGTGGCTCGCCAGAAACCTGGTTCTTACGAGAAACGGGAAACGAGGAACAGGAAACTTCCGCCCCGATGTGCGCCTTCACTCCCACCCTCTTCGCGGCCAGATGAAAACGCGGAGCGCCGTAAACGCCGTCACGGTCGAGCAAAGCCATGGCGGGCATTTCAGCCGCGGCGCACTTGTCCACCAATTCCTCGGGAAGGGAAGCCCCCTCTAGAAAGCTGAAGGCGGAAGCAGAATGGAGCTCGACGTACATGATTAACTTCTCTACCGCGGATTAACGCGGATTCTCGCGGATTGTTCAGTCATAGGTTCCGTCCACGAACCACGCGCCGCTCTGAATCTCGCGATAGATCCGATAGAGCGCGATGCCTTGGTTGCCCGGCACAGCGATGTCCCATTCATCCCTTGCCCAGTTTGATCCGTGAGCATCCGTGTCGATCCGTGACGCTTTTCCTTTCCACCAATCCCCGGAATTCCGCCACGGGCCAGAAACCGACGCCGCCTCGCCCTGGATCTCACTGGCGGCGATGCGCACCGGTTCTCCCGCGCGCACCTCCACCGCGGCCGCCAGCGGAGGTCGGAAACGCCGCAATGCCACGGCGGGAGGGCACGGCTTCAGCC
Organism: Terriglobales bacterium; assembly: GCA_035542595.1. GTDB lineage: Bacteria > Acidobacteriota > Terriglobia > Terriglobales > Acidobacteriaceae > JAHFUA01. Next base: position 7,357 of record DATKLD010000058.1, read on the forward strand.
GTGCCGAAACAGCCGCTGCTCTTGCGAGGGGCTTTAGTCCCCGCGGCGCCGCGGGCACGAATCGCTTCATCTGGAAGGCGTCGGGACGATGCGTGTCCAGAATCTCCGCGGCTCCAATCTTGTGCGCGCCCACGATTCCCGCCAGCCGCGCCAGCGTAAGCTCCAGCCGGTCCGGCGCCGGCGTCGCGGGCAGAAACAATCCACCCTGGCCCGGCCGCGGTTTCACCGGTTCGGCTGCGAGCGTCACCCTCACCACCGGCGCCTCCGGAGGATGCCTCCGCAACTCCAGTTGCAGCAGCTTGAGGAAGAGCCGCGAGTCGAGCATGGGCAAGGGAAGGCGGAGGCAATAACGTTTCTCGTTTCTTGTTTCTCGTTGCTCGGCAGAGGCCTGGTTCTCACGAGAAACGAGAAACGAGGAACTGGAAACCTCTTCACTACAGTCAGCCAGGTCGAGCCCGAGCACCAACCGCAGCTCATTCGTCGCCAGCGCCCGCGCTCCCAGGAGCGCGCAGAGATGTTCCAGCAAGCGTCCTAGGACGAACGCCAGCGGCTCCAGCAGCGCCACGGGATATTCCAGTTCCATCGTCTCTTCGAATTTGAGTGGCGGGGCCGCCTGGACGAGCGAGCGCTCAAGGGCGCCGCGCGCCAGCTTCTGCAAACGCAGCCCTTCCTGTCCCAAACGTTCGACAAGCGCCACCTCGGGCAGAGCCGCCAGGTGGCGGAGATCGCGCACGCCCCAGCGATCGAGCGTCTCCAGCATCTCCGGCGCGACCTGCAGCACGTCCACCGGAAGCGATCCCAGTCGCTCGGCCTGCTTTCCGGGCGGGATCACAGTGACGCCTGTGAACCCTCGCGCGGCGAGAACCGCCGCATCGGGATTTGCCGCCACCGCGATATTCGCCGCGAGCCCCAGTTCCAATGCGCGCCGCGCGAGGTCCTGCGCCAGCCTGGCCGGCGGACCGAACAAGCGCTCCAGACCGGCGATGCCGAGCACTACCGTGTCGGCGGCAGTATCTTCCACGCGCGGCGAGAAGGCCTGCGCGCAATCGAGCAGCACGGCATGGGCGGCCGCTTCCTGCTGCGGAGATTGCACCGGAACGTAGATGGCGGCGTAAGGCATGCGATTAGCAATTGGCAGTTGGCAATCAGCCAAACCAAACGGTGCGTGATTCGAATGTAGTTGTGGCTGAGCGGACAGGTTTGCGTTGCAAAATACGTGAATTCAGAACCTCAACTTCGAGCTGCAACCCTGACAGCAGCCGTGCATGCGAAGGGCCCGCGCCGGTTTTGGCCAAATGCTCATTGCTGATTGCCAAGTGCCTGGTCTTCAACACCAGTGACGCACAGCTCTTCGCCGAGGCCTCCTGCTCGACGACCACCAACGCCGTGTCCGTGTTTTCTACTGTGCGGCGGAAGCGGAACCACGAGGTCAGCGGCACACGTCGCGCTATCACCGGAGGAATATTGCCCAGGTCCATAACCACCAGCCCGAACCCACCGGCCTGCAGCAGCAGGTCGGCGGCACGCAAGGCCTGTTCGACGGAAGCGAGTTTCTGGTTCCTGGTTTTTCGTTTCTCGGCAGCCGCTGGGTTCTTTCGAGAAACTGGAAACGAGGAACGAAAAACCTGCTTCCCGCACCTGACCCACAGCACGCGCTTCAGATCCACGCCGGCGACGGCCGCGGAGTGGGGATCGAAGGCGTCACTTGCATCCACCAGAGCGCAGACCTCCTCCCGCGCTGTTACCTGAGCCAGGAGCGAGAGCAGCAGACTGGTGCGGCCGGAAGAGGCCGGCCCGAAGACCTCGGTCAGGCCACCGCGGGGCACGCCGCCGGTGAGGCCATCCACTTGCGGGATGCCGGTGAGGATAGTCTCGGGCTGCGGACGCGCTCCCAGACGCGACGCCGGGACCACTCCCGCGATTTCGGCCAGGGTCTGCCGGTCGCGGGCGGGGGAGGGAAATACTCGCAGCGCGGACGCCATAGGGGATACCTCGCGAGCTGGGATCGGAACGGATGCGAGCGCAACTACCGGGGTGAGTAGTTTCGCTTTTTATTCGCTATAAGATTCTGAACCTCTGGCGGTGGGTTGTCAAGCCCCGATCACGGGCTGAAAGCTCGCCTGAGGTGGGGTGCCGCGCGCGTTTGTTATAATCGAACGTCCTCGCCAGTGGCGCTATCGTCTAGGGGTTAGGACGGAAGATTCTCAATCTTCTTACTATGCGCTATTTACGCGGGTTTCAGGGCCTTTCGGCCACCTTTTTGACCTTGTTTTGACCCGCCGGGCAGGAATCCCGCGTTTTGGGCGCTGGCCAGTTCCAAGCGGCGCATCGCTTCGGTCAGGTCGTCGCTGCTGACAATGTTGTATCTTTCAAAAACCGACCGCGTCTTGTGGCCGGTGATTTTCATTACGACGCCCTCGGGTACGCCAGCCAACCGCAGATTGCGGACCGCGCTGCGGCGCAGGTCGTGAAGCAGGAGCCCCTTGTATCCGTATCGTGGGTCGCTGGCGGGCGCGCCGGGCGTCGGAGTCTGCGTGGCTTCACCGGCCCGGATACAGGCAGTGCGCCATTCGCGGGCGAGGTTCGTGCTGCAGAAGACCAGCCCTTCCTTCGGCTCGATGCGGTCGAGCATCGCGGCCATCGGCCCCGGTAGCGGTATCACGCGGGCGTTGGCGTTCTTGGTTTGCTCCGGCTCCAGCCGGATGAGCTTGTTAACAAGGTCAACCTGCTCCCATGTGATTTGCAGGGCCTCACCGCAACGGACCCCGCAGAAATACAGAAAGCAAATCAGCGGCTTCAACTCGGGCGGCATCAGGTTCAGGACCCGCTCGAATCGTTCGAGCGGCAGAAAGCCTCGTCTCGGTGCGGGTTCCTTGAGCAGAGGGATGAACGGCACGTTTGGTATCCGGCCTTCGCGGTGAGCCAGCTTGAGCATCCGCCGGAGGGCCGCCAGCGAGCGGTTGATAATCGCGTTCCCTGCGCCCTCGGCTTGCCGGGCGCGGATGAATTCGCGGGCGGCCTCGGTGCCCAGCCGGGTGACTGGCGGTCCCGCGTTCTCATCGCTGAACCCGAAATGCTGGTCGAGCTGCTTCAGGCCCGGTATCGTTTCCTCACCATCCGCCGTGCTGAGCAGCGACTTGTTTCCGTTCTCGACGTAGCTGGCCAGCAGCGCTTTCCGCAGGTCACCGTACCTGATTTTCTTCAGGTCGGTGAGCGGCGCGAGGCCCTTATCGCGGTCGCTGGTCAGTTTCCGCAGGAAGTTGAGCGCCTCGGTCTGGTTCTCGGTCTTCGTCGACACCCGGATTTTGCGCCCGGTGACGTCGTGGTAGGACGCGTACCAAAATCGGCAGCCCGCCAACTTTATGAGGCTGCCCTCGCCCTTCTGTCTGCGTTTTTCGCGGCTCATTACCGGCCTCCTTGGTGCAGCGCGATGGCGGCGCGGTATAGCGCCAGCGCGTTTTCCAGCTCGGTATCAAGACCAATCACCGTGCCGATGGCTTGGTTCTGCTCACCGGCCTTCATGGCTTCGTGTGCCTCGGCGGCGCGGCTCATCGAAACCGCCAGCGTTTCCTGCAGGGCGGCGAGGTTTGCTGCAATCGCGTTCTTCACCGTTTCGCTTTTCATCGACGCACCTCCATGCGGGCGTTCGGTTTCAGGTTCACCGTCACCACCCCGGCCTTGCTGGGCAGTTCGGCGTTGTACAGGCCGTCGAGCAGCGTGTCGTAAATCCCGGCCATCAGCTTGTTGCCTTCGCGCTCGGCCTCGGCCAGATGTTCCTCCAGCGCGTGTATCATCGTCATGACGTGCTTGGCGGCGCGGGCGCGGGCGGTCTTGCTTACGCTGTAGGGCGAGCCGTAAGCCGGACGGCGTGGAGTATCGCAACCTGTGGCGCAAAAGTGTGGTTCCGGGTCCTTGCGTTTCATTGGCGGCCTCCTTCCAACTTCATGACCCAAGGATGGGAGATTTCGCGGGTCAAAGCCAGTCACGGTAGAGCTAGTCCATTGGTAACAATGGGGTTCCGGGCGGCGGCCCGAAATACCGCTTGACCCGGTGAGGTAACTTTGGTAACCTAGTGGTTGGTTACACGCGGCGCGCAGGCGGAAGGCCCCGCCTCATACCTCAGCGCAGTCGCGGTTGTCTCCGCAAAGCGGCGCAGTACCGAGGGCTCACTCGGGAGCCGTATCCGTGAAAAAACAAGTTGTTGTTGATGGGGTAGAACCTCGCCTGTTGAACCTGCAGCAGGCTGCCCGGTATTTGGGCGTCACCACGTGGCGTATGAGAACCCTCGCCCGCGAACGAAAAATCACGTTCGAAACCTTCGGTGGGAACCGCTGGCTTTTTGATAAAAAGCGCCTCGACCTGTTCGTCGACTCGTTGTGACGTGACTTTTGTACCGTGGCGCGCCCTAGCCTGAATTATTCGCCGATTTTACTGGCCAAAGAAGAAAGGATGCTCTAAAAGGTGCATGAACACTGGGTTTTCTGAGAACCCAGCACACCGTTTCGGAGCATCCCAAACGTGACACTTTGTATACCACAGTTGAGCTTCTCCTTCTACCGCCATCAGCCCGTCCTGGCTGACTTCTCGGGCGGCCAGATCACCAGCGACGCCGGTCTGTTGCCGTTGCGGGCCTTCGACCAGCGTTATCATCTGACCCGCGATTTGGCTGAACTCCTCAGCGATCCGCGTCAGGATGATCGCGTCCGTCACGACTCGCTGCGATTGATGCGGCAACGCATCTATCAGATCGTCGCCGGCTATGAAGACGCCAACGACGCCGACCGCCTGCGCCACGATCCGCTCCTGCAGATCGTGGCCGATCAGAAGCTGGGCGACGCGCTCGGCTCGCAGCCTACGCTCAGCCGCTGGGAGAACTCACCTTCGGCCCGCGATCTGGTACGGCTGAACGACGCTCTGCTGGAGATCTTCCTCCGCATCTGCGGCGAGCAGGTGCGGCAGCGCGGAGAGATCCTGCTGGATATCGACTCCACCGACGACCCCACTCATGGCCAGCAGCAGCTCAGCTTCTTCAACGGTGCGTATGGCCAGCACATGTATCACCCCATGCTGGTCTTCGAGCGTCACACTGGCTGTCTACTTTCCGTGCGCCTGCGACCGGGCAAAGCCTCCAGTCATGCCCGCATCGTACCCATGCTGCTGCGCTTGGTGCCACGACTGCAGGCCGCGTTTCCCGAAGTCAAGATCAAACTGCGCGGCGACGCCGGCTTGGCTCTGCCGCTGCTCTATGAGTTCTGTGAGTTCTTCGACATCCAGTACGCGCTCGGCATCCCCGCCAACTCGGTCTTTCAGCGTCACGCCGAGCCCCGGCAGAAACAGTTGCAACGACGCTATCGTCGTACGCAACTGCCGCAGCGCAGCTTCTCCAGTTTCCGCCATCGCGCCCGCAGTTGGTCGCACCAGCGCCGCATCTGCTACAAGGCCGAGCACACCGCCACCGGCACCAACCTACGCTTTGTGATCACCAACTGCCCCGGCCGCGCTTCCGAGGTCTTTGCCTTTTACAACGGCCGCGGCGAATGCGAGAACCGTATCGAAGAGTTCAAGAACGGCTTCCGTGCCGACCGGTTGAGCTGCCACCGCTTTCTGGCCAACGCCTTCCGCTTGCTGCTGCACGGCTTCGCCTACAACCTGGTCAACCTGTTTCGGCTTCGGCTGCCGCAGGCCTGGCGCTCGGCGCAGATCGAAACCCTGCGCGCACGCTTGTTCAAAGTCGGTGCCCGCGTGCGCCAGACCGCCCGCTGCATTCGCATCCATCTGGCTACCGGGTGGCCTTTTCAATCCCTGTTCCGCGACCTCGCGCTGGCCTTCGACACCGGCTAGCCTGATCCCCCTTATCCAACCCAGTCTCCGTCAGCAGCCCCGGCGGAGCCTTGTCCGCAAAAGCCTCGTCACGTCCCCAGCGGATCTTCGGCCCCGTTCCAGCACGTTCTGTCCCTTTCGTGACACGCGCTCGGTCTGAAAAACCACTGTGGACAACCGAACTCTCAGCTCTCATGAATTAAGCAGGCTAGTGGACGTGGCCACTTGAGCGCACGCAGCACCTCCCCCGATCCCCTGTCTTGCAACGCGGACAACTGAGCATCGCGCACCGTACAGATGACGCCCGCCCCGCCTAACTTCACGGGTGTCCCTAGCTCGTACTCCTTCGGGAGAGTTTCCAGAATTACGGGAAGAATCTCTTTGTGTACAGGCTCCTCCGTTTCATATTCTGTGCGTAATCCTTCGTTGATATACATCTCACGAAGTGCTTGCCAAAATGACGCAGGAACAAGAAGGCTCTTCGCTGTGGAGCGCTTTTTCCGGGATGAAGACCTCGACGTCTGACGGCGAACTTTCTTCATGATGAACAACCTCGTGAAAAGAAACTTTCAAAGGGGACGGAGGCGAATGGAAACATAACCCACGGAGTCCGACGAGTCAATTTGACCTGCCTGGGGCCTCAGGTTCGCCCCCCGCTGTTGGGCGCTAATCTGGGCGAGAGAATATCCGTTCCGGCGCTTGGGCGGGCGCGGACGCACCGCTAATGATGAGGCGAATCCCATTGGTCCTGTGCCGGCCGCCCCGGCGTGCTTGCGCGCCTGGGATCAACACGCCGCCCGCCCGCTGCCTTTTTTTCTTGACTCGGTCCCTACCAATTGATATCCTAGCTGTATTGCTGATGTCAATCAGCTAAGTATTTTGTCCATGAGATTTTGCCTCTAAGTCCTTTAAACACCCAGATCTGGCGGCGAGCGGCGTAAGTCACTGTAGCTTAAGGGGGTTTAAGTCCTTTAAATGATCAGATTTAGCCGGTCTCATGAGTTAAAGGACTTAAAGTCCCTTATTTGATCAGTATTTACGGGCGCGATTTTTGCAAGTTGTTTAGCCACAGGCACTTGACAATTTCGGTCAGGGGGGGGTACCCAACGGCAGGGAGCAGGAGGCAGGGAGCAGGACGCAGGCGGCAGGCGGCAGGAAGCAGGCGGTTGCCGTCGTCGACGGGCCCGGAGTGGCCGTGGCGCGCAGAATCTAGCGTTTCGAGGGGCTTTCCTGTATACTGTCCCTGCCTCAGATGGAAGCGGCGGTTGAAGCAGCATCCGCTGTACAGCGTTATCTGCCTCGCAGTACCTTCCGGTTCATCTCCGAGAGCAAAATCAAAACAAGGAAGTGTGCAACACGTATGGAGCAAGGAACAGTAAAGTGG
>DATKLD010000059.1:0-9351 GCA_035542595.1 Terriglobales bacterium
GGCGGGTAAATCCGGACTATAATGCAAACAGAGATGAGAAGGCTTTCCGTTGCATTTCTTTTGGTGGGGACCCTGGTAGCTTGTGCGGCGGCCCAGAACACCCCTGCGCCTCAGAGCGCTCCGCCGGCAGCGTCGGCTGCCGCGGATAAGCCGGCCCCGCTGCCCGGTTTCTCCTCCCCGGTCGTGCCTCCCAAGAAAGCGGCCGAAGCCGCGAAGGCGGACGACGACCCGGATGCGATCGCCACCTTTCGCAAGCGCGTTGATGAAGTGAACGTCATCTTCACCGTGACCGACAAGCACGGGCACTTCATCAAGGATCTGAAGGAAAGCAACATCCACGTACTGGACGACCACAAGCCGCCTTCTTCGGTGGTGGCCTTTCGCAGCGAGACCGACCTGCCCCTCCGGGTGGGATTGCTGATCGACGCCAGCAACTCCATCCGCGAGCGCTTCCGCTTCGAGCAGGAAGCGGCCATGTACTTCCTGTCGCAGATCGTCCGTCCCAAGTCCGACGAGGCGTTTGTGCTCGGCTTCGACACCACCGCCGAGGTCACACAGGATTTCACCGACAACACCGAGAAGCTGGCGCACGGCGTCCGCGTGCTGCGCCCGGGGGGCGGCACCGCGATGTATGACGCCATCTATTACTCCTGCCGCGACAAGCTGATGAAAGCGCAGGCCGGGGGACCGGTCCGCCGCGCCATCATCCTGGTCAGCGACGGCGAGGACAACCAGAGCCGCGTCACCATGGGCGAGACCATCGAGATGGCGCAACGCGCCGAAGTCATCCTGTACGCCATCAGCACCAACACCAGCAACATCAAGATGCGCGGCGACAAGGTAATGGAGAAGATGGCCGAGGCCACCGGCGGCCGCGCCTTCTTCCCCTTCAAGATCGAAGATGTCTCCAACGCCTTCGCCGAGATCCAGGACGAGCTGCGCAGCCAGTACGCCGTGGCCTACAAGCCGGCGGACTTCAAGGCGGACGGCCGCTACCGCGCCATCGACATCACCGCCGATAACAAGAAGTACCACGTGCGCGCGCGCAAGGGATATTACGCACCCACGCAATAAGGCAGCAGTTAGCGGTTAGCAGTTAGCTCTTGGCTTCGTCTGTCACCTTGCAACGCAAGCGAGCACACCGTCCGGTCCTGCTTTCGCTCCTACTGTTCATCGCGGCTGCCCCGGCCCAGGGGCCAGTGTCCGGGCCGATCACCAATCTCAAGCCCACCGTCATCCTCATCTCGATAGACGGCTTTCGCTACGACTACCTGGAGAAGTACGGCGCGCCGAATCTGCGGCGCCTGGCCGCAAGCGGCGTGCGCGCCGAGTCCATGCAGCCCTGCTTCCCCACCGTCACCTTCCCGAACCACTACTCCATCGTGACCGGGCTTTATCCGGCGCACCACGGCATCGTGGCTAATGAGATTTACGATCCCGGCTTTGACGCCACTTTCACCTTCAGGGACCAGTCCGTGAACGAAGGAAGATGGTGGGGCGGCGAGCCGATCTGGGTCACGGCCGACAGGCAAGGGCAGAAGACCGCCACCATGTTCTGGGTGGGCTCGACGGCGCCCATCGCGGGCATGCGGCCGGATCACTGGGAACCGTACGACGCCAATGTGCGACCCGAAGAACGGGTAGCCAGGATCCTGGGCTGGCTCGACCTGCCGGCCGAGGAGCGTCCTACGTTTCTCGCGCTCTACTTCGACCAGGTAGACCACGCAGGCCACGAAAACGGGCCGGACTCATCCCAGGTCCGAGAAGCTGTCGCGAGCGTGGATGCCGCCATCGGCAAGCTGCTGGACGGCCTGGGCCAGCGCGGGATCGAAGGCCGGGTGAATATCATCGTGGTGTCCGATCACGGCATGGCAGCGACCTCGCCCGAACGCGTGATCTTCCTTGACGATTACGTTGATCTCAGCCACGCCCGCGTCCCTACGCGCGGCCCGCTGCTCTCGGTGTGGCCTCCGCGCGGCCAGGCGGAAGCCATTTTCGCCCGGCTCAAGACCATTCCCCATCTGCGTACGTATCCCCGGGAAGACCTGCCGACTCGCTGGCACTACGCGGATAACGCGCGCGTCGCGCCCATTCTCGCGCTCGCCGACGAAGGCTGGACGATTTCCACCCATGAGCTTTTCAAGACGCACGAGTTCACGAAGGGACAGCACGGGTACGACAACACCCTGCGCTCGATGCAGGCCATCTTCATCGCCAACGGTCCGGCCTTCAAACCAGGTACGAAGCTGCCCGCCTTCCCCAACGTGGACGTGTACGAGCTGATGGCTTACCTGCTGCGCCTGAAGCCCGCGCGCAATGATGGAACGCTGAAAGTGTTCCGGCCGGTGCTGGCGGGAAGTAAGAAGAACGCCACGGATTTTCACTGATGGTCACGGATCAGAAAGAAATCCCGTGATCATCCGTGCAAATCCGTCGCTGCTTTGTTACCGTGCCAGCGCGTAATATCCGCGGCGGGCCTGCACGCGATAGCCCTGCCTGCTCTTCAGCTCAATCTTGCGATAGGCGCCGTCGTGGGCTGAGTTGGTGGGAGTGTAGCCGATGTTGTACTGGCTGCGCAGTTCGGCGGAGACCTGGTCGAAGGCCTCTTTCAGTTTGTCGAACTTGTTGCCCACTTCGATGACGCGCCCGCCGGTTTCTTCCGCCAGCTTCTTCATCTCACCGGCGCCGAAGCCCTGGTACATGCCGTGCAGGCCGCGATCGGCGATGAGCAGCACGTACACCATGGAATCCGCCTTCTGCGCCGCTTCCATGGCTTCGCGCGGCTTGACCTTGCTGCCTTCATCCTCGCCGTCGGTCAGGATGATCATGGCTTTGCGCCCAACTTCGGTCGACAGCCGGTCCTTGGCGGCCAGGTACACGGCGTCATACAGGTGGGTACAGCAGGCGTCCATGCCGGCGGGAATCGGCCCCTGACCGATGCCAGGAACGCTGGTGATGCCGCCTTGCGGTGAGCCACCGCCAATCCTGGTACGGTTCAACGCTGCGCGCAGCTCACGCGTGTTGCTGGTGAAGTCCTGCAGCAGGTCCACGTCGGCATCGAAGCTGATAAGGAATGCCAAGTCCTTCTTGCGCAACACCTGGTTCAGGAAAGCCGCTCCCACCTCCTGCTCCATGGGCAAGACGCGGGTCTGGCTGGGACTGGTGTCGATAAGAATGCCGAGTGTCAGCGGCTGGTCGGTTTCGGCGGCGAAGTACTTGATAGTCTGCGGCTTGCCGTCTTCGAAGATTTCGAAGTCGTCCTTGCTGAGATTGGGGATCAGGAGCCCCTTCTTGTCCTTGACGTTGAAGAACACATTGACAACGTCTACCTGGACCTTCAGGGTCCCGACAGAAGCCTCGTTCTGATCGTCCTTCGGAGCTTGCGCACGGAGGGCGGACGGTGTAAGCGCCAGCAATACTGCACACACCAGTACCCCGCGCCAGACGCCCGCGGCAATCGATTGTCTCAGCACTTTACAACCGGCCTTTCCTGTTACCCGGATGGTTAGATGCGGCAATGTGGCCCTTTGTCCATTATCATATCGTGAGGGGAGTGAACAAGGCGAAGGGGGACGCAGGATGCTAAAGGCAGCAAGATGGGCGTGGTTGCTGACATTGCTGGCGGGCATGGCGTGGGAACAGCAGTCCCCGACGCCGGTTTCCCCACAGGACACCACACAGGAACAACTCCCCTCAGCCCCGAGCCCGCAGAACAACGTTCCCAGGCCGGCACCGCCGCCGCTGCCGGCGCCGCCAGCCGTCCCTGCTCCCAGTCCACAACTGGGTGAGACCGGGGCCGCGCCGGCGCCCAGCCAGCCCAGCGAGCGCGACGAGATGATGTACACCCTCCGCGTGCAAACAAACTTCGTGGTAGTGCCAGTTACGGTGAAGGACTGGCGCGGGCATCTGGTGGAGGGGCTGCGGAGGAACGACTTCGCGGTATTCGAAGACGGGGTTGAGCAGCAGATCAAGCTCTTCACCAGCGATCCCTTCCCACTTTCGGCTGCGGTGGTGCTGGATGTGGGCCTACCCGATCAGGTGCTGCGCAAGGTCAACGACACCCTGCCGGCGCTAACCGCCGCGTTCAGCCAGTTCGACGAGATCGCTCTGTATACCTATGGCAACTCGGTGCAGAAGGAGCACGACTTCAGCGCCGTAACCGATCGCTACGCCACGGCGATCAAGCGCCTCAAGAAGCAAGGCCAGATGGGCGGCGCGCCCGTCGCCGGCGGCCCCCTGGGTCAGTCGTCGCCCAGCGTCAACGGCAAGCCGATCGATCCCAACGCGCCGCATGGCGGAGTTTACGTAAATTATCGTGAAGCCCACGTCCTTAACGACGCCATCCTGGCCGCAGCCCAGGATCTCGCTACCCGTCCCAAGGACCGGCGCAAGCTCATCTTTGTGATCAGCGACGGCAAGGAAGTGGGCAGCCGCGCCAACTATGCCGGGGTGCTGAAGGTGCTGCTCTCGAATGCCATCAGCGTCTATGGCGTGGCCGTGGGAGATTCCTCGCTGCCCCTGGTCCGCGATCTCGACAAAGTCAACGCCCCCCGCAGCGGGTTCGGCAACCTGCTGCCCCGCTACGCAAGGTCCACCGGCGGGGACATGTTCTCCGAGTTCGACCGTAACGCCATTGAGACCGCCTACGCCAGCGTGACTGAGCAGGCGCGCAACCAGTACACGCTGGGCTACAACGCCAAGGCGAGCAGCCCAAGCAACAGCTACCGCGCCATTGAAGTCGTCGTGCACCGCCCTGGCCTGAAAGTGCATGCCAAGGACGGCTACTATCCCCTGCCGATCGCGCCGGCGCTGTGACTGCCGGACATGTACTTGTGGCCGATGTTCGCCCGAGCACGGTTACCGCGGTGCGGCCCGGCGGTTACCGGCTTGTGATATAAACAGCGCGGAGGCGATTGTCCACACATCGCGTCCGGAATTTCCCCGCCCCGGACGTCACCATCCGTCGCGGTCGGCGGGGCCAAGGACAGCGCGCTTGAGCTTCATCAATTTCGCGGCCCGCGAGATCAACTGCAAGATCGTCTATTACGGCCCCGGCCTTGGCGGCAAGACCACTAATCTCCAGTACGTCTACGACAAGACCGCCGACAAGCAGAAGGGCAAGATGATCTCGCTCGCCACCGAGGCCGACCGCACGCTGTTCTTCGATTTCCTTCCCCTTGACCTGGGCACGGTGCGCGGCTTCAAGACCCGCTTCCATCTCTATACCGTCCCGGGACAAATCTTCTATGATGCCAGCCGCAAGCTCATCCTGCGCGGCGTCGATGGTGTGGTCTTCGTCGCCGATTCGCAACAGGAGCGCATGGACGCCAACCTGGAAGCCATGGACAACCTGCAGGAGAACCTGGCCGAGCACGGTTACGACTTCAAGCAGATCCCCTACGTCCTGCAACTCAACAAGCGCGACCTGCCCAATGCGCTTCCCGTGGACACCTTGCGCCGCGATCTGATGAAGAAGGCCGAGCCTTCCTTCGAGGCCATCGCCTGCCAGGGTACCGGCGTGTTTGAGACCTTGAAAGAGATCGCGCGCCAGGTGCTGGCGGAACTCAAGAAGAGCTAGCTGCACTCACCAGCGCGTCACACACTGGATGTGGGCGGTCTCTTCTGACGGCGATCCCTTGAAGATGAGGACAAACCCACATCTGCCAAATGCGGGCAGATGTGGGGCACCGGGCGGGTTCGTTCTATCGCAGGTGCAAACTGCGCAGCATGTTCTCGAAGGTGGGCCGCAGCTCGGTGAAGTCGCGCTCGGGGGCAATGAAAACGGCATAGAGCGTGCTGCCGTCGGACCGCGGCAGGGCCACCAGCCAGTCGTGCTCGGGCGCGGGTTTCCCGTCCTCCTGGATGGGCGACTCTCCCGTCAGGTCCACGGAGCGGCCCTCCACGCCGTTGACGCGGACCGGCTGCGGGCGTCCGCGGGCACGCAGTGCGGGATTCGATTGTTCCAGGGCGCTGATGACGGCCTGCGTCTCCTCATCGAGAGAAGCGGCGCGGGGATCGGCGATATTGATCACCGCCCCATAGGCGACTGCGCCTTCGGTGACTCCCGCCGGCGGAGCGATGGTCACGCCGCTGCCGCTCTGGTCCGGGTAGAGCTGCCAGTTGTCGGGATAGGAGATGGTGAACGCGTCGTTCCGCGCCGGAGTCAGGGTGCCGCTCGGCCGGATGTCGCGATAGGACACGCTGGAGATGCCGCCGCCCCTGGGCCTGGGGCTGCCGGGCTCGCGACCTGCCTCGGAGACGGGCGTATATCCGCCTTCGCGGTTCTGCTCGGCCCAGCGGCCGGATTGTGCGCCCGCCGCGATCTCCCGCGCGGAGTAGAGCTGGAGGCTGCGCGCGTGCTCGTGCATCCGCTGGAACGCCTCGCTGTCATTGACAAAGTCTTTCGGCGGCCAACTCCGGACCTCGTCGTCGATCGCCTGGGTGCGGTTGGCGGGCGCGGGGTGGTCGCTCAGGAACTGCGGACCGCCGCCGCCCGCGCTCATGCGGGCCAGCTTCTCAAAGAAGCGGGCCAGGTAGCGCGGATCATAGCCGGCCTTGTACATGATGACGGCGCCCACCGCGTCGGCCTGGGCTTCGTCGGAGCGCGAGTACTTCAGGGTCAGCGCGCCGCCGGCGATGCTGGCACCCATCTGTCCCAGGGCTCCGCCCGCGCCGCCCATGCTGCCCAGCACCGCGCCCAGGACGCCAGCGATACCCTGCGTCACTTGCGTTTTCTTCATCTGCTTGATGGAGTGCTGCATGTAGACGTGCGACATCTCGTGGGCGAGCACGCCGGCCAGCTCGGCCTCATTTTCGGCCGCGACAATGGTCCCGACGTTGACGAAGACGGGTCCACCGGGCAGAGCGAACGCGTTGATGTCCTTCTGTGGAATGACGTGGAATTCATACGGCCACGAGTATTGCGGCGGTATGACGGCAACCAGCCTGGCGCCCAGCCGGCGCACGTATTGCGTTTCCGGACTGGTATCAGGCAGGACGGGCATCTTGGTGTAGACCTGGCCCATGGCCTGCCGGCCGATCTGTTCTTGCTTTTCCTTGCTGACGCCGGTGTCGCCGGGATATGGCAACTGCGGCGTAGAGATCGCCGCCACCATCTCGGTAACGCTGAACGCCAGCACCAGGAGCCAGGCCAGCGCCTGGGCGCGGATCGAACGATGCTTCATGCTCCCTGTCCCTGCCTCAGCACAATTGTACTTAAGGGGACCCGCAGGTGTCCTCGCGCCCCCGATCGCCAGCGATCAAGGGATTGGATGCGCCGGTGCCGCGCTTCGTTGGATGCAAGGCGCCAAGTGCCTCGTGCCCGCACTTGGCAGATACGGGCTCGTTTCCCTCACCAGGCCACATTTGGCCGCCGAGGCGGATGCAGGGGTTCGTTCGCTTATGACCGCGGCAACTTCTGGTGGTTCAGCAGAGGCGTGGCAGTGAACTCGCGCCGGCCGGCGCTGCGGGTGGCGCGGGCCGTCGTGGCTGCCGCCCCCGCTTCCTGGTTGTACTTCTCCAGCAGAATCGGCGCCATAGCGCCCTCGGCTTCCCTGACGAACACCAGCCGGTTGTCGCCGTTCAGATCGATGCGCACCAGGTCGCCCAGCTTTACCTGTGCGGTGGACACCAGGTTGGCCAGCGGGAAGACGATGTTCTTCTCGATGGCCCGCTTCAAATGGCGCGCACCGTACTTGGCGTCGGTGCCTTCTTCGATAAGGAATTTCTTCACTTGCGGAGTGCAACTGAAGACGAACTGGTTGTTGCCGGTGGCCTGCAGAATGCGTTGCTGCAACATGCCCAGTTCAATCTCCAGGACCTGCTCCAGGTGCTCCGGCTTGAGCATCTTGAAGACCACCATCTTGTCGATGCGGTTCATGAACTCGGGAGAGAACTTGCGGCGCGCCGCCTCCTGGGCGGTGCGCGTGATCTTCTCGTCGATGTACGCGTCGATCAGAGCAGGCGGCTGGTGAAAACCCAGGGCGCCGTTGATCATCTCGTTCATCTCGGCCGCGCCGAGATTGGACGTCATCACGATGATGCAGCGCGAAAGGTCCACCCGCCGGTTGTCACCCAGCGTGAGCGTGGCTTTGTCCAGAATGCCGAGCAGAAGCTGCCACAGCGCGTCGGACGCCTTCTCGATCTCGTCGAACAGCAGCAGGGTGAGCTTCAGGCCGTCGGTGTGCCAGTGGTTGAGCGCTTCCTGAGTCAGCACCGGATGGGTCTCGCGGTGGCCCAGGTAACCGGGCGGTGAGCCGATCAGCTTGGCGATCTCGTGGCTGTGCTGGAATTCCGCGCAGTCGATCTTCAGGCAGGCGCGCGGATCGCCGAACAGGGCTTCCGCCATGGCCTCGACCACGCGCGTCTTTCCGGAGCCGGTCGGACCCAGAAAGAGCAAACTGCCTATGGGTCGGTCGGGAGGGTTCAACCCCGCCAGAAACATCTGGTAGATCTCGGTGACTTTTTCGATGGCCGCGTCCTGCCCCACGATCCTGCGCCGCAGTGCAGCCTCAAACTCCTGCGCGTCGCTGCTGCGGCGGCTGGGGTCAAGCGCGGTTTGTATGCCGGTCTTCATAGTAGCGGGCCCCTTCCTTGCTTTTCGGGCCGAGGTTCAAGTCCGCAACCGTTGACTTCCGATCTTGCTCCGATGAGGCGGAGGCTCGTCCACGAGCCTTGCGTCCTCCACATCCATCTACTCGATTTAGATGCTCATCGCGCTCGAAGGAGACTGCGCATTTGGAAAAATTCCGGGAGTACATTATTTTCGACGCATCCCTAAGGTCATCTACCGCGTCTAACGCGGCCCCCGGACTAATGCTGGCTTCGTGCTACCATCGATTTCGTCTCCCGATTGGAGCGCGAAAATCGTATGGGACTCGGGCCCCGCGTCGTCAGTGCCTTCCTTTTTCTTTCCCTACTCGGTGTAGCTCTTTTCTGGGCCACACCTTCTTTGAAGTTTGAAGCACCACCCAAGTCCGCGGAGCCGGCTTTGACGGCCACGCCGCCCCCGGCGCCGGCTGCGCTGGTATCGGTGTCGCTGGAATCACGGCGTGCGCGCCAGCCAGCCGCGCCTCCCGCGTTCACGCCGGAACCTGGACCTGGAGTGCACATCGCGAGAGCAGGAGAGAGTGTCGCTGCAGTCGCGCGCGCTTACCTGCCCGTGACCTCATACATCACGTTGTCGGAGCTGGAGTCCGCGCTTCGCCGGGAGAATGGTATCCAGGGCAACTTCCTCAGGAAAGGACAGCAGGTCGCCATCCCCGGTTTGCTGCGGGAACGCATCGTGGAGCGGCCTGTCCACGTGCCGCGCGATTTTGAGGTGCGCGCCATCTATCTGACGGGACTGATGGC
>DATKLD010000060.1:0-7698 GCA_035542595.1 Terriglobales bacterium
AGCGTTGCCACCACCTGCGCCACCTGCGCCAGTTTTTGGCCGACGGCGACGTAAAGGCAGATCAGGTCTTTGCCTTTCTGGTTGATGATGGTGTCAATCGCCAGGGCCGTCTTGCCGGTCTGCCGGTCGCCAATGATCAACTCGCGCTGGCCGCGGCCGATCGGAATCATCGAATCGATGGCCTTGATACCGGTCTGCATCGGTTCTTTTACCGGCTGGCGGGCCACCACACCGGGCGCAATCCGTTCCACCGGATTGAACTGCGTCGTATTGATGGGACCCTTGCCGTCAATCGGCTGGCCCAGGGCATTCACCACGCGGCCTATCAGCGCCTCGCCCACCGGCACCGACATGATGCGCCGGGTGCGGCGCACTTCGTCGCCTTCCTTGATCTCGGTATAGTCGCCCAGCAGCACGGCGCCAACCTGGTCTTCTTCCAGGTTCATGGCGATGCCGGCCACGTCGTGCGGGAACTCGATCAGCTCGCCGGACATGACTTTGTCCAGGCCGTAGATGCGGGCGATGCCGTCACCGAGGGTGATGACCGTGCCGACCTCGTCCACCTCGATCTTGGATTCATAGTTTTCGATCTGCTCGCGGATGATCTGCGTGATTTCGTCTGCTTTTATGCCAGCCATAAACCCAGCCTTTAGCTTTTAGCTCTTAGCTTCTAGCTCTTCGCTCTTGGCTTTTGGCTAAGAGCTAAAAGCCAACGGCTAAGAGCTGCATTATCCTGCGCTCAACTCCTGCTTCAACCTTTCCAACTGCCCGCGGATCGACCCGTCGTAGATCGTGCTGCCCACCTTCACTACGGCGCCGCCCAGCACTTTCGTGTCGGTGCTATATCGAGCCCGGACTTTCTTGCCGGTGACCTCACCAACGCGCGCTTCCAGGGCGCGCTTCTCCGCGTCGCTCAGCTCGCGAGCGCTGGTGACCTCGGCGTCGGCCAGCCCGAGGCGCTCGTTCAGGTCAATCTCGAACTGGCGTGCTATCTCGGGGAGCGCGGCCACCCGCCGGTGGTCGATCAACACCGCGATAAAGTTCCGCAGCATACGCGAGCCGCCGATGTGCTTGATGATCTGGTCCAGCACTGCCCGCTTCTGCTGCGCATCGACCGACGGGTTCTCCCACACCGTGCGCAGGACCGGCACCGATTCCACGATCCTGACGAACGCTCCCAGTTCGTCCTCCACCTTGCGCGGATCGAGCTTCTTCTCGATCACCACGTCGGCGAAGGCGCGCGCATATCGGCTGAAGACGGACATGCTCTATTTTCCGTTCTTTCCCAGTTGGTCGAGGAAAGTCCGCACCAACTCCTGATCGGTAGAGGCGTTCACCTGGATGCGCTTTTCCGCCAGAGCCACCGCCAGCTCGGCCACGTAGGCGCGCAATTCCGTGCGCGCCAGGCGCGCAACGGCTACGATCTCCTGCTCGGCCGCTTCCACAATTTTGCGTTTGTCGTCCTCGGCTGCGGCCAGAATCCGGGTTTCTTCCTTCTGCGCATCGGTCTCGGCCGCGGCGGCCATGGCGGCGATTTCCAAATCCAGCCTGGCCAGGCGGCTCTCGATGTCGCTCAACCGGCGCTGTGCTTCTTCACTGGCCTTGCGGGCTTCGGCGATCCCTTCCTGGATGCTCTCTGTACGCGCCCGGAACGCCGCCGGCAACTTCGACTTCATGAAGAGCACCAGCAGCAGCACAATGATGACGAAGTTGAGTGCCACGAAAACCCAGTAGGTCGTAAGCGGCGTAAGCCCGGTGAGACGGGCCAGCCAGCGTACCGTCGCCGAGTGCTTGAACTCCGCCGTCTCATCTTCTCCGGCGGCTTCTCGCGACGCCCCAGCCAGTTCCGCGGACGTCCCTTCCGCCTGACCGGCCGCATGCTCTTTGGAATGCGCCGGTCTTGTTCGCTCCGATTTCTGCTGCTCCGGCGCCGGGGCGGATGAGGAATGCTGCTGGCTCCACGCCCCTCCTGCAAGGAGTGCAAGGAGGAGAACCGTGGCCAACGGGAATCTTAGCCAAAGGCGCATGGTCATGACCGCCGGCCACCTGCTAGCGAAACACCAGAAGCCACAGCCGGCTTGAGGACCGCGCGGATTATCTGGTTGGCGATGGCTTCGCTTTCGGCCTGGAGACTTACCTTGGCGTGCTCTACGTCTTGCCCAAGCGAAGCTTGCGCTGCCTTGACGCGCGCATCGGCTGACGCCCGGGCCTCGGCCACTGCTGCCGAGCGGGCCTGCAACGATTGCTGCCGGCGCGCCTCCTGTTTCTTGAAGATAGACAGCCGCGCGTCGCGCAGACGCCGCTCGTATTCCGCGGTGCGCGCCTCCGCGGCGGCGATGTCCGCGGTGGCCTTCTCGACCGCGCCTTCGGTGCGTGCCCGCCGCTCGCCCAGCACCGCCACGAGCGGCTTGTGCACGATCAGTTTGTAGGCAAAGAACAGGATGACGAACATCACCACGGTGGGGATGGCCGCGAGCAGTAATTCGCCTAGTTGCCGGAGAATGTCTTCCATGGAATCGTTAGACTTGACTACGGAAAATTTACGATGGCGATCAACCCATCAACCTACCACCCCATCCCGCCTCTGTCAACGCGAGAAGCGCAGGATTGGCGCTAGTTTTCATGGGGTTAGCGCGGGTGGCAGGGCGACCTGCCAGGGCTGGCTCGGACGGCCCGTGTACCAAGGACCAGCTTGACTTTCAGTCCCGGAGGTTTAGCATATAAGTATCACCTCCGATCCGAGTCAGGATCGAATGGGCTGGAGGCCAAGAAAGTCACCGCTTCTTGGCAGCCGGCCCATTTAGCTGTGTAAGCTGCGCCCCTCCCTCAGGCAACCCCTGCGATGCAAGCCGCGCGGCGGCGACATTTGTGTTAGCCCAGCGCGTCAGCGCTGGGAGGGAGATGAATAGATGCTCAGCCCCTTTCAGGGGCGGCACGCCGGTGCCGCCCTCCGGGCTCTGCCCTTTTTCTTGATCCACAACCCAGCGCTTACGCGCTGGGCTAACATAAATATCGCCCTAACGGGCTCCGCTCAATTCCGGAATCGTCCCCATGGCGCACTCCAGTATGCCGTTGCTAGTCCCGCACGAAGCTCCGCACCTTCCGCAGCAGCGATTCAGGCACTTGTGCGTCCAAGTCTACGAATCCGTCCCGGTACTCGCGCGAGAAAACGCGGGCGCTGCCTTCAAGCATCGCCAGCGTCTTGCCTTCCCGCTGCGGTACGCGCAGCTTCACGCGGCTGAGAGCATCCTGCTGCAGCATCCCGTCGATTCGCTCCAGCAGAGTGGAAATCCCGATGCCCTTGACGGCCGACACATGCACGCTCCCAGCATCGTCCTGCAGCGCATCCCGGCGTGAGGCCGGCAGCAGGTCGATCTTGTTGATTACCCGCAGCCGCGGCTTGTCCTGCGCCTGCAGCTCGCGCAAGACCTTATCCACCTGGGCATCCTGCTCGGCCACAATCGGACTGGTCGCATCCGAGACCTCGAGCAGCAGCGACGCGCGCTGCACTTCCTCCAGCGTCGCGCGGAACGAGGTCACCAGCGTGTGGGGCAGGTTGCGGATGAACCCCACGGTGTCCGACAGCAGTACTTTGCGTCGCGACGGCAACTGCACGGCACGAATGGTGGGGTCGAGCGTGGCGAACAGCCGCGGCGACTCCAGCACGCCGGCCCGCGTCAACGCATTGAACAGCGTGGATTTTCCGGCATTGGTGTAGCCGACCAGGGCGAGTGTCGCCACCGGCACGGATTCCCGCCGCTGGCGCTGCTGGGCGCGGGAGCGGCGCACGTTCTCCACCTGTTGCTGGATGTGGCGGATGCGCCGGAAGATCTTGCGGCGGTCGGTCTCGAGCTGGGTCTCGCCGGGACCACGAGTGCCGATCGGTCCGCGTGCCCCGGCTGCCGTTGCGGCGATCTGCGACATCTCGATGCCTCGGCCGGTGAGCCGCGGCAGCAGGTACTCCAGTTGCGCCAGTTCCACCTGCAACTGCCCCTCGCGGGTGCGGGCGTGGCGCGCGAAGATATCGAGGATGAGCTGGGTGCGGTCGATCACCCGCACGCTGACCGCGTCTTCGACGTTGCGCTGCTGGGAAGGCGAGAGGTCATGGTCGAAGATCACCAGATCGGCCCGTGCGGAGGCTGCTGCCCCGGCGATCTCCTCCAGCTTGCCGCGCCCGATCAGGGTCGCCGGATCGGGCCTCTCACGCGACTGGATGAATTCCCCGACCACGTCGGCGCCGGCGCTGATGGCCAGCTCATGCAGCTCGGCCATCGACTCGTCGGCGCTGAAGTCTGAAGACGCCTCCCCGCCGGTGCGGGCGGTGCTGTCGCGCGCCATGCGCGGAACACTCACCGGCTTGACCGGTTTCCAGGGCTTGCGTTGCGGTCGATAATCGAGCCCGACCAGGAATGCGCGCTCATTCCGGCTGCCGGGGGGAGGCTCCGCCGCGCCGCCGGGAACAGGACGGTTTTCGCGGAAACCGCGGATCGCTTATCCCTCCGTGCCGGAAGGAGTGGCCGTTACTCCTGACGCCGTTTGCGGCGCGGAGACGGCAGGTTTGGCTTCGACTGGCGCCGGACGCTCGGCCGGATGCGCCGGCCGCGGCGTCACCACGGTGGAGATGGCGTGCTTGAAGATCAGTTGTTCCTGGTTGTTGGTCTCCAGCACCACGGAATACTTGTCGAAGGAGCGGATGCGCCCCGTCAGCTTCACCCCACTCAGCAGATAAATGGTGATGGGGACCTTTTCCTTGCGTGCGTTGTTGAGGAAAGAATCCTGAATGTTCTGTGCCGGCTTGTCCATCGCCGATCTCCCGAACCGCTAAGGATTGGATGCCACCCAGAGCGAAGTGGACACGGGGGCACTCCCGTCAGGCGGACCCACTGGTACGATACGGCTGGTTTCGGCGTTTTGCAACCCGGGCAGGATTGGGTAGTGTCTCCAGTGCGACACTACCCAGGATTGACACTGCCGCTGGCGCGTGCAACCATGCCGTCGCTCAAGGAGAACCGATGCTCGCCAGCCTTGCCTTGAACATTCCCTTCCATCCGCCCACGGATTTCGGCAGCAACTACGAGATCATTCTGCGGTGGATCCACTTCGCGGCCGCCATCACCTGGATTGGCCTGCTCTATTTCTTCAATCTGGTGAACATGCCCCTGCAAAAGCAGATGGACGCCCCGATCAAGGCAAAAGTCAATCCCCCGCTGCTGTCGCTGGCGATGTGGTGGTTCCGCTGGGGCGCGGTGGTAACGGTGCTCGCCGGAATCGTCTTCTGGTCGCGGATCACCGTTCTGGATGCTCGGAATCATGGTTACAACCCCGGCAGCGTCTTCGGCAGCTTCTTCCTGGTGTGGACGCTGGCCTTTGTCATCGAGCAGGGAGTGCTGATGGCCGGCAAAGGCGCGCTCAATCAGGGAGCGGTCCTGGCGGTGATCTTTGTGGTCGTGCTCTTCGCCGCCGCCGCAATCTTCCTCCAGTGGAATTCGCAGGTAGAGAACAACCGGGTGCTTTCCATCGGCGTGGGTGGCGGGCTGGGATGGTTCATGCTGCTGAACGTATGGGGCATCGTATGGCGAGCCAATAAACGCCTGATTGCCTGGACCCGGGAGACCTCGGCCGCCGGTCCCATGCCCGACAAGCTGGCCCGCATGATGCGCCAGTCGTTCATCGCCTCGCGCGCCAACTTCTTCATTTCTTTTCCCATGCTGTTCTTCATGGGAGCGTCCAGCCACTATCCGTTGTTCGGGCGCTAGACAGAGGAGCGCGTGGCGCGGCGGCCATCGCCCCCGTTTGCCGCTGGCTTGGCGGGCGGTGGCGCCCGCCGCACACGACATTCGTGTCAGAATGGCTCGGTGGACTACGCCAAACTCCGCCACGGCATCCAGCTCTTCAATGCCGGCAGCTTCTTCGATGCCCACGAAGTGCTGGAAGACGTATGGCGCGAATTAGAGGGTGAGGAAAAGGACTTCCTGCAGGCGGTGATCCAGGCCGCGGTCGGCCTGCACCATTACTCGACGGGGAACATCGCGGGAGCGCGCTCGCTGCTGGCGCGCGCCAGTCGCAAGCTGGCGGACTATCCCGGCGCGTACTGCGGAGTCGCGATCGACGGCTTGCGACGATCGCTCGCGGAATGGAATGCGTCCCTCGCCGCGGGCGCCTCTCCCCCGGCACTGCCCCGCCTGGAAGCCGATGCTACAATCTCCAATCCTTTGGAGGAATCCGCCGTCAAAGCTCCCGCGCTGCGTGCAGTGCCGCTGTTGGACTTGCGGCGCCAGTACGCCCAAATCCGCAGCGAGATCGAGGAGGCGCTGCAACACGTCGCCGAGTCGCAGCAGTTCATCCTGAGTGACGAGGTAGCGGCATTCGAGCGCGAAGCCGCCGCCTACCTGGGTGCGCCGTTCGTGGTGGGCTGCGCTTCCGGCACCGACGCCCTGTGGCTCGCGCTGGTGGCCTCGGGCGTGGGACCGGGAGACGAGGTCATCACCAGCGCGTTCAGTTTCTTTTCTTCCGCCGCCGCAATCGCGCGCGCAGGCGCCCGCCCCTTGCTGATGGACATCGACCCGCGCACGCTGAACCTCGATCCGGTGCTGGTCGAGCAGCGCATTACCCGTTCGCTTCCCGCCGGTTTGCGCGCGCTGCTTCCCGTGCATCTTTACGGTCAGTGCGCCGATATGGACGCTTTCAGCAGCATCGCCGCCGAACACAAGCTGGCCGTCATCGAAGACGCCGCCCAGGCCTTCGGCGCGTTGTGGCGAGGACGGCGGGCGGGGACGCTGGGTACGGCGGCCGCGTTCAGCTTCTATCCCACCAAGAACCTGGGAGCTTTCGGCGATGCCGGCTGCGTGGCGACCGGCGATGCCGGCTGCGCCGACCGTATTCGGCGCCTGCGCAATCTCGGCATGAGCGAACGTTACCGGCACGAGGAGATTGGCGCTAACAGCCGTCTGGATGCCCTGCAGGCGGCGGTCCTGCGAGTGAAGCTGCGGCACCTGGAGCGCTGGAACGCCCAGCGCCGCGAACGCGCCGCCGAGTACGATCGATTGTTCGTGTGCTCCGGACTGGTTGCGGCGCGGCCGACGTCGCTGGCCCCGGTGCGTCTCCTTGAAATAGCGCCCCAGACCCACCACATCTTTCATCAGTACGTCATCCGCGCCAGCCGCCGCGACGAACTGCGCGCGTTCCTCGCGTCGCGCCGCATCGGTACGGAGGTCTACTATCCCCTGCCCCTGCATATGCAGAAATGCTTTTCCTACCTGGGATATCGCGAGGGCGACTTGCCGGAATCGGAGCGTGCCGCGCGCGAAGTGCTAGCCCTGCCGATGTTCCCCGAGTTGACCGCCGACGAGCAACGTTACGTGGTGGAGACCATCGCCGAGTTTTACTGCTAGAGCCTTTGACAAGAACTTCGGCGCCGGCAGAAGAGCCCTGTCATCTGCGTTGACTCGCCCTTAAAGCGGGCCTACGATTTGTGCTAGGGGGCGAGGGGGAAGGAGACTTCCCCATGGCCGGTCGGGCCCAGACCCAGCCGTTGCTGGTTGGTCAGAAGCTGGGCCGCTACCGCATCGCCGAGCAGATCGGCGCCGGGGGCATGGGCGTGGTCTTCCGAGCGCACGATGAGCGTTTGGAACGCGACGTGGCCCTGAAAGTCCTGCTGCCTGGCACTCTGGCCGATGACTTCGCCCGCAGACGCTTCCG
>DATKLD010000061.1:0-8568 GCA_035542595.1 Terriglobales bacterium
AGCTGAATGACCAGTTCCCTCTCCGCATCTGGCAAACCGGCAGCGGCACACAAACCAACATGAACGTGAACGAGGTCATCTCGAACCGGGCCATCGAGATTGCCGGCGGCGAACTGGGATCGAAGAAGCCAATCCATCCCAACGATCACGTCAACATGTCGCAGTCGTCGAACGATACTTTCCCCGCGGCCATGCACATCGCGGCGGCGGATCGGGTGGCGCGGGCGCTCATCCCGGCCATCGCGAGCGTGCGCGACTCCATCTCCGCCAAGGCAAGAGAGTTTAACGACGTGGTGAAGATCGGCCGTACCCACCTGCAGGACGCCGTCCCGCTCACCGTCGGGCAGGAGTTCGGCGGATGGGCCGCCTTGCTCGACCGCGACATCACGCGGCTGAAGCAAGTCTTGGAGGGACTCTACGAGCTGGCCATCGGCGGAACCGCCGTCGGCACGGGGCTCAACGCCCATCCGGAGTTCGCCGAGCGAGCCGCAAAGAAGATCGCCGAACTCACGGGACTGCCCTTCCGCTCACATCCCAACAAGTTCGCCTCGCTCTCCGCCCACGACGAGATCGTCTTCGCACAGGGAGCGATGGAGACGCTGGCCGCGTCGTTAATGAAGATCTCGAACGACATCCGATGGCTGGCCTCCGGCCCGCGCTGCGGCCTGGGCGAGCTGACGATCCCGGAGAACGAACCGGGCTCGTCCATCATGCCGGGCAAGGTGAACCCGACGCAATGCGAGGCCATGACCATGGTTTGCGTACAGGTGCATGGAGCGACGGCTGCGGTCGGTTTTGCTGGCTCGCAGGGAAATTTCCAGCTCAACGTCTTCAAGCCGGTGATGATCTATAACTTCCTGCACTCGGTCACGCTCATCACCGACGCTTGTCACGGCTACGTCGAGTACATGGTCAAGGGCATCGAGGTGAACCGCGAGAAGATCGACTGGTACGTAAAGAACTCGCTCATGCTGGTCACCGCGCTCGCGCCCAAGATCGGCTATGACAAGGCAGCGAAGGTCGCGCACACGGCCCACGTCGAGCACAGCAGCCTGCGAGAAGCCGCGCTCAAGCTGGGCTTCCTGACCGGCGAGGAGTTTGACCAGCTCGTGCGGCCAGAGAAGATGACGCACCCATGAGTCGTTGGTCGTCGGTCGTTGGTCGTCGGCCAAAGCACCTCACGGCCGACGACCGAGAGCCGACGACCGACGACGTCACTCCCGACTCACGACCTCTCCCGTCACCGCCAGCGTGACCGACGCTTTGGCTACCAGCTTCTCTTCCAACTTTTTCTCCGCGTAAACCTCGGACTCGCAGATCACGAGCGTCTTGCCGGCGCGCAGCACGTGCGAGCGGCAGCGCAGGCGATCGGCCACGGCGGGCCGCAGGAAATTGATCTTGAACTCAACGGTGAGGACGTCCTGGTCCATCCCGACCTTGCCCCGAGCGGCGCAGCCGGCGGTGTGATCGCACATGGTCGCCATGACGCCGGCGTGGATAAGGCCGTGCTGCTGCTTGTGCTTGCGCTCGGGAACAAGCTGGGTCTCGCACCAGCCGTCTTCGATCGAGGTCAGTTCCACGCCCATCTCGCGGATGAACGGAGCGTTATCGAAGATGTGCCGGACTTTGGCAGCTTTGGCCGGGTTCATAATTGCCTTCTGAGTCCTCGCCTTGCGAAGGCCAGAACCTGGAAAATTGCTTGCTGGGCCGTCACGTGTCAGGGCACGGCTTCAGCCGTGCCTTCGGGTTGCCCTATTCATCGGGCTTTAGCCCCTGACAAGCGCAACAGAAGCCCGGCGTTAAGAAAGCGCAGGGGCTGAAGCCCAAAAACTCAAGGGGCCCGTAACGGCACGGCTGAAGCCGTGCCCTGACACGTAATCCTTCACAAAGTAACTTTACGTTCGCACGTGTGAATGGTGGCCAACGACCGACGACGGTTTTAGTACGCCCACTTCAGCAGCGTCGCGCCCACGGTGAACCCCGCGCCTACGGCCGCCAGCAGCACCGTCGAGCCTTTTCGCAGGATGCCCTTCTGGCGCGCCGTCTCCATGGCCAGCGGGATGGTGCCTGCGGTGGTGTTGCCGTATTCGTCGATATTGATAATGACGCTCTCCCGGCGCAGCTTCAGGCGGTCGCCGGTGGCGGTGATGATCCGCTTGTTGGCCTGGTGGGGGATGAAGGCGTCCACGTCTTTGCCGGTCAGGCCGTTGCGCGCCAGCAGCTTCTCACAGATCTCGGACATCTTGCGCACCGCATACTTGAACACCGCCTGCCCGTCCTGGTGAACGTAGTGCATCTTCTTGTCGACGGTCTCGTGCGTCGAAGGATGCAGGCTGCCGCCGCCCGGCATGTAGAGCGAGCAGCCGCCGGAACCATCGATCTCGTGCAGGTAGTCGATGATGCCGAGCGAATCACCGTCGGCGGGCTCGACTAGAACGGCCCCGGCGCCGTCGCCGAAGATCACGCAGGTAGCGCGGTCGGTGTAGTCGATGATGGAGGACATCACGTCGGCACCGATCACCAGCACCTTCTTGTGCGCACCCGTTGTGACGTACTGGGTGCCGCACTGCAGCGCATAAAGAAACGCGGAGCAGGCGGCGGACACGTCGAATCCCCATGCCCCCGGACAACCCAGCTTGTTCTGCACCAGGCAAGCGGTGGCAGGAAAGAACATGTCCGGGGTGACGGTGGCCACGATGATCAGCTCAACCTCCGAGGGCGCCATGGCGCGTTCGGCGAGCGCCGCCCGCGCCGCTTCGACCCCCAGGTCTGAACTGGCTACGCCCTTGTCCACGATGTGCCGCTGGCGGATGCCGGTGCGCTCGATGATCCACTCGTTCGTGGTGTCCACCATCTTCTCGAGGTCATCGTTGGTCAGCAGCCGCGGCGGCACGTAAGTGCCCAGCGCCGTGATCTTCGCTCCCGGCTTGTTCGGCAATGCGCTCTCCTTTGCCAAAATTTGTATTCTGAACTATGCAGGCGGGGAAAGTCTAGAAAAGCGGCTCTTAGCTCTTAGCTTTTGGCTGGTGTTTCCCGGGTGCGGCGGTTCCGCCCCACGTCAGGCCCTACCGGCAAGAGCTAAAAGCTAAAGGCCAAGAGCTAAGAGCTAAAAAGGCGCCGAGCACCCCGCTGCACACCCAACGACCCGTTACCGTTGCTTCCTTCCGGACCTGGCGGGGTTGGCGGGATTGGGTTGCGCGGGACCCAGCGCCAAGCCATTTTATCATCGCGTGATCGGGCCATCGGGTCATTGACAGGGCGCTCGCGACGGCCAATGATGGGCAGCGATGTCCCGATCACCCCATGACCCGATCACCCGATACTTCCAGGTCTCCCTCTACCTGCTTGTGGTCACCGGGTTCGTGACCCTGGCCAGCACGGGCAGGTTGGACACTCCTGCGTTGCTCCTGGTCTCAATCGCCCTGCTCTGCCGCGGATACCTGCTCGTGCGCGGGCGCACGCTGCAACTGCAGGAACGCTGGGCGTCCTACGCCACTCTAGCTTACGTGGTCTTCTATCTCTGCGACCTGCTCTTCCTATCCGGCAGCTTTGTTTCCGCCACCGTCCACCTGGTGCTGTTCATCATGGTGGTGAAAATGTTCTCGGTGCAGCGCGACCGCGACCATGTTTACCTGGCCATCATTTCCTTCCTCTCGGTACTGGCGGCGGCGGTGCTCACGGTGGATGCCGTCTTCTTCGCCTCATTCTGCGTCTTCCTGCTGCTGGCGGCTTCGACCTTCATCAGCATGGAAATGAGGCGCTCTCTTGCGCGCGCGGCTGGGGCCTCCCGCACACCGTCTTCAGGCACAAGACATGTGACCGGATCGCTTTCCACCACCGCCCTGGCCCTGACGCTGGCAACTGCACTGGGATCCTTCCTGATTTTTTTCCTCCTGCCGCGGCTTTCCACCGGATATCTGAGTGCGTACGCGCCGCGCAATACCCTGGTCAGCGGCTTCAGCGACGACGTGCGGCTGGGCGAGATCGGCCAGATCCAGCAGTCGAACACGGTCGTGATGCACATCCAGATCGACGGCGACACCAGCGGCGCGCACGACCTGAAATGGCGTGGCGTAGCGCTGAGAGCATTTGACGGAACGGGCTGGTCGAACCCTCAGCAGGCCGCCACGGTGCTGACCAACGCTGATGGCAACTTCGACCTGAGCACGACCCGCGCCGCCACGGTGCCTGTGCGCCCACCGCAGCTCGTGCGGTATCGCGTGCTCATGGAGCCTGTCGGAGCCAGCGTCTTTTTTCTGGCCCCTCGAGCACGTTCGCTCTCTGGAAATTACCGCATGATTACCGTGGACGAAGGCGGCGCGGTGTACAACGGCGATCGCCAGCGTCCCATCGGCTCCTACCGCGCGGTCTCTGACATCAACCAACCATCCCCGCAGGAGCTGCGCCGGGCCATCGCCGAGGTCCCGCCCCCGATCGCCTTCCAGTACCTGCAACTGCCGCCTGTTGACCCGCGGCTGTCGCAACTGGCCCGCGACATCACCTCGTCAGCGCCCACAGCTTTGGACCGGGCGCTGGCCATCGAACATCATCTGCAGACGCATTACGCTTACAGCTTGCGACTCCCCAGCGCCCCACCACGCGACCCAATCGCTCATTTTCTGTTCGAACGCAAGGCCGGGCACTGCGAATACTTCGCCTCCGCCATGGCGCTCATGCTGAGAACACTGGGGATCCCGGCGCGTGTGGTCAACGGATTCCGCGGCGGGGAATTCAATTCCCTGACCGGCAGCTACATCGTCCGGGCCCGCGATGCGCACTCCTGGGTGGAAGCTTACTTCTCGCCCTACGGCTGGATCACGTTCGATCCCACACCGGCGGGAGCAGCCGCGGCAGCCCCCGGCACCTGGAACCGCACTGGACTCTACCTGGACGCGCTGCGCCAGTTCTGGCGGGAGTGGGTGATCAACTACGACTTCGCCCACCAGGTGTCGCTCTCGAACGAGGTAGTGGCCCGCAGCCGGAGCTGGCTGGACGACGCCAGACTGTGGGCGCACCGCGGCTACGCCCGGCTACTGGAGCAGGCGCGTCACCTGGAAGCGCAGGCAAGAACGTCGCCCCGGCGGTTTGCAGGCGTGGCGCTGGGCGCAATCGCGCTTCTGGTCCTGCTGCTGAACCTGGGCCGGTTGAGGCGGATGGTACGAGTGCGGCGCCTGGCCCGCAATCCCGCGCGCGTGCCGCAAGCCGCTGCCAGCATCTGGTACGGGCGCATGCTCCTATCGCTTGGCCGCCGGGGCTGGCACAAGCTGCCCGAGCAAACACCGAAGGAGTTCGTTCGGACCATCGACGATCCGACGCTCCGCGGGAGTGTTGCGGCGTTTACCGATCACTATGAGCGCGCCCGCTTCGGCAGCTCGGCCCAGGACGCGCAGGCGCTGCCCGAAATCTACGAAGAAATCCGAAAGTCCTGACGAAACAGCCGGGGTACGCAAAGACTTCTCCTTTCCTCGGCGTCCTCCACGTCCTCTGCGGTTTTAATTTAGAATCAGGTATCCGGATGTCTGATCGCACTCCCAATGCAAAACCCGTGAAGGTCGGCTTCGTCAGCCTGGGCTGTCCCAAAAACCTGGTGGACAGCGAGGTCATGATGGGTCTGGTGGCGCGCGCTGGCGCGGAAATCACCCCGCGCGCCGAAGACGCCGACGTCATCGTGGTTAACACGTGCTCCTTCATCGGCACGGCACAGCAGGAGTCAGTCGACACCATCCTGGAGATGGCTGGTCACAAGACTGCAGGACGGGCGAAGAAGCTGGTGGTCGCCGGCTGCCTGGTGGAGCGCTTCCGCAACGAAATCCAGAAAAACATCCCGGAAGTAGACGCGGTCGTGGGCACGGGCGAACTGGAGAACATCCTGGCCGCGGCCGGGATCGCGCCGATACAACCGGCCAACAGCAACTCGCCGTTCGTGGTCCTGCCCAGCCGGCCGGAAGCCGGGGCGCGCGCAGGCCAAGGCCGCTTCGCCCGCAACGAGTGGCAGGGCGCCATCGCCGATCTTCCCAACTATCTCTACGACGAGAACACGCCGCGCGTGCTGGCGACGCCGCCCTGGTCGGCCTACATCAAGATCGCCGAGGGCTGCGACCATCCCTGCTCGTTCTGCATCATCCCGCAACTGCGAGGCAAGTTCCGCTCGCGACGCTTCGAGTCGGTGGTGGCCGAAGCCGAACGCCTGGCGCGGAGCGGGGTGCGCGAGATCACGCTGATCGGCCAGGACACCACCTGCTACGGCGAGGATCTCGGCTTGAAGGAAGGCCTCGCCCTGCTGCTGGAAAGACTGGCGCTCATCGAAGAGCTGCGTTGGATCCGCTTTCTCTACGCCTATCCCAACAAGGTCAGCGGCCGGCTGCTGGGAGCCATCGCTGGCTACGAAAAGATCTGCTCCTACATCGACGTTCCCTTGCAGCACGCCTCGGCCGGGGTACTGAAGCGTATGAAGCGAGGCGGCGGGTCCCAAGTCTTCCTGCGCTCGATCGAAAGGATGCGCCGCATTATCCCCGGCTTGACGCTGCGGACGTCGTTGATCGTCGGCTTCCCCGGAGAAACGGAGCGCGATTTCGATGAACTCTGCGACTTCGTGCGCGCCGCCGAGGTCGACTGGCTGGGCGTCTTTGGCTATTCCGACGAGGAAGGCGCCGCCAGTCACGCGCTCGGCGGCAAGCTCCCGCCGGCAGAGATCGAACATCGCCGCCGCAAGCTGATGCAAATCCAGAAACAGATCAGCCGGCGAAAGAAGAACGCGATGCTTGGCCGCACGTTCGACCTGCTGCTCGAAGGACCGTCGGCGGAAACCGAGCTGTTGTGGGAAGGTCGAAGCGAAATGCACGCCCCGGAAATCGACGGCAAAGTGTTTGTTAACGATTTTGGCGCCCACGCCGACGTGCGCCCCGGAGAGTTCTACCGCTGCGAGGTGGCCGAGGCGCACGATTATGACCTCGTAGTGAAGCTGGTTTAGATCTTCTGTTTCACCGCCGAGACGCCGAGTACGCCGAGTAGACAATTTCCAGAAGCCCCGGCGACCCTTGCGTCTCGGCGGTGACGCAAAAATCCGCGTTCATCCGCGTCTATCCGCGGCGAAAATAGAAGTTCGATGGCGAAACGTAAACGAGTCCGCAGCCTGCGCTGCCCCACCTGCAAAAAGCTGGTGCTGCGCTCAGACGCCGAGTTTCCCTTCTGCTCGGAGCGTTGCCGGCTGATCGACCTGGGCAAGTGGGCGAGCGACGGCTACGTGGTTTCGACCCCGGTCTTCGATCCCAGCGGGCCCGAGCAACCTCGCGAAAAGAATCCCGAAGGAGGCGCCGATTCCACAGGAACCGAGCACCGGCGGCACTGACAAGCCCAGCCCAACGGAGCAGAGCCGCCCGGAGCGCACGACATGGGCGTGGGCGGTGGGAACGCTCGCCGGAGTGGGGTTCTGGCGTCCCGGCTCCGGCACTTGGGCTTCGGCCATTACGGCGGCAGCGTGGTGGGCGGCCGGCCATTACCTGATCGCTGCACATTCCCAGTGGCTGGTCGCTACCGCGCTGCTGGCAATCGTTCTTATCATTGGCATCCCCGCGGCTGGAATTGTGGCGCGCGAGTGCGAGCAGGAAGACCCTTCGCACGTGGTAATCGACGAGGTGGCCGGACAGTTGATTGCGCTGCTGGGGGTTCCTCTGCGCTGGCAATCGGTGATTCTCAGCTTTATACTCTTCCGGGTTTTTGACATCTGGAAGCCGCCGCCGCTGCGCCGCCTGGAGAGAATCGAAGGGGGCGCAGGGATCGTGCTCGACGACGTGGGCGCCGGCCTGTATGCGCTGGCCATCGTCCAGGGGCTGCTGCATTGGCGCGTCCTGGGCTGAGCCCGCGCGCATGTGTGGCTGCGGCATCTAAGAAGCTGGATATGGGCATCTCCGATCGACTGCTGGGAAAAAAGAACGTCAATGGCAAACCGCACATAGAGACGGTGGTACCCGCCGCCGCTCTGCCCGGCGGCGAGGTGCGGATCATCGGCAGCGGACTGAAGCCGCCCGAGCTGCGCCGCCCGCGGGTGCAGTTCGGCGAGGTGGAAGGGGCGGTGGTCATTGCCGCTGACGATTTCGTGATCGCCCGCGTCCCTGACGGCGCCGTGACCGGCCCGGTAGTGGTCTCGACCAACGGCTCGGTCTCGAACGGACACGAGGTCCGCGTGGCCGCGCCTATCGCCGAAAACCTCTATCCTGTCGCCAATCCCGCGCTGGACGCCGAAGGCAATATCTACGTGACTTTCTCCGGGTCTCGCGGACAGAAAGTCCCGGTCTCCATCTACAGGGTCGACACCAATTACCAGGTGAAGCCGTTTCTCTCTGACATGATGAACGCCACCTCCATTGCCTTCGACCGCGCCGGCCAGCTCTACGTTTCCTCACGTCACGATGGCACCGTGTACAAAGTGGCGCCGAACGGCACCATGTCTTCTTACGCCGAAGGGATGGGCATCGCCACCGGCATCGCCTTCGACCGTGAAGAGAACCTCTACGTCGGCGACCGTACGGGGACCATCTTCAAGATCGGCCGCGACCGCCAGATCTTCGT
>DATKLD010000062.1:0-2063 GCA_035542595.1 Terriglobales bacterium
GTGAGCTGCTCGCGTCCCGTGGTCGACGCCAAGTGGCTGGAGAAATCCCGCCAGGTCGGATCGTCAGGAAAGACCGTCAAGCCCAAAGTCTATCTGGCATGCGGTATCAGCGGCTCGTTTCAGCACCTGGCCGGGATTAAGGGCAGTCCGTTTCTGATCGCCATCAACAAGAACCCCAGGGCTCCCATATTCCAGGTAGCGGATGTCGGCATTGTGGATGACATCCTGGAGTTCCTGCCGGAGTTGAGTGAAAAGGTTCGCGCGATGCGCAGCGTCGCAGCAAAGTGAGGCACCGGAAATGATCGCACCCAAGACACTGAAGCTAAGTTTGAAATCGCTTCGCGACTTCGCCAAGAAGCAACTGCCGGACGAAAAACTCCGCGAACTCGATGAACGCGACGAGTGCCCGCTCGACATCGTGCACTACATGTGTAACCCCGACCAGTTGGGCATCCAACTGCTGTTCATCCCCGAAGATTGCGGCGGTTTCGGCGGCGGAGCCTTCGATGTGTATCTGGTCTGCGAAGAGATGGCTCGCATTGATCTGGGCGTCGCCACCTCGGTGCTGGCGACATTCCTGGGC
Source organism: Terriglobales bacterium (assembly GCA_035542595.1). GTDB lineage: Bacteria > Acidobacteriota > Terriglobia > Terriglobales > Acidobacteriaceae > JAHFUA01. Next base: position 584 of record DATKLD010000062.1, read on the forward strand.
AGCGATCCCATCACGATGGGCGCCACTCCCGAGCAGAAGAAGCATTGGCTGACGCGCATTGCTCAGGAAGGATTGCTGTTCGCCTACGGCGCTACCGAGCCGGAAGCGGGCAGCGATCTGGGGGCGCTCAAGACCACAGCCGATCCGGTTATGCAGGACGGCAAAGTCGTCGGCTACAAAATCAACGGCGCAAAACAATGGATCAGCAACGGTGGCATCGCGGATGTTTACACCGTGTTGGCGAACACACCCAAAGGTCCCAGCTGGTTCATCGTGGAAAAAGGCGTCAAGGGCTTCACGCATGACGAACCGGAGGACAAGCACGGCATCCGTCTCAGCAACACGGCGGCGCTGGCGTTCAGCGACGTCTACGTTGACGCCGACCGGCTCATCGGTGGCGTCGAAGGCGAAGGATTGAACCAGGCGCAGGCTGTCTTCGGTTACACGCGCGTGATGGTGGCGGCGTTTGGCCTCGGGGCAGGCTGGGCCGCACTCGACCGTGCCATTCCTTATTCCACCAAGCGCATCCAGGCGGGCGCGCCGCTTTCCGAAAAGCAGGGATACACCCACAAGCTGATCGTGCCCCATGTCGCGCACCTGGAAGCCGCGCGCGCCCATATAGAAGAGACGGCCCTGCGAATCGACGCGGGCAACGAAGGCAGCCTGAACACCGAGGGCGCGATTGCCAAGTACATGGCAACTGAGGCCGGCAATGCGGCTGCCGAGGCCAGCATCCAGGCGCTGGGCGGCTACGGCTACACCCATGAATACATGGTGGAGAAGATCAGCCGCGATGTTCGCATCACGATCATTTACGAAGGCACCTCCGAGATCATGGAGATGACCATCAGCCGCGACCGCTGGCAACTCCACCTGAAAACCCGCGGCCAGTATTACCACGAGCAAGCGCGGCAATGCGAAGCGCTGCATGCCAAGCATCCGGAAGTCGGCGCCGATGTCGCTGCACTCGCGCTGCACGCTCTGGCGGAAGTGATGGAAAAGGCGCGCGTGGGCCGCCTGACCCGCTATCAGCACATTCTCCTGCGCCTGGGCGAGTTGATCGCTTTTGCAGAGTGCGCGGGCAGTCTCGCGCGCCGCGCGGCGCTGGCGGCCGAAGGCAAGCTCGACGAAAAAGCCAGCCGGCGTTTTGACGCGAAAGCGCTGGCCGCGCTGGCCCGGGTCTTCGCCCGCGAGGCGGCGCTCAAGGTTGCGGAAGATGGCTGGCGCTGGGTCGTCGGCGCTGGTGGTGTCAGCGATTCGGAAATGAGCACGTTCGAAGCGGCTCTTGCCATGCCAGCGATTCGTCGCGCACAGACCAGCCTGATCACCGACATGGATTACGTTGCGGATGTGCTGTACGGCCGCACCGCGAAGCGCACAGCGCAGGCCGCGTAGTGTCATAAATCTCGTTGCAGGCAGTCCGGCCATCTCTCAATGGCCGAGTGCCTTTTTCATACCGGCAGGAGTGTCATCATGGAAA
>DATKLD010000063.1:0-10342 GCA_035542595.1 Terriglobales bacterium
ACGCCTTAGAGTTGGCTTGCCTCCGTTGTTCGAGGGCCCCATGAGGACTGATTAGAACACAGAGCGATCCACCCGCAGACACGCTGTTTTCCACACGCGAGGCGGAGACGCCGGCCTCGCCGCCAGCTCTGCCACATGGGCTCAGGCCAGGATCGGCAATTTGCGCACGCGCTGCCCGCGCGCCGCCGAGACGGCATTAGCCACCGCCGGCGCGATCGGCGGCAGCCCCGGCTCTCCAGTCCCGGTCGGCGCCTCGCTGCTGGGCACAATGTGTACCTCGACCTGAGGCATCTCGTTGAAGCGCAGCACCTGGTAATCGTCGAAATTGCTCTGCTGCACCCGTCCCTTGTCGATCGTGATCTTGCCCCGCAGGGCAGCGGAGAGCCCATACACGATGCCGCTCTGCATCTGCGACGCGACGCCCGCCGGGTTCACTGGCAGGCCGCAATCGATGGCGCACACTACGCGATGCACCTGCGGCGTGCCGTCCTTGGCCAGCGACACCTCGGCCACCTCCGCGACACAGGAATGGAACGAGCCGTGTACCGCGAGCCCCCGGAAGCGTCCTGCCGGCAACGCCTGGCCCCAGCCCGATTTCTCCGCCACGAGCTCCAGCACGGCCTTGTGGTGTGGAGCCTTATTCAGTAGAGCGCGTCGCAGTTCGACCGGGTCTTTGCCGGCGGCGGCCGCGATCTCGTCCAGGAAGCACTCGTTAGCGAACGCAGTCTGCGAGGCATACACCGACCGCCAGTACCCAGTGGGCACAGCCGTGTTGGCCATGACGTAATCCACGCGCAGGTTGGGAATGGCATAAGGCAGGTCGGCGGCGCCGTCCACGGCACTCGTATCGAGGCCGCCCTCCAGCTTTTCCCCGCGCTGCCCGCCGATGGAAGGCGCTACCACGCGGTGCGTCCAGGCGATCAGCCGCCCGTCAGCGTCGAGCCCGGCGCGCAGCACGTGGTAGCTTGCCGGACGATAAACGTCGTGCTGCATATCGTCCTCGCGCGTCCACAGCACCTGCACCGGCGCCCCGACAGCTTTGGAGGTTTCCACGGCATCAGCCACGTAGTCTGCTTCGGCACGCCGTCCGAAACCGCCACCCAGCAAGGTGATGTGGACCGTCACCTTTTCCGGCGGCAGGCCGGCTATCTTGCCCGCCACTTGCTGCGCCATGGACGGAAACTGCGTAGGCGCCCAGACCTCGCAAGAGCCGGGCCGGACATAAGCCGTCGCGTTCATGGGCTCCATGGTGGCGTGCGCCAGGTACGGAACTTCGTACACTGCCTCAAGCTTGCGGGCAGCGCGTTTGAGCGCGGCTTCCGCATCCCCTTCTTCGCGGGCGACGGCTGCAGGGCCGGCGGCGAGTCTGGCAAACCTGCGGCTGATCTCTGCGCTGGTAAGAGCGGCGTGCGGTCCCTCATTCCAGGTAACGTCTAGCGCCTTGCGGCCTTCCATCGCAGCCCAGGTAGAGTCGGCGATAACCGCTACACCACTCGAGATCGGCGCCACCGCGCGCACGCCTTTCACGGCTTTGGCTCGGGTGGCGTCGAAGCGCGCCACCTTCCCGCCAAACACAGGACACCGCGCGACCACGCCGAACAGCATCCCGGGAACCCGCACGTCGATGCCGAACCCCGCGCTGCCGTCTACCTTCTCCGGGATGTCCAGCCGGGGAAGCGATTGGCCAATGATGCGGAAATCTCTTGGGTTCTTCAGCGGCGGCTTCTCGGGCACGGGCAGTTTGGCCGCCGCCTCGGCCAGCGAGCCGTAGCGAGCGCGACGGCCGCTCAGCTCGTGAATGACGGAGCCGTTCTCGGTGCGACAGGAATCCGGCGCGACACCCCAGTTCTGGGCGGCGGCGGCGATCAGCATGGCGCGGGCCTGCGCGCCAGCCTTGCGCAGCCGTTCCCATGAGGTGCGCACGCTGGTCGAACCGCCGGTGAGCTGGTTGCCGTACTTTTGGGTGTCGGCCAGCGCGGGTTCGATGCGCACGCGCGTCCAGTCCGCGTCCAACTCCTCGGCGACGATCATGGGCAGCGACGTGCGCACGCCCTGTCCCATCTCCGATTTGCCCACCCAGATGGTGACGTTGTCTTCGGGATCGATTTGCAGCCAGGCGTTGGGCTGGAATGAGGGCTTCGTTCCCCGGCTCTTCGGTTCAGCCTTGGCTGGCAGATAAAAAGCGATCACCAGCCCGGCGCCGCCCACGGCGCCGCTGCGCAGGAACTCGCGGCGGGTCAATTCGGTTCTCATTGCGCACCTCCAGCGGCCGCCCGCGCGATGGCGAGGCGTATGGCCTGGTAACTGCCACACCGGCAGATCAGGCCGGACATCGCTTCCCCCACCTGCTGCGGCGTGGGCTTGGCGTGCTTCGCCAGCAGGGCGGCGGCTTCCATGATCTGTCCCGACTGGCAGTAGCCGCATTGCGGGACCTGTTCGGCGATCCAGGCCTGCTGCACGCGATGGCCGAGAGTGGCAGCCAAACCTTCAATGGTGGTCACCTTGCGCCCGCCGACCGCCGCCACGCTTGTCTGGCAGGAGCGGGCCGATTCGCCGTCCAGGTGGACGGTGCAGGACCCGCAGAGTCCCTGGCCGCAACCGTATTTGGTGCCCGTGAGGTTGAGATAATCACGCAGCACCCACAGCAGGGGTGTGTCGGGGTGGGCATCGACGGTGTAAGACTTGCCGTTGATAGTCAGAGAGAAAGACATGCAGACCTCCTGGGATACGGTGGCCTTCGCCTGAGATAAAACGCCGGTGGGCGATCGCGCAGTGATGGCGGCCACGAGAACGAGCTTTATCGTAGCGGTTCACAGGCCTCACTCCGCGATGCGCCGCAGCCCGGCGGGCAGCTGCGGGAACAGGTCAGGATGGATCGCCGCCTCCAGCGCGCGCAGGCCGTCGAGCAGCGTTGGCGCCGGTGTGTTGAGCAGTTCGTCGCGTACGCAATATACACGTCGCGAGCGTGCCGCTGACGTCTCACCCCACCCGCGCTCGCCGCAGATCTTCTCGAGCGGAACGCGGTCGCCGGCACCGCACCAGGCCAGGACGATCACCTCGGGATCGGCGCGGCGCACGCACTCGGCATCGGTCTTGGCGCCGGGCTCGCCCAGAAACTGGCCGCCTGCGGATTCTACCAGTTCTGCCACCCAGCGCTGCGAGTGGATGATGGGCTTGCCCCACTCCTCACAGAAGACGCGCGGTCGCGGGCCGGCGGCGCGGCGTGCACGCACGGTTTCGATCTCGCGCTGCATGTTCTCGATGATGAGCTGGCCCCGATCCGAAGCTCCCATGACGCCGGCGATGAGCGCGATGTCCGTATAGACATCGGCGAGCGAGCGGGGCGCGAGACCCAGAAAGCGCACACCAGACTTGAGAATCTCAGCCACGGCTTCAAGTTGATATGGCACCGAGGCGATCACCAGGTCGGGACACGCCGCCACTATCTGCTCGGCTTGCGCTGTCCAGGAGTCGGCAACGATCGTGACGTCGCGAAAGGCAAGCTCCGGGCAGACGTCCTTGCAGTAGCGCGTGCAGGCTACCACGTGGTCAAGCAAACCCAGGCGCGCCAGCGTGACCGTGGCGCTGGGCTGCAGCGAGACTATGCGGCGAGGGGAGAGGTCGGACACAAAGCTAATTCTAACTGCGTCGTCGGTCGTCGGCCGGAGAGGTTACTGCCGAAGGCTAACAGCGAACCTGCGTCAGCGCCGCCTTGAGCGCGTCCATCGCCAAATGACTTGCATGGATGGACTCATCGGGCAGGCCGCCGACGGCGCTGACTAGGGCTTCCCGGCGCAGCCCCGCGGCCTCGGCCGGAGTCAGGTCGATGAGCATCTCCGTCAAGGCCGAACCGCAAGCGATAGCGGCGACGCATCCCCGCGTACGGTAGCGGGCTTCGGCGATGCGTCCGTCGGCGAGCTTCAGCGTGAGTTGCATGATGTCGCCGCAGGCGGGGTTCTCCACCCGGGCGGAAGCGTCAGCGCCGGCGATTTCGCCCACATTGCGCGGGTGCTCGAAGTGGTCGAGCAATCTGGAGGAGTACACGAAGGGAATTGTAGTGCAGTCCAGGTTAGATCGACTTCACCGGAATAGCCGTCAGGTCATCCACCAGGCCGATTTCCTTCTGCACGAACGGCTCGGCATACTTCACGCCGGCGAGCAGACCGTAGAAGCGTGCCATGGCATCAACGCGCTCGCGGATTTCGGCCTGTGCGGGGAAGATGCCGTGCCCGGCCTCCTGGTCGGTGAATTGCGACTTGTAAGCGAGGATCGACTGAAGCCGTGCTTCGAACTGCTCGCTGATGTCCACTACGAACGTCGGCCGCACGTCGTGGTAGAGCGAGGCATAAATGATCTTGAACGGACGGTGCGGCGCCAAGCCATCCACATCGAGCTTAGCGAGGCCGGCGAGAAAGCACGCCTCGTAGCCCAGGGCGGAAGCCGAGTAGTGGTCGGGATGCCGGCCTTGCCAGTATGGAAGAATCACCACCTGTGGCCGGGTTTCGCGCACGACCCGCGCGATCTTCAGGCGGTTTTCCCAAGTGTTTTCCACGCGGCCGTCGGGGATGTCGAGTGCGCGCCGCCACCCTACGCGCAGGATGCGCGCCGCCTCATCGGCTTCGCGGGCGCGCTCTTCCGCGGTGCCGCGCGTGCCCATCTCGCCCTGAGTGAGGTCGAGGATGCCGGTGCGGTGGCCGCGCTCCGCCATCTTGAGCAGAGTCCCGCCGCAGGTCTGCTCGACGTCATCCCGATGGGCAGCGATAGCGAGGATCGCGAGGTTCATTCGTGTGGCTCTGTTTCTGTTCGAGAAACGAGAACCAAGAAACTATTGTTTTCGCTCCACCAAGAACCTTGCCAGCGCTTTCAATGTCTCGGCGCGCGGACCGAATGAGTCCAGGGCGGCGCAGCCGGAGTCCACAAGCAAATCCGCTTTGCGGAGCGATTCTTCGATCCCAAACAGCGACGGGTAAGTGACCTTTTCGCTGGCCACGTCTTTGCCGGCGGTCTTGCCCAGTTGCTCAGAGGACTGCGTGACGTCAAGCACGTCGTCGGCGATCTGGAAGGCGACGCCCACGGCGCGCCCGAACTGCCGGAGCTTCTCTATGTCGGCATCCGCCCCTCCGGCGTAAATGCCGCCGCTCACGACGCTTGCAGTGATCAGCGCTGCGGTCTTCGAGCGATGAATGTATTCGAGCGTCGCGGCGTCGGCGCGGGTGTGCTCGGCCTCGAGGTCCATCACCTGCCCGCCGATCATGCCTTCGATGGTGCCGGTGGCGCGCGCAATCTCCTCAATGATGCGCACGCGCCGCTCGGCCGGGCAGCGAAGCCGTGCAAGGACTTGGTAGGCCTGCGTCTGCAGCGCGTCGCCGGCCAGGATGGCCATGGCCTCACCGAACGCTTTGTGGCAAGTGGGCTGACCGCGGCGCAGGTCGTCGTTATCGAGCGCCGGCAGGTCGTCGTGGATCAGCGAATAGGTGTGTAGCATCTCCAGCGCCGCGCCCAGTTCCTCCACGCTATCCGGCAGCGCGCCGGCGATGAGTCGCGCGCCCTCCATCGCCAGGATGGGGCGCAGGCGCTTGCCGCCGGCGAAGACGCTGTGCCGCATGGCTCGGTGGATGATCGACGGATGCTCAGCCGCAGGCGGCAACAGCCGCTCCAGCACGGCGTCAGCCAGGCGCCGTCCTTCCTCCAGTGTCTGCTTGAGCATGGATGGCAGCAGTATAGCAAGCGAGTTGGCGGGCGAGGGCGCCCGCCCCACGCGCGCTTGGTGCTACTTCGGTTTGCTGGCGGCCTGCTCCAGCAGCTTGCCGAGGTCGCTGATGATGTTCAGCGGCAACGGGAAGACGATGGTCGTGTTCTTCTCCACTCCGATCTCGGTGAGCGTCTGCAGGTAGCGTAGCTGGATGGTGACCGGCTCGGCGGCCAGCACGTGCGCGGCATCCGACAGGCGCTGCGCGGCAGCGAATTCGCCTTCGGCGTGGATGATCTTCGACCGCTTCTCGCGCTCCGCCTCTGCCTGCTTGGCCATGGCACGCAGCATGGACTCGGGCAGGTCCACCTGCTTGACCTCCACGTTGACCACCTTCACACCCCAGGGCGCGGTGTGCTGGTCGAGGATCGACTGGATGCGCGTGTTCAGTTTCTCGCGGTGCGAGAGCAACTCGTCCAGTTCGACTTCGCCCAGCACCGAGCGCAGCGTGGTCTGCGCGAACTGCGACGTCTGGTAGAGGTAGTTGGTAACCTCGACCACGGCTTTGTTGGAATCGATGACGCGCAGGAAGATCACCGCGTTGACTTTCAGTGTGACATTGTCGCGGGTGATGATGTCCTGCGGCGGCACTTCCAGCGCTTCCTGCCGCAGCGAGATGCGCACCATGCGGTCCACCGGCGCAAAGACCAGGATCACACCCGGGCCCTTGGCAGCGGGAAGCAGGCGGCCGAGACGGAAGATCACACCGCGCTCGTACTCGGCAAGGATCTTGATTGAGCTCAAGATGTAGAGAGCGACTATGACGATGACGACGACAAGTCCATACCCTTCAGGCATGGCAACCTCCAGAGGAACGACAGGATTGTATCAAGGTAGGGAGTAGGGACTAGGGACTACTTCATGGGCTCGACTTCCAGCCGCAGGCCATCGACGCGCTTAACCAGAACGCGCGCCCCGGGCGCGACGTTCGCGGAAGAGACCGCGTCCCACAGCTCGCCGTGGACGAACACCTTGCCTTCAGGCTGGAGCGCACTTTGCGCTACGCCGACTTCGCCAATGAGGCCCTGCTGTCCCGTGACCACCTTGCTGCGTCGCGCTTTGATCACCAGACCGACCAGGAAGACGGTGATCAAGCCAATGGGGACGCTGACCACCAGCGCGGTCACCAGGCGCACTCGCATCTCAGGGATGGGAGCGTCCACCAGCAGAAGCGCGCCCAGGATCATCAGCGCGATCCCGCCCACGGTCAGCACACCGTGGGTGGCGAACTTGGCATCGAGGATGAACATCACAAAGGCGGCCACGATGAGAATGAGAGCCGCATAGCGCGTGGGCAGGATGTTGAAGGCGAAGATGGCGAGCAGGATGAAGACGAACCCCACGACCCCCGGAAGGATCACCCCGGGATGGTTGAATTCCACCCAGAGCGCCAGCATCCCGATGGCGAACAGGATGAAGGCCACGTTGGGATCCATGATGAAGTCGAGGATGCGCTGCTTCAGCGACATGTCGAGCGACACCACACGCTGATTGGCCAGGTGCAGCACCGTGGTCGAGCCGTTGAAGCGCGTAATCGTGCGGCCGTCGAGCTGCTTGAGCAGGCCGGCCTCGTCGGGAGCAATCAGATCGATGAGGTGTTCCTTCAGCGCTTCCTGATCGGTGAAGCTCTTGGACTGCCGCACCGCCGATTCCGCCAGCTCCACGTTGCGCCCGCGCTTGGAGACAAACGACCGCATGAAGGCGGCGGCATCGTTCTCCATCTTCTCCTTCATCACCTGGTCCATCTTCTCGCCGCCGAAAATGACGGGATGCGCGGCGCCGGTGTTGGTGCCCGGAGCCATGGCGGCGATGTCCGCCGACTCCAGAATGAAGAAGCCGGCCGAAGCCGCGCGCGCGCCGCTGGGCGCGACATAGACGATCACCGGCACCGGCGAGGCGAGAATCTTCTGGATGATGGAGCGCGTGGAATCCACCAGACCGCCCGGGGTGGAGAGTTCAATGAGCAGGGCTTCCGCGTGCTCGCGCGCCGCCTGGTCGAGGGCGCGTCCGATGAACTCATCGGAGATGGGATGGATGGTGTCGTGGACGACAATCTTCAGCACATCGGCGCACGCCACAGCCGGCGCCAGCAGGAGCGCAACAACGATCGGGACTACGGCTTTGAAAACTGCTTTCATTCTTACTGTGGCGTGAGCGTGTGCGATTTGTCTGCAAAGCGCGTGGCGATATCGTGCTTCAGGGCCACGGCAGCGGCATTCGCGGGCTCGAGCTCAAGGGCGCGCTCCACGTCTTCGCGCGCGGCCTCAGTACTATTCTCTCGCAACTCGAGCTGCGCGAGAACCAGGTACGCCTCGGCGGATGGCCTGAGAGCAAGCGCGGCGCGGACCTCGGCGCGCGCCTCGGAAGGCTTGTCAGCGACCAGGACCCTGGCCATGCCAAGATGCGCCGCCGCACTGGTGGGATCAAGGATGATCGCCTCCCGGAAATGCTTCTCGGCCTCCCCGACAAACCCTTGATTCAACAGCTCGCGTCCGCGCTCCACGTGAAACATTGCGTGCTCGCGCGGCGGCTTGTTCGCAAGCTTCCTCTCGCTCTGGTTCTCCAGCTCGAAGGCCAACTGGCGAAACGACGCCTCATCGTAGTTGCGCTTGATTCGTTCCAGCGGCAGCTTGACTTCCGCCGGCTTGATAGCAGGCGGAGCAGTGCCCGTTCCCCCCATAGGCTGCGGACGGCTGATCAACACATCGAGCAGCGCCTTGGCTTCGCCGTCCGAGGGTTTTAGGGCCACCAGTTCCTTCAACTGTTGCGTCGCGCCGGCTGGGTCTCCGTTGCGCGCCAGGGCGATCGCCAGGTTGAAGCGGTAGTCAGGATCGTTGGGATCGGCTTCGACCGCGCGCTCGAAGTACCTGATCGCAGACTTCTGCCCACGCCGCCCGGCGACCACACCCAGATTGTTGTACACCTCGGTGAGCGGCAGGCGCGAGGCCACGAAGTCGAACGCGGTCTGGGCTTTTTCGTACTGGCCCAGGTAATAGTCGCAGATACCCAGATAGAAGCTGGCCTCGCGCGCGAGCGGATCGCTCCCGGGGATGCGCTCCAGCCAGCCGGCCGCAGCCGCGTACTCCCGCGCTTCGTAAAGACTCTCGCCCAACTGGAAGATGGCCTGCGCATAGGCGGGGTTCAGGCGCACAGCTTCGCGGAAGCGCGCGATCTTGTCCTGGCGCGAGCTGGCCACCAGGCCACGCATGTAGTTTTCGAAAGCGTCCAGCCGGGGTGCGGGCTGCGCAGAGAGGAATTCGCTGCGCGAGGTCACTAGCGTGGGCGCCAGCATGCGCATCAGATCGAATGCCAGCAGGGTTTCCACCTGGATCAGCGCGGCCAGCGAGCCGGAGGCGCTCACCGGCTCCGACAGGTGGAGACGCTCCATGTCAAGCACCTGCGCGCGTGCGGAGAAGCTCTGCCCGTCATAGCCGTAGCTGCCGAGAATCACGTAATCCACGTCCATCGCCTGCGCGATCTCAAAGGCGGTGGCGTGCGAGGGACGCAGGTTCGCGGGCAGCCCCAGGCGGTCGAAGGCGTTCAGCCGCTCCTGGCGGTCGATGACAAAAAAGCCGCTGAACCGCGGGCCCAGAACTTCAGGGAACGATTCTCCGATCCAATCCAGGCCCGGCACCTTGGAGCTGTTCTGGAAAGGCAGAACCAGCAGGGTCTTGCCCGGCTGAGGCCCAGGCAGGGCTGGACAAGCAACGGACAGCAACGCCATCATAAGCGCCGCGATGACCAGGGTTGGCTTCAACGCAGGAAGATTATAGCGGAGGGCCAGCCAGGCTTGCGGAGACCGGTGGACCAGTCTTGATTGTGACGCGGCCCGGTCTCCACGGCCATCCCGGGCGTGTGACGTAAACACCCCTCACTGGAGAGGACAATGAGCACTCAGATCTGGCAGAGTTTGTTGCGTAGTTCAATGTTCGTGCTGCTCGGCGCTGCCGTCGCCTGGACACAGTCTCCCGACACGGCAGCACAAAAGCCCGGGATTAAAGCGGTGGCGGACAGACCGTACGCGGACTTCCGCGACTATGGAGCTGTGGCGGCGGGCGGGGCCGATGATACTCCGGCCGCCAACAGGGCTATCAACGCACTGACAACGAACGGTGGACTCATCCGCTTCGCCAATTCCATCCCAAGCTTCTGGATGAAGCTCACCGCTCCGCTCGACTTGAGCAACAAGGCGCATTACACGCTGGAGGGTCCGGGCGCGGGTGCCGGACTCGCCTATTGCGGGGACGGCAGCGGCCCAGTCATCAACATGGATCGCGGTTACTACCACACGCTCCGGAATTTTTCTATTTTTGGCCACTGGGGAAAGTTCTGTACCCAGACGCCCGCCACCGCCGGAATCCTGTGGGACCGGGCGAAACCCGGCAACTGGAACGCGAGCGGGCTTTACGTCGATCGCGTGTGGATCGCGGGTGCTCCGCAGAACGACATTCGGACTCCAAACTTCACCTGCGTTGATATTTCTCCGGTGTCGCAGGTCAACGCCGAGGACGCCAAGATCTACAACGTGGTGTGCAACCCGTCCGGCGGCGTCGGGTTTCATATCGGCCCCTCGCCTAATCCGAAGAACGAGGT
>DATKLD010000064.1:0-34049 GCA_035542595.1 Terriglobales bacterium
TCGACAGCAACTCAAGCAGGACAAATTCGCCGAAACCGTGGCCGAGCAGGTTTCCTGGGCGGTTGAGCACCAGAAGACCCTCACCACCGTCGCCATCGTGGCCGTGGCTGCGGTGGCCATTCTGGCCGGTGGCTGGATCTATTACAACCAGCGTGACATGGCGGCCAGCGCCGCAATCGGGGCCGCCTTGCGCACCTACGGCGCCCCGCTGCGTCCTCCCGCTGCACCCAAGCAGGAGTACATGAGCTTCACTTCGGCCAGGGAGCGCGCTGAAGCCGCCCATCAGGCCTTCCAGCAGGTCCAGGACAAATATCCGCACACGCGAGCCGCCGAAATCGCCCGCTACTTCGCGGGCGTGACCTCGTTTGACATGGGGGACACCGGGGGAGCAGAAAAAGTCCTCAAACAGGTGGCCGACTCGCGCGAAGACAACCTCGCGGCGCTGGGGAAGTTTGCGCTGGCCTCGGTGTATCGCGTTGGAGGCAAGGACGCGGATGCAGTGAAGCTGTACCAGGATCTGACTGAGCATCCCACGGCTACCGTACCCAGGAGCACGGCGCAACTGGAGCTGGCGTCGCTCTATCAGCAGAAGCAACCGGAAGAAGCCGCCAAGCTCTATCAGCAGATCCAGAAGGACGATCCCAATACCCCCGCAGCGCAAGCGGCCGCCTCGCGGCTGGCCAGCCTGAAACCGTAGTTGTCAGTTGCCAGTTGTCAGTTGCCAGTTGTCAGTTGCTGGGCCGATTCCGACGCCAGCACGTGCGTGGCTGCTTTTGGCCACCCAGCTCTAACTGACAACTGACCCCTGACAACTGCCTTCTTAGGGCTCGTCCACCCGCGCTTCATCCACCAGCATGATGGGGATGTCGTCGCGCACAGGGTAGACGCGCCGGCACTGCGGGCACTTGAGCGAGTCCTGTGCGGCGCTGGGTATCACCGGTTTCTTGCACACCGGGCAGACCAGAATCTCGAGGATTTCCTTGGCAATCATGGTGAGCCTCGCTTCGACCGGCACGCATATTGTAGGCCCATGCGCTGTCGCGGCGCGACCTTTTCGCTGTCCCCGACCGCCAACAAATCTCTGACATCCCACCGAGCGTGCGGTTAAGATAGGTTCCGGCTTTTATCTCATGTCCTGAGGAAGTCATGGCAGCGATACTGCTCGACGGCGTCAAAATCGCAAACGACATCAAGAACGAAGTGGCTGAGGAGGCACGCAGGCTGCGCGAGGTCGGACTTCAGCCCGGCCTGGCCGCGGTGCTGGTGGGCAACAATCCGGCCTCGGAGATCTACGTCCGCAGCAAGGTACAGACCTGCGAAGCGCTCGGTCTTTACAGCGAGAAGCTCACGCCCCCGGAATCGGCTACCACGGAAGAGCTGCTGGAGCTGGTGCACGACCTGAATGCGCGCGACGAGATCGACGGTATCCTGGTGCAACTGCCACTGCCGAAGCAGGTGGATTCCAAGAAGGTGCTGCTGGCGGTCGCGCCGGAAAAGGACGTGGACGGCTTCCATCCCATGAACGTCGGCTTTCTCTCCACGCAGCGTCCGGGGCTGGTTCCCTGCACGCCCGCCGGCATCATGGAGATGCTACAGCGCAGCAACGTCACCATCCAGGGCGCGGAAGCCGTGGTGGTAGGCCGCAGCGACATCGTCGGCAAGCCCATGGCTATGCTGCTGACCAATGCCAACGCTACTGTGACCATCTGCCACTCCAAGACACGCGACCTGCCCGGGGTCTGTCGCCGCGCCGACATTCTCATCGCTGCCATGGGCCGCACCGGCTTCGTTACCCGCGATTTTGTCAAGCCGGGCGCTACCGTGGTGGACGTCGGCATGAACAAGATCACCAGCCGCGAGGAGTTCGACAAATTCTTCAAGGGCAATGAAAAGCGCGAGCAGGCGTTCACCAAGAACGGCTACACGCTGATCGGCGACGTGCATCCTGAAGTGGCCGAGATTGCCGGCGCGCTCACGCCGGTGCCGGGCGGGGTGGGGCCGCTGACCATCGCCATGCTGATGGCCAACACCCTGAAGGCCGCCAAGCTGCGCCGGGGCGCCCGCTTTCTGAGTCCCGCCATGGCGGAGCGTGGCTAGGTTGTTGCGCGTCGGGCTGACCGGCGGCGTTTCATGCGGCAAGACCACGGTCGCTCTGATGCTGGCCCAGCGCGGGGCGCACGTCGTGCTGGCTGATGAGATCGCTCACCAGCTCATGCGGCCGGGTGAGCCCGTCTATTATGAGGTCGTCCGGCACTTTGGTCCGAACATTGTCGGCGCCGACGGCGCCATCGACCGCAAAAAGCTGGCCGACGCCGCTTTTGGTTCGGGGCGCATCCAGGAGCTGAACCAGATCGTCCATCCGGCAGTGATTGCCCACCAGGATACCTGGATGAAAACAATGGCCGGGAAAGATCCTGAGGGAATCTCCGTGGTGGAAGCGGCACTCATGCTGGAAGCGGGCGTAGGCAAGCGCTTCGATAAGCTGGTGGTGGTCACCTGCACGCTGCCGCAGAAGATCGAGCGCTTCGCGCGTCGCCACAACCTGGATCTGGCTGCGGCCGAGCGTGAGGTTGCGCGCCGCATGGCGGCCCAGCTCCCGGAGGAAGAGAAGGTCCGTGCTGCGGATTACGTCATCGACAACTCCGGGTCGCTCGAAGAGCTCGAAATCAAGGTGGACTCGTTAATGCGGGAGCTGCGGCGGATTGCGCAGAAACCCGTGGGCCGCGGATGAACACGGATAAACACGGATAAAACGCGCTTATTTGTAATCCGCGTTTATCCGCGTCCATCCGCGGTAAAGCATTTAAGATGTAAGCACATGAGATCCATTCGCCCCATCCTGTTCGCCTTGCTCATCGCAGGCGCCTTCTACTACTTCACCACCTACCGCCGCGCCCCGAGCCCGGAGTCCACGAGTTGGGTGACGCGGCCGACCCAGGTGGACATCACGCAGGCGGCCGGGCCGCAGAGCCTGGATCCCGAGGAGCAGGAGAACATCGGCGTTTACAAGAAGGCGCTGCCTTCGGTGGTGAACATCACCTCCACGAACGTGGCTTTCGACTTTTTTTATGGCTTGGTGCCGCAGCAGGGCCAGGGCTCGGGATTCATCATCGACAAGGCCGGCCACATCCTGACCAACTATCACGTCATCGGTGACAACCCTCGCCGTCTGGAAGTAACGCTCTCGAACCGCAAGAAATATTCCGCGGAGATCGTTGGGCTTGATAAGTCTCACGACTTGGCAGTCATCCAGATCAAGGCCCCGGGCGACCTGACGCCCGCAGTCATGGGCGACTCGCGCGGGCTGCAGGTGGGTCAGAAAGTTTTCGCTATCGGCAATCCCTTCGGCCTGGCCGGCACCATGACGCGCGGCATCGTCAGCTCCATCCGCTCGGTGCGCGAGCCCGAGGGCGGCGCCATCATCGACGAGGCCATCCAGACCGACGCCCCTATTAACCCCGGCAACTCCGGCGGACCGCTGTTGAACTCCCGCGGCGAGGTGATCGGCATCAATACTCTGATCCTCAGCTCGGTCGGACAAAGCGCGGGCATCGGCTTCGCTATTCCTATCAATGCGGCCAAGGCAGTGCTCAACGACCTGGTGCAGTTCGGACAAGTGCGCCGTCCGGTGCTGGGCATCCGCAGCTTGCCCATCGGGCCGGAGTTGGCCGCGCAAATGGGTCTCCCCGCCGATTACGGCGTGCTGATTCTCTCGGTGATTCCCGGGGGGCCGGCGGACCGGGCCGGGCTCCACGGCGGATCGGAGAAGGCCTACCTCGGCAACACGCAGATCATGATCGGTGGCGATCTCATCGTCCGCATGGAGGATCAGGACATCGAGGATCAGCAGGACATCGCTCACGTCATGAACCAGCACCATGCCGGCGACAAGATCAAGGTCACCTTCTTCCGCGGGAAGAACCGCATGGAAACGACCGTCACGCTAGGCGAGGCCCGCAGCTACTCGGGTGCGTGAGTCTGGCGAGAACGTAGCGAGGAACCGGGGCGCGTGAACCCTCTCAACCTCTTTGGACTATTCGCGGTGACTGCGATGGTGGTCTGCTACGCCTTGGAACGCCGAAGTCATTGGTTCATCCTGGGGTTTGCCTTCTCTTGCGCGTTAGGTTCCGCGTACGGCTTTCTGCAGGGCGCCTGGCCGTTCGGGATCGTAGAAGCAATCTGGTGTTTGATCGCGGCGCGCCGCTGGGTCGCCGCCAAGCAGGCTTGATGCGAACCTTGCCCAGGTCGTCGCTGCTGTTCGCGATCGCTCTGACCGTCGGGCTGGCCACCGCTTCCGCGGCGGACAAGGTACCCGTCCGCGCGCCCCACGCCATGGTGGCCAGCGGGCATGAGCTGGCTTCGCGCGCGGGTGTAGAAGTGATGCAGAAGGGAGGCAATGCTGTTGATGCCGCCGTGGCTACAGGATTCGCGCTGGCGGTCGTGCTTCCCGAGGCGGGTAACCTTGGCGGCGGCGGGTTCATGCTGCTGCGCCTGGCCGACGGCACGACGCGCTTCCTCGACTTCCGTGAGAAGGCCCCGGCTGCCGCCTCGCGCGAAATGTACCTCGACATCAAGGGCAATGTGCTGCCTGACGCCAGTGTGGTTGGCTATCGCGCCATCGCCGTGCCGGGCACGGTCGCGGGGCTGGTCGATGCCGAGAAGAAGTTCGGCAAGCTGACGCTGGCTCAAGTGATGGCGCCGGCAATTCGCCTGGCCCGGGAGGGCTTCGTGCTCTCCGCGCGCGACGCGCGCCAGCTTCACGATCCTTCCCTGGCCACGTTCCCTGAGTCGCGTCGCATCTTCCAGCGCGACGGCCGTTATTACCAGCCGGGCGACATCTTCAAACAACCGGAATTGGCGCGCACGCTGGAGCGCATTGCCGCCGACCCTGAGAGCTTCTACCATGGCGCGCTGGGCGGGAAACTGGCCGCTTCCATCCAAACGGGCGGCGGTCTGATCACAGCCAGGGACTTGGCGGCGTATGAAGTGAAGGAGCGCGAGCCGGTGCACGGCAGCTATCGCGGATACGAGATCATCGCTGCGCCGCCTCCGTCGTCGGGCGGGATCGCGTTGATCGAAGCGCTGAACATCCTCGAAGGCTATGATCTGGCAAAGCTCGCCCAGGGTTCCGCCGAATCCGTGCACCTGATGGCCGAGGCGTTCCGCCGCGCGTTCTTCGATCGCGCCGAATTGCTCGGCGATCCGGACTTCGCCAGCCTGCCCGTAGCTACCCTGATAGACAAGCACTATGCCGCCGCCTGGCGCGAGTCGCTCGATCCGCGGCGTGCCAGTCCCAGCGCTGGTCTGCGGCGTCCGGTACAGGTCTTTGACAAGCTCGACCGCGTGGCCAGCTCGCGTGAGCCTGACCACACGACCCACTACTCGGTCGTAGACTCCGCCGGCAACGCCGTGGCCGTCACTACAACCCTCAACGATGTCTTCGGGTCGCGCGTCACCGCCAAAGGGCTCGGTTTCCTGCTGAACGACGAGATGGACGACTTCACCGCCAAGCCGGGCGCCCCCAACATGTTTGGGCTGCTGCAGGGTGAAGCCAATGCCATCGCTCCCGGCAAGCGGCCGCTTTCTGCCATGTCACCTACCATCGTGCTGAAGGACGGCGGCCTGTTCATGGTGCTGGGTTCGCGCGGCGGGCCCAGGATCATCACGGCAGTAGCGGAAGTGCTGGTCAATGTGATCGACTATGGGATGAACATCCAGCAGGCGGTGGACACGCCCCGTTTTCACCATCAGTGGATGCCGGACGTGCTGCGCATCGAGAAGGACGGCTTGTCGGCTGCCACCGGCAACCGTCTGGCGGCCATGGGGCACAGGATCGAAGAAGGCTACACCGAGCGCAAGCAATGGCACGCACGGTGGGGCGATGTGGAGTGCGTGGCCGTCGATCGCAAAACGGGCGAGCGCCTCGGCGCGAGCGATAGCCGTACCGATGGAAAGGCCGTAGGGTATTAGAATCAGTTATTCTTCTTGTCATTCCGAGCGGGCTCTGCCCGCGAGGAATTTGCTTTTCGGGATCTCAAAATGCTCAAAGCGATTTCGACTCACGTTTACGTCCGCGAGCGGCTGCACACCGGGCTGCTCGATGGGCTCCTCAACGCCGGCGCCGAGGCCATCGAGATCTTCGGCGCGCGCGGCCACTTCGACTACGCCAACCGCCGTTCCCACGTGAAGGAGATCGGCGACTGGTTTCGCGAGAAGGGTATCCCGCTCAACTCCATCCACTCGCCGATGTACAGTGACTACGAGTGGGGACGCCGGGGCTCGCCTCCGGTCAACATCGCGGCGCTCGAAAAGCGCGCCCGCATCGAAGCGATGGACGAGGTCAAGCGTGCCATCGAGGTCGCCGAGCAGATCCCCTTCCGCTTCCTGGTGCAGCACGTCGGTACCAGCGGGGAGGATTGGGACCCGAAAAAAGCCGAGGCGGCCATGACCTCGATCGAGCACCTGAAGGCGTTCGCCAAGCCGCTCGGGGTCACCGTGCTGCTGGAGAACATCCCCAACGAGTTGTCCACGCCGGAGCGGTTGGTGGAGCTTATCCACAACGCGCACTTCGACGACGTCGGGATCTGCTTCGACGTAGGCCACGCTCACATCATGGGCGGCGTGGAGCAGGCATTCCATATTCTGAAACCGCTCATCCGCTCGACTCATGTCCACGACAACGCCGCCGTCAGCGACGACCACCTGTGGCCCGGCGACGGCACCGTGAACTGGGAAGAGACCATGAACCTGCTGCGCTCGGTGCCGCTTGTCCCACCGCTGCTGCTGGAGATCAAGGGCGAGGGCAAGACGGACATCGTCGACGGCATGGCCAAGACCTTCCGCAAACTGGAGGGGCAGCCGACCGCAGCCAAGAACTGAAATTGGTTCGCCGCGGATGCGTGCGGCTCTGTGCAGATAGACCTGCGCCGCCCAAGGCCCGGCGTTGGAGGAGCAGCAGAGCGCAAACGCTGTCCTTCGCTCGTCTACTTTATTGCCCCGACCGTAAACCCAGCAATGAAGCGGTCGAGGAACAGGTTGTAGAGGATGGCAATGGGAACACTGGCGATAAGGCAGGCAGCCATCAACGATCCCCAGTAATAGACATCGCCACGCACCAGAAACGTAGGCACCCCCACGCTCAGCATCTGGCTGCTCTCGGTGGAAATGAAGGTCAACGCGTAGACGAACTCCTGCGTCACCAGCGTGAAAGTAAAGATCACGACCGTCAGGATCCCGGAGATCGAGATCGGGACTACCAGCTTAACGAACGCACCCAGGCGCGTAAGGCCGTCCACCATCGCAGCGTCTTCCAGTTCCCGGGGTATGGACTTGAAGAAGCCCATCAGCAACCAGATGGAGAAGGGGATGGTAAAGCTGGGATAGACGAGCACCACGGACCAGATTGTGTCCTGCAGGCCGAGGAGTGCCACCACCCGTGAGAGCGGGATAAAGAGCAGCGTGGGCGGTACCAGGTAGGTGAGGAAAATGCCGATGCCCATGTTCTCTCCCCATTTCCCGGTGAGGCGGGTAAGCGCGTAGGCGGCGGGCAGGGCGAGCAGCAGCGTGATGCCCACCACAATCACGCCCACCAGCGCCGTATTGCCCACCCAGACCAGGTACCTGGTCTGGCCGAACAGCAGCCGCAGGTGGTCCAGCGTGGGTGGCATGTTGAAGATGAAGGGATTGTTCTCCAGCGTGTAGAGGTCGGCTGTCTGCTTGAAGGTGGTGATCAGCATCCAGTAGAAGGGGAAGGCCAGAAGCACGGAGAAGATCCCCACCACGATCCAGCGGGCGATCGTGTAACGAACGGTCCGTGCCGCTCCTCCCTGCATCAGACCACCTCCGACTTGTGCGCCATGCGCAACATGAAGTAGGTGACAGCCACGAGGATGGGTACCAGGAACAGGGAGATGGCCGCGCCCTGCGACAAGTCACCGCCCAAGACACCGGTAAAGAAGGCGAGAGAGGGCAGCACCTGGGTCGAGTCATAGGGACCGCCGGCGGTCAGGACATAGACCACGGTCATATCGGTGAAAGTGAAGATGATGCCGAACAGCACAGCCACATTGATGATTGGCAGCATCATGGGAAGATCGATCTGGAACAGCTTGCGCCAGAAGCCCGCGCCGTCCACTTCCGCCGCCTCCGGGATCTCCTTGGGAATCGCCGTCAATCCGGCCAGGATGATCACGGTGGAAAAAGGCAGCAGCCGCCAGGTCTGTACCAGGATGACGGAAGCCATGGCCAGCGTGGGTTCACCCAGCCACATGGGGGCGCTGTAGGGCTTGAAAAGGTGCATGGCCACCAGCACCCAGTTGATGACGCTGTAAAGCGAATCCAGAATCCACTTCCACCCGATCGCGCCCAGCGAAATCGGGGCCACCCAGGGCAGCAGGATGAGGAAGCGCACCAACCCTCGCCCGCGGAACTTGTCCCTCAGAGGAAAGGCAAGGATGGTGGAACCGACGATCACGAGGATCTGCGAGACGATGGTGAAGATGAAGGAATTGGCCAGCGCCTTCCGGAAACTGGGGCTCTCCAGGATGCTGCGAAAATTTTCCAGCCCCACCCAGTGGTACCCGACGCTGCCAACCTTCACATCGCTGAAGGCGTACACGAACGCCAGCACGAAGGGAACGCCGATGAGGGCGAAGATATAGAGCACCGCCGGTGCGAACATGCCCACGCCCAGTAGCAGCGTCCGGCCTTCTGGGGTGCGGCGCCAGGGCACGCGTGGGGTCGCCGGCGATGGCGGCAGAGGGGGCCCTGCCACGTCGGGCAGAGCCTCTGCGGAGAGGGGCAGGTTGGCCCTCATTGCCATGCCAAAACCTTCGGCTCGGCACGCTTTTCGGTCTGGCGGTCGAAGTAGTGCAGGTCCTCGTCGCGCACGCCGAATTCGTAAACCTCGTTGCGTGTGAACGAACTTGCCGATCCCAGCCGCGAGACCAGACCTTCGCCGTCGAACTTCCCCCCATTAGCCATGCCGTACAAGATCCACTCGGCGCCCAGGTATTCCGTGTTCTTCACGCGCAAGCGGACCGTGATAGCCGGGTTGGATACCAGTTCGATGGGCACTAGATGCTCGGGACGGAACCCCACAACAAACGCGCCGTTCTTCAGCAGGTTCATTGGTGGTGAGCCAAGGAAGGTGGCGACGAAGGTGTCGGCGGGTTTGTCGTACACCTCCGCAGGCGTGCCGATCTGGCGTACATGGCCCTGGTGCAGCACCATAACGCGATCGCCCATGGCCATGGCTTCCACCTGGTCGTGGGTTACGTAGATGGTTGTGGTGCCGATGCGCTTGTGAAACGATTCAAGTTCTTCCCGAGCCGAAGCGCGCAGCTTTGCGTCGAGGTTGGAGAGCGGCTCGTCCAGCAGGAACACGGTCGGCTGGCGCACAATGGCGCGGGCCAGGGCCACGCGCTGGCGTTCTCCGCCGGAGAGTTCGCGCGGTTTGCGGTCGAGCAGGTGCTTGATGCCGAGCAATTCGGCAGCCCACTCGACTTTCTGCCGGTGCAGTTCCTTCTTCACGCCCTGGGCCTTCAGCGGGAACGCGATATTGTTGTAGACGGAGAGATGTGGATAGAGCGCGTAGCTCTGGAACACCATGGCGATGCGGCGCTCGCGTGGCGTGAGATGGTTCACCACGTGACCGCCGATCAGGATTTCGCCGGCCGTAGGCCGCTCCAGGCCGGCGATCATGCGCAACAACGTCGTCTTCCCGGAACCCGAGGGTCCCAGGAACACCAGGAACTCGCCTTCGCGAGTCTGCAGGTTGACGTTGTTGACGGCCCCGACGTCTCCCTCTTTGAAGACTTTGGTTAAGCTTCTCGTTTCAACGACGGCCATTGCCCCCCCAAGGGAACATCATGCCCATCTGGCGAAAATACGCTTGTATTCCTCCTCGGCCGCCTTGGCGGCGTTTTCCGGCGTCTCATCGCCGCGTGCCACCTTGGCAAACATGGTGGGGATGACCCACGTGCGGAAGGCCTCATCGATTGCGGCTGTGGCGTATCCCGGATAACCCACGTTGGTGGCCCAGTCCAGAACGCTGCTCAGCACTTCGTATTTGTCGTGCGGCGCGGCGGCCGGATCGTAGTCAATGGCCTTTGTCAGATGGGGAACGGTCGACGGGAAGCAGGGGAAGTTGTACCACTTGCTGTTCTCGAACCCGTCCTTGAAGTTGTCAATGTAGTCGATCAGGAACTGTTGCGCGCCTTCCTTGTTCGCGGCGAAGTTCCAGATGACGTAGCTGTCCATCACGTGTTCGGCTGCAATCCGCCGCACCGGACCTTTCAGCGCCTTGGAAATCATGATGTGGCTGGAGATCGGCGAGTGCTCGCGCTCCGCCTGGCGCGTGATGGAGATCGCGTTCATCACGTACGAGGTTTTTCCCGCCAGCATGGCGCGGTTGTTGGACGATGGGTCCCAGGTGAAGACCTCCGGCGTCTCCGTGTCTTTATAGAGCGACTTCATGTACTTGAGCGCGTCCACCGTCTGCTTGGAATTGATGGTGACGTTGCCGTGCTCGTCCTGCTCGGCGCCGCCAAAGGACCACAGCAGCGCCCGCAACGCCATGCTGCTGTCGAGTTCCTGTGAGAGCCCGAGTCCGCAGGGATGGCCGCTCTTGTCGCGAATCTTCCTGGCGCCCTTGTAGAGGTCGTCCCAGGTGTCGGGTCCGTTGGGGTAGCCTGCATCCGCCCACCACTCCTCGTACCAATTGCCGGGATCGGGTACGTAGGAATCGGAGAAGGCGAAGTAGCGCTTGGTCTTCGGGTTGTAGGTGGACTTGTGCGCCAGGTCGATCATCTTGCCGTGCCGCTTCTCACACTCCCGGTAGACATCGGTCATGTCGATGGTCTGGGGCTCAAAGGCCGCCGGCGGCGACAGGAACATGAACAGGTCATGGCCTTTTTTCGCCGATACCTCGGCCGCGGCACGCGCCGGAAGTTCGTTCAGGTTGATATGGTCCACGATCACGTTGGTGTTGTGCTTCTCACCCCATTGTTTGGTGAAGGTTCCGTCGAACCATTTGTCGTAATCGGGGACGAAGTGGCTCCACTGCGCAATCCGCAGAGTTTTTTGCTGTGCCTGGGCCTTTTCCGGGAAGAGGACGAAGGGACCGGCGCTGGCGACCAGGGTCCCCGCGCCTGTCAGTTTGACGAAGTCCCTGCGTGTGATCCCGCCACTTTTCTTTCTTGCCATCTCATCCTCCATGTGTGAATTGAAATCGAGGTTCACCCCCACGGTCCGGCACGGGTGCGAGACCTGCCCTACAGGCGCCGCCAACCTGATCCACTTTGCTCCCGCTGAGACTCTGCCCTGAGACCGCGCCGATTCCACTCAAGTGCCGACGTCCGATTAGGCAGGCGCGCGCAACCCGTTACGTCCAGATAGGATGCAAATATATCGTTTAACGATGTATAATGCAATGCGGAAGGTGATTAGGGGGCTGGCGGCGATCGCTGCTTGTCTTGGAGTCGCACGGGCCCCGGCGCCTGAACCATGGCGGTGAAGGCCCCTGCGCTGCGTCCGGCGGTGAGGTGTGGCCGGTGATTACGCCGGCCACAAGCGGGACAGGTAATCCACCATACTGAAGGCCAGCAGCAGCGCCAGGAAGAAGATCCCGCAGATGATCGCCACGCGCGTCAGCCGCGGCGCGTATTTGGCACCCATGAAGAAGAGCACGACCAGCGACGCCTTGAAGGTGGCGATGGCCAGGGCCACCACGGTGTTGAAGCGGCCCAGATCCACGAAGGCCACCAGCGTAGTGACCAGCGTCATGAGCAGCAGCGTTGCCCAGACCGCGATGTAGATTTTCTTGGGAACGACGTGTTCAGTCATATCAAAGGTGCATCCGGCTGATCAGGTATAACAGCGGGAACAGGTAGATCCAGACGAGATCCACGAAATGCCAGTAGAGGCCGACGTTCTCTACCGGGTTGTGATACGCCCGGGTGTAGCGCCCCTTCGACGCGCAAATCGTGATCCACGTGACCAGGCCGATGCCGATCAACATGTGCAGCGCGTGCAGCCCGGTCATGATGAAGTAGAGCACGAAGAAAAGCTGCACCTTGCCGACGTCCACCCCCGGGACGCTAGACGTGAACTCGAAGCCGAACCCCGGCACCTCGTGCGCATGCCAGTGGTGGTAGTACTCCACCGCTTTCAGCCCTAAAAAGGCACAGCCGAACAGCAGCGTGACGACCATGTACGGCACGACGGTCTTGCCCCGCCCCTGCTGTGCTGCCTGGACGCCGAGCGCCATGGTGAGGCTACTGCAAATCAGCACCGCAGTGTTCACCGCGCCGATGGTCAGGTCCATGTGACGGCTGGCTTCCAGGAACGACGGGAAGTACAGCGTGCGGTACACCAGATAAGCGCAGAACAGTCCGCCGAACATCATCAGCTCGGTGAGCAGGAAGACGAACATGCCCAGCGTGGCGGTCTCGCGCTGCTGGTCCAGGTCGCGGTAGGGCGTCTGCAACGCTGGATGAGTAACGGCGCCGGCTTCCGTGCTATGCGACAAATTCCATCTCCGGATGCTTATCGTAAGAGTAGGCTTCTTCGGTCACAGTGGGAGTCTCCTCAAAATTGTGCGTCGGTGGCGGCGACGTGGTCTGCCACTCGAGTCCGGTCGAGCCCCAGGGGTTCGCCGGCGCGATTTCGCCGTAACGCAGCGACCAGATCAGGTAGATCAGCGGCAGCAGGTATCCCACCGCCAAAATCGACGCCCCCGCGGTGGACATCACGTTCAGCACCTGGAACTCCGATGCGTAGGCGTGATAGCGCCGCGGCATGCCCAGGTATCCCAGCAGAAACTGCGGGAAGAACGTCACGTTAAATCCGATGAAGATGATGCCCGCCGATAGCTTGGCCCATCCTTCCGGATACATGCGCCCGAACATCTTGGGCCACCAGTAGTGGATGGCGCCCAGGTAGGCCATCACCGTGCCGCCCACCATGATGTAGTGAAAGTGCGCGACGACGAAATAGGTATCGGTCACGTGGATGTCCACGCCCAGCGCCGCCACGAACAGCCCGGTCAGTCCGCCCATGGTGAACAATCCGATGAAGCCGAAGGCGTAGAGCATGGGCGTGCGGTAGGAGATAGCGCCCTTGTATAAGGTCGCGGTCCAGTTGAAGACCTTGACCGCCGAAGGGATCGCCACCAGATAGCTCATGATAGAGAACAGCAGCGCCGAGTAGATGGAGATCCCGGCCACGAACATGTGGTGGCCCCACACCAGGAAGCCGAACACCGCGATGGCGATCGAGGCCGCGGCCACGAATTCATAGCCGAAGATGCGTTTGCGCGAGAAGGTGGTCACCAGTTCGCTGATGACCCCCATCGCCGGCAGCACCATGACGTAAACCGCGGGATGTGAATAGAACCAGAACAAGTGCTGGAACAGCACCGGGTCGCCGCCCAGCGCGGGGTTGAAGATGCCGATATGCCACACGCGTTCCACGGCCACAAGGATGAGCGCAATGGCCACCACCGGCGTGCCCAGGATCATGATGACGGCGGTCGCGTAGTTGGACCACAGGAACAGTTGCATCCGGCGCCAGGTCAGTCCCGGCGCGCGCAGCTTGTGGATGGTAGCGATGAAGTTCAGCCCCGTGAAGATGGAGGAGAACCCGGCGAATAGGATACCCACGATCGAGCTGAAGACGTAGGTGTTGGAGTAAGTGGTGCTGAACGGCGTATAGAAGGTCCAGCCGGTGTCCACTCCGCCGACGATGATCGAATACAGCGTGATCGCCGCCCCGATCACATACATATACCAGCTCAGCAGGTTGATCTTGGGGAATGCCATGTCCCGCGCCCCCACCATCATGGGCAGCACGAAATTGCCGATCACCGCCGGAACAGACGGGATGAGAAAGAAGAAGACCATCACAATGCCGTGCATGGTGAACAGCTTGTTATAAGTGTCGGCGCTCACCAGGTCGCCGGCCGGGGTCATCAGATTCAGGCGGATGAGCGTGGCGAAGAAGCCGCCGATGAAGAACATGACCGTGATCGAGATCATGTACAGAATCCCGATGCGCTTGTGGTCGGTGGTGAGCAGCCACGAGCGGATCCCATAGTCGACGTTCAGGTAGTGCTCGCGGGGCTCGACAGCAACGGAAGGCGCGCTCATGGCTGGATCACCTGTGGTGCCACCTGGGGATTGCGTTTGCGTTGTTCTTCATCCGGGATCGGCGCATTGGGATTCACGTTCAGCGGGTTCTGCTGCAGCGACTTGACGTACGCGATTAGTTCCAGCATCTGCTCCTCGTTCACCTGTCCGCGAAAAACCGGCATGATGTCGCGCTGCCAGCCCGCCACCTGTTTGTCCGGCGGCCTGGGCCCCAGGATGCGGTCGCGGATGTAGTTCTCATCGGCGACGGTCGTAGTGCCATCCTGGAAGTGGATCTCGCGTCCATAGAGTCCGGCCAGGTCGGGACCGCGCGCCCCCTTGTCCGAGCGATGGCAACTGATGCAGCCGAAGTGGCGAAACAGCTTCTCGCCGGAAGAAGCCAGCGAACCCTCGCCGCCCGACGCCAGCCAGGCCTCGTAGTCGGCCGGCTCCATCACCACCACCCAGCCGATCATGCCGGCGTGCGAGGTGCCGCAGTACTCGGCGCAAAAGAGGTGGTAAGTGCCGGTACGCGTCGGACGGAACCACACCGTCCGATAGCGGTTGGGCAGCACATCCATCTTCACTCGGAAGGCGGGCACGAAAAAGCTGTGGATGACGTCCTGCGAAATCAGCGTGACCGCGACATCGCGGCCCACGGGCACGTGCAGCTCGTTGATCTCCCGCTGGCCGTCCGCCTGCTGGAACTTCCACATCCATTGTTTGGCCGTGCCGTAGATCCGCAGCGCGTTCTTGGGTGGGGCGCCGTAGCTGAAGTACACGGACGCACCCCACACGAAAATAAACAGAGCGATACCCAGCGGGATGATCGACCAGGTGGCTTCCACTGCCAGGGAGCCTTCGATTTGCTCCGCCTGCGGATGGACCGAGCGCCGGTATTTGATGGCAAAGATGGTGATGGTCAGGAAGATGCCGACCGAAAAGAAGACCGCGACCGCGATCAAAAACATGTAGAGCGGATCGACTCTATCGGCGAAGTTCGCGGCCCGGGCTGGCCACAATGGGAAGTCAGTCCACATGTCAGCCGGTCCTTCCCACGGACTTGTGCGCACGCGAGATCACGCCGGCAGTCTTCATTCGCAGTTCACGTCGCCACGCCACGGCCAGGAATCCGCCGAGCAGCAGCAGGGTCAGCGCGCCGCCCAGGCGAAGCATGTTGGTCACCACGGCGCCATACTTCCCCGTGGCCGGATCGTAGTGATAGCAATACAGCAGGACCTGGTCCACCACGTTTCCCACTTTGCCCTCGGACGAATCCACCAGCGCCAGACGCAGGTCCTTGGGCGTGTATTCGACGCCGTAGAGGTAGCGAGACAGCCGCCCATCTGGCGTCAGCACCATGATGCCGCTGGCATGGGCATACTGCTGGATTGTCGGGTCCCAGGCATAGCGAAATCCGACGGCCTTGGTGAGGGCCTCGATGGCCGAGGCCTCGCCGGTAAGGAAATGCCAGCCTTTGTCGGCGCCGGCGCGGCCGTAGCGCCTGAGATAGGTGTCGCGCTTTTCGGTCGCCACCGCGGGCGTGTCCCGCGGATCGAAGCTGATGGTCACGATGTCGAAGTCGCGTCCCACGTTCAGCTTCAGCGGAAGCAGGCCGCCAACCACCCCATTCAGCACTTCGGAACAAAGCATCGGGCACTGGTAGTAGACCAGCGTGAGAACCACCGGGCGGTTGCCGAAATAGTTGCGCAGCGGGACGCTCCTGCCGGTTTCGTCGCGGAAAATCAGATCGAGCGGAATCCGCTGCCCGATGCGCTGGTCGATGCCGACCTGCTGCAGGATGGGGACAGGCGTGTTTTGCGTCAGCGCCTGCTTGGGTTCGTGCATGTACTGGGCGCTTGCCGGCAAAGCCATCATAACGAGCGCAGCCGCCGCAACAACCATTACGAAGCGAAGATTGCGATTTAAAACCCTCATCATCTTTACGTCCTTATTTCCTTGTCTTGTTCAAGTCTTCTTGCGCCCGGGTTGCTCCGGGCATCGGCCCCGTCGCCGGGTTCGGATTCGGCGCCGTTGGCGCCAGCCCAGTTCCAGGTGCCTGCCACGGCAACCCGCGCTCGGCCACGAGGTCCATGGCGCGGTCGATGGGTATGCGAACCGTCCCTGCCTTTTGGTCCACCCAGCCATAGCTGTTCAACGTCTGTCCGGCGGACAGGCGGTACTCGTTGTAATCGGCCACGGGGTCGGGCTGAAGCTGAGGCTGCGGCACGCTCGGTGGTGACGTGTACATGCGCGGGCTGGGCAGCGGCCCCCGCTCTGCTGACCTGCTTCGGAAGTAGCCGAACATGCCCCACAGCACAAACAGCACCATCACGGACGCCAATGCCAGCGCCAAGAGAAACCCCAGAACCACGCGCAGATCCGCCTGGCTCGGCTCGTAGCTCACGCCCGGGTTGAAAGCCTTTTCTTCGCTGATCTCAGGCTGATTCGGCGACATGTCCCACCACTTCCTCAAAACGTTGGTCGTGCAGGGCAAGCAGCGGCCGCTGCCGGAGCGTCCAGACGAAGGCCGCCATCCAGATGCCGCCGATCCCGACAGGCACCACGATGTCCATCCACTGGAATGGCATCCCATGCTCGAAACCCGGCAACGAGTTGGGCGCGATCCAGAACAGCAGGTCGACGTAACGCACCAGCACCAGCAGGATGGCCACGCGCGCCAGCCGGCGCGCATTGCGCTTCAGGTCGCGCGAGAGCAACAGCGCGAACGGGACTGCGAAGTGAAACAACACCAGCGCCAGCGCCACGTACTTCCAGCCAGTGTTCAGACGGCGCAGGTACCAGGAAATCTCGCTGGGCTGGTTGCCCGCCCAAGTGATCACCAGTTGCGAGTACGAGGTGTAGGCCCAGAGCATGACGAAAGCCAGCATCATCTTCCCCAGGCTGTGCACGTGGTCTTCCTGCACGACGTCGGACATCGGCTTGTGCTGCGCCAGCAGGAAAAGGATGGCCGCCGAGAACGCGAATGCCGCCAGCATCTGGCCCGCGATCAAAATCAGCGGATAAATGGTCGAACCCCAATGCGGCTCCAGCGACATCAGCCAGTCGATCGATGCAAAGGTCACCGTCAGCGCGTAGATGAGCATGCCAGGCCCGCTGAAGCGCTGCATTCGCCGCCGCCACGCCGGATCGCCGCTTGCATCCTGCGCCGCCGACCACCGGCTCAGCAGATAGGCCAGCAGCATCCAGGCCAGCAGGTAGATGACGGCTCGCGCAATGAACCCGCGCGTCCCGAGGTACTGCAACTGGTGCCGCAAGCCCGGGTCATGCTGCACGATCTCGCGATGGTCCCACACGTAGAGATACGGGATGCCGAAGATCAGCGGCACGAACATCACCGCCAGCAGCGGGAAGATGCGGACCGCCGCCTCCAGCGGACGCCGGATCACGAATCCCCACAGTCCCCCGGCCAGGTGCTGCATCATCAGCACGGCGAGACATCCGAGTGACAGGCCTGCCCACCACACGTATCCCAGCAGGTAGGAGCGGAAGAACTGCGCCCGGCTGTGCCCCGCCACGGCCGCGATCACCGCCACCGCCAGAAAGACCACGCCGATCACCAGCGAGCGCCTCTGAATTCGGACCAGCTCCGGAGGCGCGGGATAGGACAGCGTTGGAGGCGCGTAGCTCACCGCTGCACCTCCGGCTTCTCTGGCGCGCCCAGCTTGCTGCGGATGTCCGCAGGCACATCGGCAGGGGTGGCGTGCTGGCTCAACTGCAGCGCGCGGATGTAGGCGATGATCTTCCAGCGATCATCCACCGGGATCTGCTGCGCGTAGTCGGGCATGCCGCCGAGACCGTTGGTGATGACGTCGAAGAAGTGCCCGGCTGCCGCCTGCCGCAGGCGATCGTCGTGGAAGCTGGGCGGATGCAGATAACCGCGCTGCGCCACCAACCCGTTTCCGTCTCCAAGCTCGCCGTGACAGGGCATACAGTAGATGTTGAACCGCTCACGCCCGCGCTCGAGCACTTGCCGTGTCACCGGGAAGGGAAACGTCAGGACGGTTTGGGAATTCTGTAGCCCGGTGACGTAGGCGGGGTCTTCATTGACCTGGCTGCGATCAACCGTGCCCGGTACCAGCGGGCGCGCTGAGCGGCCGTCGGGGAAAAATTCGCTCGCGCGCAGAGGCTTGTACTTGGGCTGATTGTGCATGTCCTGGCGGCAGCCGGCGAGGAAAAATAAAACCACCGTCATCCCGAGCGCAGTGCGACCGAATGCAATGAGGGAGCGCAAGCCGAGGGACCTTGTGCCTTGCGCGCGGAGAACGCAAGGTCCCTCGACTCGCGCTCTCTCGCCATGCTCGCTTGCGCTTCGCTCGGGATGACAACGGTTGGCAGGAAGCACCTTAATGCGGCACCTCCGAAACCTGCTTCGGCCCCAAACTCTGCAAGAATTGCTCGGTCAGCGTGCGGTCGAACCTGGGATCGGCGGCCAGAATGCACAGGAAGAACCGGTCCTTGCTGGCAAAGGCGAAGCGCTCGACGTTGAACACCGGGTGGTAGGGCATGGGCAGCCGATTCAGCGCCAGCATGCCGAAGACGGCGAACAGCGCCGCACCCAGAATCGTCATCTCAAAGGTCACCACGATAAACGCCGGCCAGGAATTCAGCGGCCGCCCGCCCACGTTGATCGGGTAGTTCACCGCGGAGATCCAGTACTGCATCAGGAAACCGCCGATACCACCGAGCAAGCCTCCCACCAGCACCACCAGCGGCACGCGGCTGTGATGGTGGCCGATCGCCTCGCTTACCTCCTCGATGGGAAACGGGCTGTAGGCGTCGAGCCTGCGGTAACCCTCGGCGTAGGCCTTGCGCGCCGCCAGCAGGAGGTCGGTCGGCGAGTCGAACTCCGCCAGCAGTCCGAAGACGGGCGCGCGCTTCATTTCGCTTCCGCCTCCACTTCCGCTTCCGGCAGCAGCGTCCGCATCTCAAAAATCGAGATCATGGGCAGGAAGCGGACGAACAGGTACATGGCCATCACAAAGAATCCGATGGTTCCCACATAGGTGAACCAGTCCCACTTGGTCGGGTAATACATGCCCCAGGACGAGGTCAGGTAGTCGCGGTGCAGGCTGGTGACCACGATGATGAAGCGTTCCAGCCACATGCCGATCAGTACGATGATTGATACCGTAAACAGCGCGCCCACGCTCTGCCGCACCCGCCGAGACCACAGCACCTGCGGGGCCACGATGTTACAGAAGATCAGCAGCCAGTAGAGCGGCGCGTAGGGGCCGAGCATGCGGTTCTTCAACATGAAGAAATCAAACTCGTCGGAGCGGTACCACGCCATGAAGCCCTCGACCAGGTATCCGTAAGCGACGATCAGTCCGGTAACCAGCATGATCTTGGCCGAGTTCTCCAGGTGCCGCATGGTGATCATGTCGCCCAGGCTGTAGAACTTGCGGATGGGGATGGCGATCACCAGCACCATGGCAAAACCGGAATAGATGGCGCCCGCCACAAAGTACGGTGGGAAGATGGTGGTGTGCCAGCCGGGCACGACGGAAATGGCGAAGTCGAAGCTGACCACCGTGTGCACCGAGACGACCAGCGGCGTGGCCAGTCCGGCCAGCAGCAGGTAGGCGGATTCGTAGTTCTTCCAGTGCCGCGCCGATCCCCGCCACCCCATGGCCAGGAATCCGTAGGCCCCGCGTGCAAAGCGGGTGTGCGCGCGATCGCGCAATGTGCCCAGGTCAGGGATCAGGCCCACGAACCAGAATAAAAGCGAAACCGTGAAGTAGGTCGAGACCGCGAACACGTCCCACACGAGCGGGCTGCGGAACTGCGGCCACACCTGCATGGTGTTGGGATAGGGGAAAAGCCAGTAGGCCAGCCACGGTCGCCCGAGATGGAGCAGCGGGAACATGCCCGCGCACATCACGGCGAACAGCGTCATGGCTTCGGCAAAGCGGTTGATGGAGTTGCGCCAGGGCTGGTTGAGCAGGAGCAGGATGGCCGAGATCAGAGTGCCAGCGTGGCCGATCCCGATCCACCACACGAAGTTGACAATGGCGAATCCCCAGGCGATGGGCATGTTGATGCCCCAGATGCCGACACCCTTCACCAGCAGGTAGCTGACCGCGCCCAGCAGCACCATGGTGAGGAGCAGGCCGACCCCGAACCCCATTACCCAGCCAAGAGTTGTGCGCCGGGAGAGCACGATGGCGCTGATCTTGTCGGTCACCGTGGCGAAGGTGTGCCCAGGCGCCAGCACCGGCGCCTTGCCCGTCCGCGGCACTTCCACCGTGGGATCTTCTGCCATCGTTATCCCTTCTTCTCCAGTTCAGGATTGGGGTTGCGCACCGCGGCCAGATACGTGGTCCGCGGACGCGTGTTCAACTCCGCCAGCAATCCGTAATTGCGGGGCCCTGCCTGCAAGCGCGCGACCTTGCTGTTCTTGTCGTTCAAGTCGCCGAAGACGATGGCCTCGGCGGGGCACGCCTGCTGGCACGCCGTCTGCACTTCCTGGTCGCGGATCTTCCGCTGCTCCTTCTCCGAGTCGATGCGCGCCCGCGTGATCCGCTGGATGCAGTACGTGCACTTTTCCATCACGCCGCGGCTGCGTACGGTCACGTCAGGGTTGTGCAGCAGCTTGAGGCTTGGCGTGTCCCAGTCGGAGAACAGCAGGAAGTTGAACCGCCGCACCTTGTAAGGACAGTTGTTCGAGCAGTAGCGCGTCCCCACGCAGCGGTTATAGACCATGTCGTTCAGGCCCTCGGAGCTGTGCACGGTGGCGCCGACCGGGCAGACCAGCTCGCAGGGCGCGTTCTCGCACTGCATGCAGGGCACGGGCTGGAAGATGGTCCGCGGGTTCGCAAGGTCGCCCTCGTTATAGGCATCCAGGCGAATCCAGTTCATGTGGCGCTCGCGCCGTACCTGGTCCTTGCCCACCACGGGGATGTTGTTCTCCGCCTGGCAGGCCACAAGACATGCGTTGCAGCCGACACACGAGTTCAGGTCGATCGACATGCCCCACTTGTATTCCTTGTATTCGTAGGGCGGATACAAAGTCTCGTCGCGGGCAGGCTCCTCCTTCATCTCCTGGGCAAAGCGCGGATTGGCGATGAACTCGGCGAGCGTCGCCTCGCGCACGGGTGCGCGCTTGATGGTCTCCCCGATGGCGGTTTCGTTGGCGATGATCTGGTGGTTCTGGGTGCGGGCAAGCTGATAATCTTTGCCCACCCGCGTGATCTTTACTCCACTGGCGCTCCAGGGCGCGTCGCTGGTGCGCACCTGGAAAGCATCGTAACCGCGCTTTGAACCGTTGCTTCCGCCGCGCGTTCGACCGTAGCCCATCCCCAGCGTGATTGAATTGACCGCGTGACCGGGCGCAACCAGCACCGGACCGCGCAGCTTGTGCCCGCGACTTTCGATTTCCACAACATTCCCGGTGGCCAGCCTTAAATCCTGCGCCAGACCCGGACTGACTAGCACGGCATTGTCCCAAGTGAGCTTAGTCAGCGGCTTGGGCAGCTCTTGCAGCCAGCCGTTGTTAGCCCAGCGTCCGTCGTAGACCGATGGGTCGGGCCGAAACACGATCTCGGTTCCGTGGCCGCCGCGTTCGGGCTTCGGTAGCTTCAGTGGGTGCACCGTGACAGCTCGGGGCTTGGATCCTGAGTCCGCGACGAAGCCATCGTGCAGCCACTTGCGCCACGTGGTCTCGAAATCTTCTGGCTTGCCTTTGAACTGCGACCGCCAGTAGCCGCGCACAATGTCGTAGCTCGACTGCTCCGGCTGCTGGCTGAAGGCCGCCATAAACTCGTGAGCGGAGCGGCCATGGAACAAAGGCGCGATCAGCGGCTGGATGATCGAGATCGTGCCATCGTAGGCGCGGGCATCGCTCCATGTCTCCAGCGGATGCGCCTCGGGCACGTGCCACTGGCATAGGGCCGAGGTTTCGTCGTCATACATTCCCAGATGGATCGTCAATCCGGCCTTTGACAACTTATCGGCGAAACCAATGTCGACCGGCGCGTTGTAAGCAGGATTGCCGCCAATGATCGCTAGTACCTGCACTTTGCCGGCGTCTATGTCGGTAACGAGGTCCTTCAGCGACGCGGTCTGGTCCACCGGATTGGCTTCGACTGGGTCGACATAGGTGACCGTCTGTCCTACATTGCCGAGAGCCTGGTTGATGGCATGGGCCAGCGCGTGGACCTCCGCATCTTGCTGATCGCCCACGGCCACCAGACTCGCGCCGCGATGTTGCTTCAGATCTTCGAGCACTGCGGGCCAGAAAGTAGGCTGCTCAGACGCCTGCAAGAAATCGCTGGCCCGCGCGACCGAGCCGTCGGAAGCACGCTCCCAGGAAACACCAAGTTGCGCAGCGATGAAATGTGCAATTGAGGTCCGCGAAATTTCGGGCAACCGATGGTCGGCCTTGGCGCCGGTCAGCGAGGGTGCGGTCTCCACCACGTACAACCGGTTCATCGCAACCCCTGGCTGCATCTTGCGGCGCGAGGTGAAATCGCGCGCATAGCGCGCAAAGCCGGGCAATCCCGCGGGCGAAAAGAAATCCGCCTCGAGCGAGAGAATCACGTCGGCTTTATCCAGGTGATAGATCGTGTCCACCACCTGGCCGAAGGCTATCTGCGCGCCCGTTTTCACGTTGTCGCGGTTGACGGGCTCGTACTGATGCCACTTCGCATTGGGGAACTGCTTGAGCACGGCTGCGATCTGGCTGGCGAGCGTGGGCGAGGTGACGGTCTCGGTCAGGAAGCGCAGGCCCGCGCCTCCCGAGGCCTGCTGCTGCGCGAGCGCGGCGCGAATGGTGGCCTGCAGCATTTCCCACGGACGCACCGAGCCGTTGTAGCTGATGGTCTGCGAGCGGTCAGGATCGTAGAGGCCAAGCACCGAGGCTTGCGAGTGCGCGTCCGCCGCGCCCAGGCTGGCGCCGTGCTGCGGATTGCCCTCCACCTTGATGGGACGGCCTTCCATGCTCTTGACGATGATCGGACGCGCAATGCCGCTGACCGGGAACGCCGTGGCGAAGTACAGTGGCCGGCCCAGCACGATGCGCTCCGGCTGAACCACGTAAGGCACGATGGGTTCGAGCGGCTGCTTGGTACAGCCGGCCAGCCCGGCAAGCGCCAGCGACGCTCCCGCGAGGCGAAGAAAATCGCGGCGAGAGCAGCCCTCCGGCCACTCCGAAGCCAATCGCGGAAACTCGCGGTGCATTACTTCGTCAAAACCTGGCTCTTCGGCCAGTTCTTCCAGGCTGCGCCAGTAGGTAGGACCGGTGGCCTTCGAAAGCTTCTCCCGGATCGCCGCGAGATCCAGCTTCGCCCCGCTCCTGGCGATGCTGAAGAGCTTCGCGGCCTTCTCTTTACAACCCGGTTTGGCGCTCTCGTGTTCGGTCATCGATGACAGGTGTTGCAACTGGTCAGGTCTCTCGGGCTGCGGATCTCGTACTGCTTGACCAACGCATACCCCATGGTCGGCTGGTCGGTATAGGTGGCGCCCGCAAACTTGACCGGATGGTCGGAGTCGGGCCGCTGCCAGCGCATGTTGAACACCTCGCCCTTGGGGCGCACGTACTTCTCGGGCTCGCGGTGGCAGTCCAGGCACCACTCCATCTGCAACGACTTGGCCTGGAACATCAGCGGCATGCGGTCCACAGGACCGTGGCACTCGTCGCAGCCGACGCCTTTCGAAATGTGAATGTCGTGGCTGAAATAAACAAAATCGGGAAGGTCGTTCACCCGCGTCCACTTCAGCGACTGTCCGGTGCGATAGCTGTGGCGCACCGGCTCCAGCATGGGAGCGTTGGTCCACAGCTCGGAGTGGCAATTCATGCAGGTCTTGGTGGGCGGGATGCCGGCGAAGCTGGAAGTTTCAACGGAGGTGTGGCAGTAACGGCAATCGATGCCGAGGCCCCCGGCGTGATGGGCATGGCTGAACGGCACGGGCTGGTCCTGTGCTTCGCCCATGCGGTTGAACCATCCCGAGCGTTGCCAGGTGGCCAGCGCCCAGCCCAATGCCGCAAGCAGGAACACAAATCCATAAATGGTGACTCGCGAGATTGTGTTCGTGCTGCGGTGGAAGATTTGCGACATCGAAAACAGTTCCCTGCAGAAGCGGCGTCCCACCACGCCGTGCCCGCGGTTGACCTATAACAGCGTTAATCCGATGAAATTGGCTACGCAGCGACCCACATCCAGGCGCTGCGGCCCACAGTGAAGCCCGGAATTATAACGGTACTATTTAATGCTTCGCAAGCGACCCTAAACCAGTACCCGCGCCCTTGGATGTCGCGCCGGCGAAGAAAGGTGCGCAAAGTTTTTCTGCGATCTCCTTCTTCCCGGTTCTGTTGACCAGTGGCAATCCGCGGCGGAGAAGTTAACCTCACTCCACCGACCGCACATCCTCCGGCAACATCAGCACAAAGGTGCAGTCGCTCGCGCCCTGCGAGCAGCTAAGCACGCCGCGCCGGATGACATGTGTAGGCGTGGCGCCGGGGAAAAAGGCGGGAAACTGTGCCGTCATGAGCGCGGAAGAGAACGACTTCAGCTTCTCGCTGCCGCGGATGAACCTGGCGCCTTCCACCTTGGGGCCGGCCGCCAGCGCCACGAAGAACTCGGCTTCCGCGTTGTCCTTGACCAGAGGCCCGAGCTTGAGCGTGCGCTCGCGCGCCAGCTCTCCCCGGTACTTGTCCACCGTCGCGTCGACCTGTTTGTCGCCGACCAATGCCGCGAGGTGCGGACGAGTCTCCGGCAGCGGACGCTCGGCCGCCAGTGCCATAGCGTAGAAGCGCTCGGCCTTGGCTTTGTCGCCTCGCCGTTCATAGACTTGCGCCAGGTGGTCGCCGATCTCAGCATGCTGATCGAGCACCCAGGCCGCATTGATGAATTCCTCCGCCTGCTTCAAGTCGCCCTTCTGGAAATAGATCCAGCCCAGCGTGTCCCAATAGGCAGCCAGCGCGCTGACCAGCGCCAGGTCTTCGACGCGCAGGTGATCGATGGAAACGTTGCGCAAGGCCGCCGCGGTGGCAGCGATGGCCGACTCCGCGTATTGCTGTGCGCGGTCCAGGTGCATCTTGCGCTTCGAGAGTTCATAGGCAACGTCGTTCCACACCAGCGGCAACGGCTGCAGCTCGACCGCCTTGTCGAACGCCGCCAGAGCCTTGTCGGACTGGCCCAGGTTGAGATACGCCTGCCCCAGTCCGATCTGGTAGAAGGCGTTCTCCGGCTTGAGCGACGCGGCTTTCTCCAGCTCGGGTACCGCGTCGGCGTACTTATGCCATTCCACGTACAGCGCGCCCAGGTTGCCGTGCGCGAACTCATCCAGCGGATTGAGCTCGAGCTGCTTGCGGAATGCGCCCGCCGCCTCCTCATACTTCTGCTGACGCCAGTACGCCAGCCCAAGGTTGCTGTAGGCGAATTCATCGTAGGGATCGACCTCGATGGCCTTCTGGAAGGCACGGACAGCGTCGTCCGGTTTCTGCATCCCGAGGTAAGCGCGGCCCAGGTTGTTCCACGCATACTTATGCCTGGGATCGAGCGCCACCACGCGCTGGAACAGCTCGACCGCCAGCTCGTAATTGTGGTTGCGGAGCGCCGCCAGCCCGGACTCATGCAGATCCTCGGGCTTGGCGTTTTCTGGAATGGTTGGTGTGCCAGCCACGGTGGCCTCGAGCTGGAGCTTCTGCTCCGCGTCGGAGCGGACGGCCCTGCGAAACGCCGCGTAGTCACTCACGCGCGAGGCCGGCAGCTCGCTCACGCGCGTTACCAGCACGCGCTCCGCCGTGACGCGGTTGTCTTCCAGGCTGTAAGTGGCGCGATACTCGCCGTAGTCGCGCTTGACCGTCACCGCAACCGGCGCCCGCACTGAGTAGCGCCGCGGCAGCTCCAGCTTCAGGCGCACGTCGACCTCCGCCGGAGCTCCCAGGCGCAAGGGTTCATTCCTCTCTTCCGCTTCGGTATCCGCCTCCGGCAACCCCAACATCGGCAGGAACAGGGCGGGTTGCGTCTTCCGCGCCGACCAGTCCAGGTAATTGGGCTGAGACACGCGGTATTCGAAGTGGAAAGGCTTGCTGATATCGGCGGGATCGCCGGCCTGCACCTCGCTCACCTCGCCGGGCAGGGCGTAAAAAACGTTCAGAGTCTGGACCAGGTCCTTCCACTGGCTGGGAGAGATGCGGCGGAAGGCCGCGCGCAGCGCCAGCTCGTTGTCGCCGCGCACCGTCTGCCGGACCGTCGCCTCCAGCTTGCCTAGGTCGCTGATCTTGCCCCCTATCTCCATCACTTGCAGGTTGGGGAATGGCGGGTCAGCCGGCGTTTGTACCAGGCTGGCGGGCCGGTCGCCGGGGATGACCAGCGCCTGCTTGTTGCGCAGCGAAAACGCCAGCAGCCGGAAGGGTGCGACCTCGGTGGTGGTGTCCATCCAGACGTTTTGCTCGTGGAGCGGAACCACCGTGATCACGTGGTCGAACTGCGACGGCGACGGCACCTCCGGATCTATCTCACGGCTGCTGTTGATGAGTGCGGGATAGGCGTGCAGGCCGACGGATTCCAGCAATGCCGCCAGCAGAGTGTGCTTGTCCTTGCAATCCCCGTAACGGTTGGCGAGGATTTCACCCGCCGCATGCGGCTGGTAGCGGCCCAGCCCGAAAGACAGGCTTACGTAGTGGAAATTGGTGGCAACGAAACCGTACAGCGCTTCGATTTTCTCCAAGTCCGTCTTCTTGTCGCGCACCAGCTCTGCGGCCTTGGCGCGCACCGCCGCCGTGGGTGAGATGCGGTCCTTCTGCAGGTCCCAATACCAGCGCCCCACCTCGTCCCAGCTGCTCAGCGTGCTGAGCTCGATGTCGGGCAGTTCCGGCCTGGGCCTCTTTGGCTTTTTCTTCTTGTCCTCGTCGGACTCGCGCTTCCGGTTGGAGCTCGTCCAGCCATAGACGCGGCGGCCGCCCTCATCGCTGACCCGCGGCTCGAACCCTGGCAGGGTCTTCAGCTTGATGGCGCGCTCGCGCGGGAGGCTGACC
Source organism: Terriglobales bacterium (assembly GCA_035542595.1). Lineage (GTDB taxonomy): Bacteria > Acidobacteriota > Terriglobia > Terriglobales > Acidobacteriaceae > JAHFUA01. Next base: position 27,130 of record DATKLD010000064.1, read on the forward strand.
TCCAGTTCTTCATCGAGCACGATGGCCTTCTTTTCGAAGGTGTAGTCCATCCAGAAGTGGCCGGGGATGAGCGGCTTTTCCGTGCGGACGACGATGCTGTACTCCAGCTCCTGTCCGGGCTGCAGTCCCGGCACGGTGATGTGCTTCTCGCGGAAGTCGCTGTACACGGGCGCTTCGCGCGCCACCGGCGAAGGCAGGTCCTGCACGTCGGCGGCGGTGGCCGCGATCACCGTGCCGTCGGCGCGGCGCACCCGCACATAGGCCATTTCCATCCGCTCATTGGCCGAGCTGTAACCGAAAACCAGTTGCCCCATCCGCTGTACGCCCGCGTCGCTCTGCACGCGCACGCGCGCCGTCTGCTCACGGCGTTCGCTGCCGTCGTTTTCGAAGCGGATCACCGTGCGCAATTGCTCAAGGACGATGGCTTCGTCACGGAAATCGGCGGCCAACTGGCCAGGCTTGCTCTCCACCTGCTGTGCCAGCAATGCCACACCGAAGAAGAGAAGAAGGACTGCCGGGAACAATTTGAAGTTGTGCATGGCCCCAGGCTTCTATTTGAATTCAGCGAGCATCAGGAAGCAAGCGATATGGGCGGCCTCATGGACGGCATCCTGGGCTCAGGATGCGGCTTGCGGCTGTGCCGGTCGTTACTCTCTCGGATACCCCGGGTGGTCGCCCTATCTCATTGCAGACTCAACCGGTTCTGACCCGCGGTGTGGGTAACGAAAGTGCAATGACCGCTCCGGCGGCAGAGGTTTCATGCTACTTTTACGACGGGTTCCGCAGTTTCTCGTCGGAGAGTTCTCCGACCCGCCTGCGTGTGTGCGCGCCTGACACCACGCGCGGGTCCCAGAGTTTATGGCACTCGGGTTCGGCTTCAACAAAGCGAAAGTTCTGGCCGCGGCCGAGAGGTTTGTCCAGCAGGGCAAGCTGCAGAACGCCATTGCTGAATACCTCAAGGTCATCCGCGAAGACCCCAAGGACTTGACGGTGATGAACACCGTAGGCGACCTTCACGCCCGTGTGGGCCAGACCACCGAAGCCATCCAGTACTTCAAGCAGGTGGGCGAGGCCTATGCCGGCGACGGATTCATGGTCAAGGCCATCGCCATCTATAAGAAGCTGACCAAGCTGAGTCCTGGGGCGACCGATTGCCTCCTCAAACTGGCGGAATTGTATTCGCAGCAGGGTCTCTACAACGATGCTCGCGCACAATATCTGAGCGTCGCCGATCGCTTCCTGCGCTCCGGCGATAACCAGCAGGCATCAAGCATCTTTCAGAAGCTGCTGGAGTTGGATCCTGAGAATGCGGCCATGCAGGCCAAGCTGGCGGATCTCTATGTCAAGCTGGGCAACAAGGAGGATGCGCGCAATATCTTCTTCAGCGCGGCCGAGTCGCTGTTCCGGCGGGGAGCGCTGGAAGCAGCGGACGAGGCGCTGGAGCGCGTCCTCACGCTCGACCCCGCTCACACCCCCGCGGTGATGCTGCGGGGCCGGATCGCCGCCGAAACCGGCAAGGCTGAAAAGGCCATCCAGTACCTGGAAAAGGTTCCCGACCTCGATTCGCAGCCCGATGGTCTGCGCGCCCTGTTGCGCGTCCAGTTGCAGACAGGTAACGACTCGGAAGCTCTGCCCATCGCCAGCAAACTTGTGGGTGTTCACAACGATGCGTCGGGGATCATCCTCTGCGCCGACCACCTGATGGCCGCCGGCCAGCACGAGGCGGCGCTACGCCTTTACGACCAGTACGCCGAACGCTTGCTGGCTGACGACCGCGACAGCGTAATGGCCAGGGTGGCATCCGCGCCCGCACACCTGAACAACAATCCTGCGGCGCTGGAACTGGTGCTCAAGCTCTATCGCAAGGCCGGCGAGTCCAGTCATGTCAACGAAGTCATGGAGCTGCTGGCGCACTCCCTGGTACAGGCGGGAGAGCTGGTTCGCGCTCGCGACCTCTACAACCAGCTGGCAGCGCTCGAGCCGGAGAATCCGGTGCACGCGCAGAACTACAAGCAGGTTTCCGCCAAGTTAGGCGACGATGCCGCAACCCGCCCGCTCACCCCGGATGAGGGCGCACAGGCGTTGATGGTCGACGAATTGGAAATCGATGCTCCGGCCGTCGACCAGGAATACGCCCCTGAACTGGCCCGCGCCATCCGCACCGCGCTCACCGACTCCGAGCTGCTGGACTCCTACAACCTGCCCGCAAAGGCCATCGCTCCCCTGGAAGCGGTGCTGCCCTCCGCTCCCCGGGATGTTCTGCTTAACCAGCGCCTGGCTTCCCTCTACGTCCGGGCGGAGCGCCACAGTGATGCCGCGCGCTGCTGCGACGTCCTGCACGCGGTGTATCGCAAGGCCGGCCACAATGAACTGGCTGCGCAATACTCCGAGATGTCCGCCAAGTACCACCAGCGGGCTGGCGAGTCGGGTCCAGACTACGCAAACCTCCCGGAGCCCGTCCCGGCCGAGGTCGAAAGCAGTTTAGGACCGGGGCCGCCCCCGCCGGTACTCGAAGCTGCCGCACAAACCCCGCCGCTGATGACCCAGTCGGCCGAGCCGGCCGTCGCGCCTGAGCGCCGGTCGGAGGGAGACGCCTCACGGCAATGGGAGGCTATGACCGCGGTCGAGCCGCCGGATGGCCCCGCCAGTACGCCTTTAATCGGAAAGCAGGCGCCCGGGGACGTGGTCGGCGATCTTCTGGAGGAAATCAAATTCTATGTCTCGCAGGAGATGTGGGAGGAGGCGCAGGCAGCCCTTGCGAAATGCGCGGCATTGGCCCCCGGCATCCCCGAGCTGGACGAGTTTCGCGAGCAAGTCGAAAAATCACGCGGTGCTGCCGCATCCACTCCCGATATTGAGGTAATGGAAGAGGGGCCGGCCTTGGAACCGACGGTGGCCACGCTGGTGTTCGACGATGCTGATGTGGACATCGCGGATAGCCCCTCGCCACCGCCGTCGCAGCCGCAGGTTTCGCAGCCGCGGTCCGAACCTGTCCACGAAGATGTGGCAATCCCGGCGCCGCTTCCACCGCTGCCGGCCGTCAGCGAACCGGTGGCCGTCGCGGAAGCGCGAACCACCCCCCAGGCAGGCGACGCCCTCACAGAATTGGTTCACGACCTCGAGGAGAGTCTCGGGCAAGATTTTGGGGCGATCGCCGCCTCGGCTCCGGCATCGACCCCTCCAACCTCAAGCGCGCCGCCGTTGGCAGCCGCCGCTCCACCGCAGCGGCCGGTGGAGGTCACGCCCCGTCCTGTCCCTCGAGAACCGGTTGCCGTGCCCGTAGTTCCGGCAGCTGTCGCCACCATCGTCACTCCGCAGATGCCACAAGCGCTGCCGCCGGACCATGAACCGGGATCGACCCTCTCCGACATCTTCGAAGATTTCAAGGAAGACATGGAAGGGGACGGCTCTACCGCGGAAGAAGAGGACCCCGAAACCCATTACAACCTCGGCGTCGCTTTCAAGGAAATGGGCCTGCTCGAGGAAGCCATCGGGGAGCTGCAGAAGGTTTGCCACGCTATCGACCGCGGACAGACCTTCCCCCACTCCCTGCAGGTCTATACCTGGCTGGCGCAGTGCCTGGTGCAAAAGGGCGCGCCCCAGGCCGCCATCAAGTGGTATCAGCGGGCCGCGCAACTGCCCACGGTGGATGAGGAAACCCGCATGGCCGTGCACTACGAGATAGCCGCCGCTTACGAGGCGGCCGGCAACCGGCAGGCGGCGCTCGATAACTTCATGGAAGTCTATGCCAACAATATCGACTACCGCGACGTGGCCGAGCGCATCAAGACCCTGAAAGCGTAAAATCCCTTGGGATGGATCCCGCGCCGAAGCACGCGAGCCGCAAGGACCGCAGGTCGTGCATGGATTCTCCGAACGGCTCCGTGCCTGCCGAGGCGGACGAAAAACCGGGGTCCCGGGCGCGCGCCGATTTTGCGCGCGCCGCTGTGGTAGAACCCAACGGCGTAGAGCCAGCACCCATGTCCAGCACCGGATTCCCAACCCGCAGCCCCGCTTCCGGCGCCACGCCCTCCCAGCCGCAAGCCCCGGCCACGCCGCTCTGGCTGATGCGTATCTGGTTGGTTATCCGGGTGGCATTCTTCGTCGAACTGGGGATGGTCCTGGTCGTGCTTCCGTGGACCCGGGGATGGACCGAGAACAGTCTCCTGCTGGCGTATCCCGAAGTCCGACTCTTCGTGCAAAACAACTTCGTACGCGGCTTGATTTCCGGACTGGGCTTCCTCGATATCAGCTTTGGCGTCTGGGAAGCCGTGCGCTACAAGGAGCCTCCCCGCAGCCGGAAACCGTCCTGAGAACTTGAGCAACCATGAACGAAGATGATATTGCCAACTCTGAATTGCGCGCTGCGCCCCTAGCCTACGAGAACCGTCCGTTCCTCAACAGCCCGGACGGGCGCATCCTGCGTATTCTCTCCGAGTATGCGGAGCCGCTGTCCCGCTTTCGCAAGGAGAAGATCCAGGATACGGTGGTCTTCTTCGGTTCGGCACGCTTCCACGGCCGGTCGGAAGCCGAAGGCGCGCTGCAGTCGCTAGAAAAGCCGGGGTCCCGCACGCCCGCCTCACCCGAGGAGCAGGAGCGCATCCGCGAGGCCCGCAAGGCCGTGGAGATGGCGCGCTACTACGAAGACGCCCGCCACCTCGCCTACATGCTGACACGGTGGTCGATGGGGATAGCCTCCAAGCGGCACCGTTTCGTGGTCACCTCCGGCGGCGGGCCGGGGATCATGGAAGCCGCCAACCGCGGCGCTCGTGAGGCCGGCGGTAAGACCATCGGGCTCAACATCCGACTGCCTTATGAGCAGGTGCCCAATCCCTACGTCACCCCGTCTCTCAACTTCGAGTTCCATTACTTCTTCATGCGCAAGTACTGGTTCGCTTATCTTGCCAAGGCCCTGGTGATCTTCCCCGGCGGCTTCGGCACTTTTGATGAGCTGTTCGAGATCCTCACCCTCGCCCAAACCGACAAGCTGGCCAAGAAGATTCTGGTGCTGATCTATGGGAAAGAGTATTGGAACCGTGTCTTTAACATCGATGCCTTGATCGAGGCGGGCACGATCTCGCCCGCCGACAAGGACCACTACCGCACGGCCGACAGCCCAGAGGAGGCGTTCGAGATCCTGCGCCGCGGCCTCACCAAGTTCCACCTGCAGGAGGCTCGTCCACCTCGCGAAGCCGTGCCAGAGATTGCCAAGACAAGAGGATGAACTAGTACCGAGTGCCGAGTACCGGGTACTGAGTATCTGAGTGCTGGGCCGGTAGGTTGGCCTTTAACCCTTAGCTGTTAGCTCTTAGCTCTTAGCTCTTAGCTCTTAGCTCTTAGCTCTTAGCTCTTAGCTCTTAAGCAAGAGCTAATAGGTGTACCACTCGGTACTCGGTACTCGGTGCTCGGTACTCGGTACTCGGTGCTCGGTACTCGGTACTTGGTACTATTTTCGTTGAGTGCTGCTCTACTACATCACCGACCGCAAACAGTTCCCCGTGCCTGAACCGCGCCGCCGCGAGCGGCTGCTGGCGAAGATCACGGAGGCCGCCCGTGCAGGCGTGGACTATATCCAGCTCCGCGAAAAAGATCTGCCTGCCCGCGAGCTAGAGTCGCTGGCCCGTGAAGCTGTTCGCATCATTCGTGATACTAGAAACGTGAAACGTGAAACGCGCCTTCTGATCAATTCCCGCTCCGACATCGCTCTCGCCACCGGCGCCGACGGCATCCACCTGCCTTCTGACGACATTTCCGCCACCGACGCGCGGGCCGTCTGTTCTTCTGTTCTGGGACGAAGCGCCAAACGTGAAACGCGAAACGTCATCATCGCCGTTTCGTGCCACACCGCCGACGAAATCCGCTTGGCTGAGACTCAGGGCGCCGACTTTGCCGTCTTCGGACCGGTCTTCGAGAAGGTGGGAACCTCGTTGCGTGTCGGGTTGGACGCCTTACGTGCAGCCTGCCGGGTCGGCCACATGCCAGTGCTGGCCATCGGCGGGGTCACGCTCGAGAACGCCCACGCGTGTGTCGAAGCCGGCGCGGCAGGCATCGCTGCCATCCGTCTGTTTCAGGAGAATGAAATCGCCCAGGTCTTGGAGATACTTGAGAGAAACGAGAATCACGTGGCGCGGGCGCCCTCGCCCGCGGATGTTGGTTCCAACCCAACGCGGGCGCCCTCGCCCGCGGGCAATTCCCAAGCTCCTTTGGCCCGATTCTTCAAGCCCTCTTATCGCCGCCGACTCCCGCACCTTCAGCGTGACTACAAGGCGATCTTCGTCACCTTCCGAACCTGGGACAGTCTGGTTCTTCCCGAGGCTGCGCGAGACGTAGTTCTGAAAAGCTGCCTGCACGATCACGGGGTCAAGCTGAGGCTCCATGCCGCTGTCGTCATGCCCGATCATGTACATCTGATCCTGACGGCGCTTGCCGATCCAACCGGCCAGCAGTATTCACTTCTCGAGATACTGCAATCGTTGAAAGGCGCCTCCGCGCATGCGGTCAACAAGCTGCTGGAACGGCAAGGACCCGTGTGGCAAGACGAGTCCTTTGACCATGTGCTCAGATCGAATGAAAGCTTGCTTGAGAAGATCGAGTATGTCCGGCAGAACCCTGTCAGGAAGGGGTTAGTGACCGAACCCCGGGACTACCGATGGTTCTGGGAAGAGGAGCCAGAAAAACCCGCGGGCGGGGGCGCCCGCGCCACGTAATTCTCGTTATCCTAGCCCTCCTGCCTGGGCATCAATGCCCGGAAAGCCATGTTGAGCAGCGCCAACACGATGGCGCCCCAGAACGCCGGGACAAACCCGGTAACCACAAACCCGGGGACCAGCTTCGACGCCACGATCAGCATCAGCGCATTAACCACGAACCAGAACAGGCCGAGGGTGAGGATGATGAACGGGAAGGTCAGCACCTTGAGG
>DATKLD010000065.1:0-2348 GCA_035542595.1 Terriglobales bacterium
GTGTCAACGCCGGATGAAAATTCCCCATTTCGCCGGTCGAAAAATCCCCACCCCAAAAGGCTCCCGGCCTGTGCCGGAAGTGATGTTCCGCTCTGCCCCCTTTCCCTCATATTAGGAAGCGCTGCCAGAACGGCCCGGAGCGGTCAAGGGCGCGCCGGTTTTGCGCGGCGCAGCGGACCCTTGACGGCGAGGACCGTTATGCGACATGCCTGAGGAGGGAAAGGGGGCTGGTCTGGTTTCCTCCTCCGCCCGCGGGAACAGACCCGCTTTGCGCCGATCCTTCAAACGGTAACTTTCGCCGCGGATGTTGATCGTGGTCGAATGGTGCAGCAGCCGGTCGAGGATTGCTGTCGCGATGATCGGATCTCCGAAGATCGAGCCCCAGTCGCCGTAACTCTTGTTGGAAGTCAGGATGATGCTGCCGCGCTCGTAACGTGCGCTCACCAGTTGGAAGAAGATGGTCGCGCCCAGTTCGTCCAGCGGCAGGTAACCCATTTCATCGATGATCAAAACCTTCGGCGCCAGGTACACGCGCATGCGCCGGTCCAGGCGGCCTTCCCGATAGGCTCGGCCAAGGTCGGCCACCAGATCGTGTGCGGTCATGAAGTAGGCTCCGAATCCAGACTGAATCGTGGCTTCGGCCAACGCCACGCTCAAGTGCGTTTTGCCCACGCCGGGCGGTCCCAGCAGAATCACGTTGCTGGCTTCGTGTACGAAGCGAAGGCTCCGCAACTCACGGATCTGCTTTTCATCGATCGAAGGTTGAAAGCCGAAGTCGAACTGATCGAAGGTCTTCACGAAGGGCAGATGCGCCAGTTGCAGACGCGCCCGCAAGTAACGCGTGCGGCGCGCATCCACTTCGCAGCCCAGCAGTTGGTCGAGGAACTCGGCATAGCCGGGCGTGTTCTTGGCGGCCTGCTCCAGCAGATTCTCCAGGCGAGCTTCCACGGCTTTGAGGCCGAGACTGGTGAGCGAGGTTTGCAGCCGTTCGATGGGCGTCATCTTGCACCTCCCATCGCCACGCTCTCGTAGGCGGCCAGCGGTCGCACTTCCACCGAAGGAGCCGTCTCCCGCATCTGGATCAGAATCTTGCCGCCGGATCTTTCCTTGCCCAGCGGAATGCCCTGATGATGCGAACGATGCGTGATGATCTGGTGACGGCGCTCGGCGCGGGCATGCACCGCGATGCGCTGTCCGCCGTAGTGCACTTCCACCTCGACTCCCCGCTCGCGCACCCACACTTCCTTGCCCACATACTGCCACGGCACCGAATAGCGGCTGGCATGCCAGCTCACGTAGGCATCCCGAGCCACCTTGCGCAGTTCATCGTCCGAGTAGGGATACGGCGACCGGCCATTCAGCAACTGCATGCTGAACTGGTCCATGTCCCAACGCGCCAACACCTGCTCCCGCGTGGTCCCGTGCACGCGCCGGTTGGCGACGCTGTCCACCCATTGCCGCAACTCCGTGTTGAAGTCCATCAGGCAGGAGGGCTCCCGGCCCAGCAGTCCGCACACAAAGTTTCGCCGCACATACTTCACGCCCGACTCGATCTTGCCTTTGGTCTGCGCCCGATACGGCCGGCACAGCCGCGGCCGGAATCCCCAGTACCGCGCGAAGTCCAGAAACACCGGATGCCAGACGATCTCGCCGCGCTCATCGCTACCCAGCCAAACTGTTTTCATCCGGTCGTACAGGATCTCCTCCGGAATCGAGCCCCACTCCCGGAACGCCGCCTCGTGCATGCGCAGCAACGTTCCCAGCTTCTGATCGAGCGCGGCTTGTGCCCACATCCGTCGGCTATAGCCCAGCGTGATCACGAAACCCCACACCTGGCGTTGTTCGCCGCCGGTGTCCAGGTAGCCCAGATGTCCCCAGTCCACCTGCGCCTGTTTGCCGGGTGGAGTTTCAAATCGGCGCACCGCGGTCGCCATTCCAGCGGCTCTCTGCGGCTGCAGCCAGTCTTTCAAAATCGTGTAGCCACCTTGGTAGCCTAGCTTCCGCAGTTCCCGCAACAGTACCTGGGCGTTCCACACACCCGCCTTCATCCGGTCTTGCAGATACGGCTTGTGTGAGTCCAGTTTGCTCGGCCGCTTCTGTCGCGGTCCGTAGCGCGGGATCGACTCCGGTTTCAGCAGATATTTCCGCACCGTCTTTCTGTCGTAGCCCGTCAGTTTGCTGATGGCCTGGGTGCTCAGGCCCTCTCGCTTCATCTCCATAAGCTGTTGCACGTCTCGTCCCCTTAGCAATGGCGGCCTCCTCCCCGGAGGATCGCCGGCTTTATACCCTCGTCCGAGGGTGGGGAATTTTCAACCGGCTATATGAGGATTTTTACACCGGCGCTGACA
>DATKLD010000066.1:0-4709 GCA_035542595.1 Terriglobales bacterium
GCCTACGAACGCATGCTGCTGGCCGGGGTCCCCCATGTCGGCATCGGAGTGCTCTCGGGCCTCGCGGAGTGGAGACAGGATTGGTCCATGCTGATGCTGCATGAGGAGTATCTGCGGCGGCGATATGGGCGTGGCGCCACGGTCCTCGGCATCCCCCGTCTGAAGCGCGCTCCCGGGGCCCTGTTCCAGGAATCGCCGTTCACGCCCACGCGGCAGGAGTTCCTGGTCACGGTTGCTCTTCACAATATCTTCTCGCCGACGACGGCAGCGTTCGTAAGCACGCGCGAAGAGTGGGACGTGTGCGTCGAGCTGGCGCGGGGAGGCGGCTGCCTGTTTACGCTGAACTGCTCCACTACTCCCGGCGGGTACTCACTCCAGCATGGCGGGTGCCAGTTCACCTCCCACTCCTATGATGCGCCCGTGTACTCGGCAAAGCTGCGGGCGGAAGGGTTGGAGCCGGTCTTTCTCTGGAATAACCAGGATATCGAGGGCGCATGCCAGCCCGCAGCAAGCATGCCGGTGATGGCGGAACGGCACTGCTCTTGAGGGAGCAAATAACATGGCCATGATGGCGGTTCGCTGGGAGGAGCTGACGCACAAGGCCAAGGAAGCGGTGCAGACGGCCCAACACATGGCTTCTCGGCACGGCAACCCTGAAGTGCTGCCCTTACACCTGCTGGTGGTTCTGCTGGAGGACCGCGAGTCCATCCTGCCGCCGGTTCTGAGCGTCATGGGGGCAAACCGGCAGGCTCTGGCGGTCGAGGCGCGTCATGAAATCGATCACTTGCCGGAGGTCTGGGGTGGTGGCGCCCTGAAACCTGTCTCTTCGCCGGCTGCGACCAGAGTGCTGGAGCAGGCTTTTGCCGAAGCGGCGGCACTGAACGACGCGCATGTATCCACCGAGCATTTGATGCTAGGCATCCTGGCGCTGGCCGACGATCCCGCCCGGGAACTTATGGAACGTCAGGGCGTCGACCACGACACCCTGCTGAAGGCGCTGGCCACGCGCGGCCAGTCCCCGGAAAAACAGCCGGCGGCCGAAGGGCGGTATGAAGCACTGCAGCGGTATGCCCGCGACCTCACCGAGCTGGCCCGCCGCGGCAGGCTCGATCCCGTGATCGGCCGCGATATCGAAATCCGCCGCGTCATTCAGGTTCTCTCGCGCCGCACAAAAAACAATCCTGTGCTCATTGGAGAACCTGGCGTCGGAAAAACCGCCATTGTGGAAGGCCTGGCGCAACGCATCGTAGCTGGAGACGTCCCGCAGATCCTCAAGACCAAACGCCTCGTAGCCCTTGACCTGGGCGCGTTGATAGCGGGGTCAAAGTATCGCGGAGAGTTTGAAGACCGCCTGAAGGCGCTGCTAAGGGACATCGAGGATTCCCAGGGCCAGATCATCATGTTCATCGACGAGCTGCACACGTTGGTGGGGGCAGGGGCGGCTGAAGGCGCCATGGATGCCTCCAACATGCTGAAACCGGCGCTGGCCCGCGGTGAGCTGCGGGCGATTGGGGCGACGACCATCACCGAATATCGCAAGCACGTCGAAAAGGACGCTGCACTCGAGCGCCGATTCCAGGTGGTTCTGGTGGCCGAGCCCAGCGTTGACGAAACCGTGGCCATCCTGCGCGGCCTCAAGAAGCGCTACGAAACGCACCACGGCGTGCGCATCAGAGACTCGGCACTGGTGGCGGCAGGCACGCTCTCCCATCGCTACGTGTCGGACCGGTTTCTTCCCGACAAGGCCATCGACCTGGTGGACGAGGCGGCGGCAGCGCAGCGTATCCAGGCTGACTCCATGCCCGCCGAGATTGACCAGCTCGAGCGGCGCGCCCAGCAATTGCAGATCGAGCAACACGCTCTGGAAGAGGAAGACGATGCCAGTTCGCAAAAGCGTCTGCAGGTCCTGAAGCATGAACTCGCCTCCGTGCGCAAGCAAGCGGATGCACTGACCGCTTCCTGGAAGCGCGAAAGTGAGCTCGTTGCCCGGCTGCGCCGCGCCCAGCAGCGCGTCGAGGAGTTGAAGCTGGAGGAACAGGCGGCCCGAGCTGGCGATCCAGAGAAGGTCGCGAAATTTCGACGCGAGCTGCTGCAAGAGGCCAGAACGGAGTTGCGCAAGCTGCAGGCCAGCCTCGAGCGCCGGGGCGGTCTGCGCCTGGTCAGGGAAGAAGTAAACGACGAAGACATTGCCAGCATCGTCTCGATGTGGACCGGCATTCCCGTTGCGAGGATGCTTGAGGGCGAAGTGAAGAAGCTGGTCGAAATGGAGGACCGGCTGCGAGGGCGTGTCATTGGCCAGGATGCCGCACTCGAACGCGTGGCCAACGCGATACGCCGGGCGCGTGCCGGTCTTTCTGACGGCAAACATCCCATCGGGACCTTCGTCTTCCTCGGTCCGACCGGCGTTGGCAAAACTGAATTGGCGCGCGCGCTGGCAGAATTTCTTTTCAGCGACGACCGCGCCCTGGTGCGTATTGACATGTCCGAGTACATCGAAAAGTATGCGGTGGCCCGGCTGATTGGCGCCCCGCCCGGATATGTCGGCTACGAGGAGGGCGGGCAGTTGACCGAGGCCGTGCGGCGCCGCCCGTACTCCGTCGTGCTCCTGGATGAGATCGAAAAGGCGCACCACGATGTTTTAGACATCCTCTTGCAGGTGCTCGATGACGGCCGTCTTACCGATGGCAAAGGCCGCACCGTCGATTTCAAGAACACGGTCCTCATCATGACTTCCAACATAGGGTCCCAGCATCTGCAAGGGCACGCGTTGCGCACGCCCGAGGCATTCGAAGCCGCAGGCAATAAAGTAATGACCGCGCTGCAAGCCCACTTCAGCCCGGAGTTCCTCAATCGGGTAGACGACATCGTCCTGTTCAATCCGCTGGGCAAAGAACAGCTCATGGGAATTGTGGAGTTGCGCCTCAAGGATCTGCGCGGCCTGCTGAGCGACCGCCAAATCAGTCTGGAGCTGACGGATGCCGCGAAGGACTTGCTGGCGACCCAGACCTTCAATCTGAACTGCGGGGCGCGCCCATTGAAACGCGCCATCCAGCGGCAAGTGCAGGACCCGTTGGCCTTGCAGCTCCTTCACGCCGAGATACTGCCCGGAGACCACATCGTCGTTGATGCGGACCAGGGCGCTCTGAAGTTCCTTCCCAAGCGCGGCTCGCGCGTGCAAGACGACAAGTCCGTGGCCTGACCTTCCGGCCGAGCCAAACCTGGACAAAGCCGGTGCGCACCCAGTTCTCGCGCCCGCCTTGCTGGGGATTACCGTTATGATTACGTCATGAAAACTTTCAACCTGCTGGTACGCTGCCACAAGCGCCTCGTCCTGCTCCTGATGGCCGCAACGGGGTTGCTGATCGTGCTGCCAGCGGGAGCTCGGAGCGCCGGCAAGGACGGCAATTCCCCGAAAACTCAACCCTCGGCGGCGGAGTTGCCGCCCGGCAGCCCGGCTTTGATCCGGCCGGAGGAACTGGCCAAGGCCATCCAGTCGTCCAGAGGCCCGAAACCGGTTGTCCTCAACGTCGGCCCTCGCTTGATCTGGGTGCAGGCGCACATCCCCGGCGCGGAGTACATCGGTCCCACCTCGAGCCCGCAGGGGCTGGAGAAACTGCGCTCGCGGGCAGCCTCGCTGCCCCGCGATTCGTTCATCGTCATTTATTGCGGATGCTGTCCCTGGGAGCACTGCCCTAACATCCGGCCGGCATACAAGGAGCTGCAGCAGATGGGCTTTACCAGGCTTAAGGTGCTGTACGTCGCCAACAGCTTCGGTACCGATTGGGTGGAAAAGGGCTACCCGACAGCCAAGGGCGAGTAGTGACGCGGAAAGCGGCAGTCTTCATCGCGGCGCTCGGGCTGGCAGCCGTCCTCTATCTATCGATCCACCGCCGGGCGGCGCGCAACCATCCCGCTGACTCTGTGGCGCCCGCGATCACTCTGAGAGACCTCAGTGGGCACACCATCAACCCCGCCGACTATAAGGGCAAGGTGGTGCTAGTGAATTTCTGGGCGGCGTGGTGCACTCCCTGCCGGGAAGAGATCCCGCAGTTCATCGCGTTGCAGGAAAAGTACCACGCGCGCGGGTTTCAGGCGGTGGGCATCTCGATGGACGATCCCGAAGGCGCGCTGCGCGATTTCTGCCGGGAATACAAGGTGAACTATCCGATCGTAATGGGGAACCAGAAGACCGCCGAGGCGTTCGGCGGGGTGCTCGGGCTGCCGACCACCTTTCTGATCGGGCGCGACGGCCGCATCCACGCCAAGCAGGCCGGTGCAACCGATTTCCCCAAGCTCGAGCGGGATGTAGCGGCCTTGGTGGAATCCGGCCACTAACCCGCTCAGAATTTCGTATCTTCGTCTGGGCTCACCCTGCGGCGAGTTGTGACCGCTTTGGCTGGGCGGAACGAGGCGATCGCCTCCGACTCGGATTTGTGAGTCCCGAAGATTTCGTCCAGCCGGGTGACCCGCAGCAGGTCCCTGGCCTTGGGCGACAGATCTGCCAGTTTGAGTTCGCCCCCGCGGTTGCGCGCGGAGATGAACAGCCCCACCAGCGCCGCCAGCCCCTCACTGTCGATCTGCTCGATGCCGGCAAGCTGCAGCACCACGCGATTGGTCTCTTTCAGGAGCGAAAGCACGGTCAGGCGCAGTTCGTCCACTTCCTGCCCGAAGACGATGCGTCCCCGGCAGCGGACGATCGCTATATCGGC
>DATKLD010000067.1:0-2737 GCA_035542595.1 Terriglobales bacterium
GACTGGCGGTGGCTGGCGATCTTGTGCAGCGCCTCGAGGATCATGGAGCGCTCATTGTGCCACATCGCGGATCGGGTCATCGCGAGATCGGGTCATCGGGTCATTGAAGACCCTCCGGCTAGAAGCTAGGAGCTAGTAGCCAAAAGCTAAGAGCTAAAAGCTAAAAGCCAATTGCCCGCCGCCCTTCCGTTCTGTAGAATCGCTCGTTTGCTAATTACGGCTAATAGCCTGTTGAGAAGACACTTTGTCCTGATACCACGATCATGAAAATCCACGAGTACCAAGCGAAAGCAATCCTGGCGAAGTATGGCGTCGCCGTCCCCCGCGGAGAGATGGTGACGACGCGCGAAGCGGCCGAGACTGCGGCCAAGAACCTGCTGGCCGCCGGCGCCAAGGCCGTGGTAGTAAAGGCGCAGATCCACGCCGGCGGACGCGGTAAGGGCGGCGGGGTGAAGATCGCCAACTCTGCGGAAGAAGCCGCCGAGATCGCCGGCCGCATGCTGGGCATGCAGCTGGTGACGCACCAGACCGGCCCTGAGGGCAAGGAGGTGCACCGCGTGCTGGTCGAGGAGACGCTGCCTATCGATCGCGAGCTCTACCTTGGCATCGTGATCGACCGCACCGAAGCGCGTCCCGTCTTCATGGCCTCGGCCTCGGGCGGCGTGGAGATCGAGCAGGTCGCAGCCCAGAATCCGGAAGCGATCCTGAAAGAGTACATCGTTCCCGGAATGGGTCTGGAACCCTTTCAGGCGCGCAAGCTGGCCTTCGGGCTGGGGCTCGCGCCCGCGCAGATCAACCAGGCGGTGCAGTTCATGACCGCGCTCTACGTTGCGTTCGAGGTCACGGACTCGTCGCTGGCCGAGATTAATCCCTTCATCACCACGAAGGATGGCCGCCTGTTCGCGCTCGACGCCAAGATCAACTTCGACGACAACGGGCTGTTCCGCCACAAGGACCTGGTGGAATTGCGCGACATCAGCGAAGAGGACCCGCTCGAGGTTGAGGCCTCAAAGTACGGGCTGAACTACATCAAGCTGGACGGCAACGTGGGCTGCATGGTGAACGGCGCCGGTTTAGCCATGTCCACTATGGACATCATCAAGTACGCTGGCGGCGCGCCCGCCAACTTCCTCGACGTGGGAGGCGGCGCCAATGCCGAGCAGGTCACCCACGCCTTCGAGATCCTGCTCAGCGACAAGCACGTGCGCGCCGTGCTGATCAACATCTTCGGCGGCATCCTGCGCGTGGATACACTGGCGCAGGGAGTGGTGGAGGCCGCCAAGAAGACCAACATCAACCTGCCCATTGTGCTGCGCCTGGAAGGCACGAACGTCGAGCAGGGGCGGGAGATCCTGAAGAAGTCGGGACTGAATTTCACCGTCGCCGAAACCATGAAGGACGCGGCGGAAAGAGTGGTCGCGGCGGCGGGAGGGTAGGAAACCCCGGCTCTTAGCCCTTAGCTTTTGGCTAAAGGTATGGAGCTAAGAGCTAAGAGCTAAGAGCCAAAGGCTAAGAGCTATATGAGCGTACTCATCGATAAATCCACGCGCGTGATCGTGCAGGGACTGACCGGGCGCGAAGGCACTTTCCACGCCAATGCCTGCGCGGAATACGGAACCAAAATCGTTGGTGGGGTGACCCCGGGCAAAGGCGGCACCACGCACCAAGGCTGGCCGATCTTCAACACGGTGCAGCAGGCGGTGGACAAAACGCTGGCGGACGCCAGCGTGATTTTCGTCCCGCCGGCGTTTGCGGCCGACGCCATCATGGAAGCGGCCGACGCCGAGATCGAGCTGATCGTCTGCATCACCGAAGGCATTCCGACGCTCGACATGGTGCGCGTGTGGGAGTTCCTGCAGACGCGCCGCTCGCGCCTGATCGGCCCCAACTGCCCGGGCATCATCTCGCCCGGCAAGTGCAAGATCGGCATCATGCCGGGGCACATCCACCGTGAAGGTCCGGTGGGCATCGTTTCGCGCTCGGGCACGCTGACCTATGAAGCGGTGCACCAGTTAACGCTGCGCGGCGTCGGGCAGTCGACCGCCATCGGCATCGGCGGCGACCCGATTATCGGAACGAATTTCGTCGACGCGCTGGAGCTGTTCGAGAAGGACCCGCAGACCGAGGCCATCGTGATGATCGGCGAGATCGGCGGAAATGCCGAAGAGACCGCCGCCGAGTACATCCGCAAGCATGTCTCCAAGCCGGTGGTGGCGTTCATCGCCGGGCAGACCGCTCCTCCGGGACGCCGCATGGGCCACGCCGGCGCCATCATCTCCGGCGGGCACGGGACGGCAGCGGAAAAGATCCACGCCCTGGAAGCGGCGGGAATCCGCGTGGCCAAGTCGCCGGCCGTGATCGGTGAAACGGTCGCGGCGGCGATGAGCGCGCACGCGAAAGCGTAGTGCCGAGTTGCGAGTACCGCGTACCGAAAACCTGACTTGTAGAGACGCAGCATGCTGCGTCTCTGCTTTGTTCTGTCGAGAAACTAGAAACGAGAAACCAGAAGCTCACGATGAAAACCCTCGAACGCACTCTTTCCATCATCAAGCCGGACGCCATGAAGAAACCAGGCGCCACCGGCGACATTATTTCCACGCTGGAGAAAAACGGCTTCCGCATCCTCGGCGCCAAGATGCTGGAAATCAATAAGGCGCAGGCAGAAGGCTTTTATGCCGTACATGCCGGCAAACCGTTCTTCGATTCCCTGACCAACTTCATGTCAAGCGGGCCGATC
>DATKLD010000068.1:0-5700 GCA_035542595.1 Terriglobales bacterium
TTCCGTCGCGACATCTTCCAGCTTGCGCGCTACGCCACCGACCGCGGCCTGCGCGCGGCGCTGGCCACCAACGGCACGCTGGTTACGAGGAGCGTCGCCCAAAAGATCGTGGATGCCGGAGTGCGCCGTGTCTCCATGAGCCTGGACGGCGCCGACGCCGCCACCCATGACAGCTTCCGCGGCATCCCCGGAGCGTTTGAAAACACACTGCAGGGTTTCCGCAACCTGCAGGAACTGGGCATGTCGCTGCAGATCAATATGACGGTCGCACGCCACAACGCGCACCAGCTTCCCGCCGTGCTGGAACTGGCGCGCGCCATCGGCGCCGACGCGCTGCATACCTTCCTGCTGGTGCCGGTGGGCTGCGGCGTGGACATCGCCGCCGAGCAGATGGTCCCGCCGGAAGAGTACGAGCAGATGCTTAACTGGTTCTACGACCAGTCGAAAAGCGGAGACATCGAGCTGAAGGCCACCTGCGCGCCGCATTATTTCCGCGTCGCCAAACAGCGTCAGGTCGAAGAGCGGAAAGCGGCGCAGGCTGTGGCGCGAGCGGAAACGCCGGATACCAGCGCCATCGGGCCCACGGACATGCTCATGCCCAGCGGCACCGGCATCGTACTCAACTCGGCCAAGCGTCCTGCCGGGCATCCGGGCGGACATCCCGGAGGCCATCCCCACGGCATGAACGCCGTGACCAAAGGCTGCCTCGCCGGCACCGGCGTCTGTTTCCTTTCGCACGAGGGCGAGGTTTTTCCCTGCGGCTACCTGCCAGTGAAGGCCGGCGATTTGCGCGAGAAGACCTTCGCCGAAGTCTGGACGGATTCGCCGGTGTTCGAGCTGCTGCGCGATACCGGCAACCTGAAAGGCAAGTGCGGTTGCTGCGAATTCCGCAATATCTGCATGGGATGTCGCGCGCGCGCCTTCGCGGCCACGGGAGACATGCTCGACGAGGAACCGTTCTGCGTGTACCAGCCGCGGACCGCGGCCGCAAGACGTGCCTGAGTTTGGCGTTGCCCATAAGGGGCGCGCCTTTGAGGGGCCTGCCGCGGAGAGAGCGCCGGCGAACCAGCCGGAGAGAGGCGCGGCGGGCCCCGATCGATAACCGGTGTTAAGAAATGTCCGAGACTGTTAGCGATCTCCGGACTCTGAACCAAACTCGGCTACGCTCCTTCGTGCTGCCGCGCGAGCACGGCGCCTGGGGCATTCTGCTGGTGCCATTGGTCACCGGCGCGATGGTAGCGCTTCTGCGTGGCGGGGCACTGGTTCCCTTGCTGCTGTTCCTGCTGGCTTCTGTATCTTTGTTCTGTCTGCGCACGCCGGTCGAAGCGGCACTGGGAACATCGGCGCAGCGCATTGACAGCCCTGCCGAAAGACGACTCGTTGCGGTCGCTATCGCGGGCTATTCGTTGGCGGCGGCTGGCGCGCTGGCGGCGCTGCTGTGGCACGGAAACAATCCCGCCTTGCTGATGCTGGGCGCAATCGCCGCGTTCTCCTTCGGCGCACAGGCCCTGCTGCGCAAGCTCGGACGCGCCACCCGCATGGCCTCACAGATGTTGGGACTGGTCGGGCTGACCTCCACCGCCGCAGGCGCCTACTACGTTTCCACCGGCCGCCTCGACACCACGGCATGGATGATCTGGGCCGCCAACTGGCTGTTCGCCGCCAACCAGGTCCACATGGTGCAGTTGCGTATCCACAACGCCAAGGTGGCGGGACTCAGAGAGCGATTGGCGCGCGGATGGAAGTTCCTCGCCGGTGAGATTCTCACCGTCGTCCTGCTCGTGGCCTTCTTCCACTACCGCCTGCTGCCGAAGATGAGCGTGGTCGCGTTTCATCCCATGCTGCTGCGTGGCGCCGCCTGGTTCTTCAAAAAGCCGCGTCCTCTGCGCATCCACCGCCTGGGGTGGATGGAGCTGGGCTTTGCCCTCATCTTCGGCACCATGTTCGTTTCCGGTTTCCTCAGATAGCTGAGTCTCGGCCTTCACAGACAGCAAAAAGCCGGACTGGTTAGTCCGGCTTTTCCATCAGGCGGATCGTGTTGCGGTTACATCACCAGCGCCAGATGTTCGAGTTCCTGTCGGATCACTTCCAGCGAGCAGCCGCGCCTGCCCACCCGGCCGGCAGCGTCGCGCGCCGCGTCCGGCGAAACCCCGTATCCATGGCCGATCAGGAAGACCTGCAGCAGCTCACCAGACTGCAGCGAATCCAAGCCTCCCTGGATCAACTCGTTCCGGAGATTGGCCACATCCGAGATGTTGAACTTTTCTCCCATCGTTCACCTCCGACCCTTACCTCGTCCTCACCTCACCCACTTCTATCGTATTGGACACGTTCCAGCCTTAGTTGTTGCGCACAAAATTTTGATCGAACCGTGCAACCAAATTCGGATTTGGGAATCGCCGGGTTGCCCGGAATTCAACGGGGCGCGGCCTCCTCTATGAATGAATACGTGGGCACCGTTCTCCGCGTTCCACTCACTCCGCCATTTTGCTGACATGCACGTCAAAGCCCGTCTTGGGCAGCAGCGACGCCAGTTCGAAAGCGTGGAATCCTGCGCCCACGACCTCGGTGTGCCGGAAGATTCCCGGTTCGGTCTCGACCACCTGCCGGCTGCCGTTGAGGTCATCGAGGAACGCCTGGGCCGCCTTGACGTCGGCACCACCCTTTCGCCCGCGCCGCGTGATGGCTTCCGTGGCGTAGGAACGGACCAGCTTGGGCCAGTATTTCTCGAGCAGAGGCGTGCTGGCGAAGATGTCCGCCCAGACGATCTCGCCGTCGATCGCCACCACCACGCCTACGGCCTTCTGGTTGCGCAGTTGCCTGATGACGCTCTCGTATGAGCGCTCCATGGGAGCAGCTACTGCGTCCACTTTCTTCCGGACTTCGTCGTTGCCCATCACCCGCGCGTAGGACGTCGTGTCCGGGACCCGGGCCGCGGGCGCCGCTGCAGCCATGCCCGTCACAGAGCGGTTTACCTCCGACCACACCTTCTGCTGGTCCTTATCGGCCATGGCTTCTTTGCGGACGCTCGGCTGCGCCATCTGGGTGACGTACGCGCTCTGAGGCTTGCCGGAAGCGATGCCGCCGAACTGCGCGCTGGTTCCCGTCCAGCGTCCCGGCTCGACGCAGAACACGCTCAGGTCCACGGGATCGCTGTTGCCGGGCACGATGCGGTCTTTGCCCACGACACGGTCCTGCTTTCCGCCGGTGACGATCTCTCCCGCCAGCAGCAGCAGCGGCCGGTCGGAGCTGTTCACCAGCACCAGCCGGTTCACCTGCGCTCCGTCGCGGCGCGGTGGCAGCGGCCCGCGGCGCACCAGTCCCTGCGCCTGTCCGGCTTCGCTGACCACCACCTCGCCCGAGCGCAGCCCCTCGTCCAGAGTGATGAACATGCTGGTGTCGTGGCGGCGGTCGCTGATCACCGGAAAGATGGTGAGATTGCCGTGCGTGATCGGCGCGAGCACGCGATGGTCAGTCGGGGACACCTCGTCGGGCTGCCGGCCGCCCCAAGCCACAGCCGCGCCCACGATCAAGGTGAGCAGTCCCAGAGTCCCAATCCATGCGATTCGAGTCATTTCGTTCCTCCCCAGGACCTGCGATTGAGCGCTGGTCCCACGGGAAGAACGGCGGGACGGTGTTTTCTTGCATCCAAGTTGATACCATCCAGAGTAGAGGTGTGCGGGAGTCGCCCCCGAAGGTCATGAGCGGCACTGCCCCAATGCCCGGTCCGGTCGTACGGAGAATCCGCCCCGGCGACGTTGCGGAGCTGTACCAGCGGAGCCGCGCCGCCGATGTCGGTTTGTCCGAGCAGGAGTTCACCCGGATCCTCGATGAGATTGCCGGCAAGTACCTTCCCACCGGCACCAGGGAGGGCGACGCGCTGGAGTTCTGCCGCGGGCTGCGCCTGGAGGAACTGGCCCTGGCGCGGGCTTGCGCCGCCGGCCATGAGCGCGCATGGGACGTTTTTCTTAGCCGCTACCGCGAGAAGCTTTACGATGCCGCCCGCTCCATCACGCGCGAAGACAGCTCGGCCCGCGAACTCGCTGATTCCCTCTACGCCGATCTCTACGGCACGGAAACCCGCAACGGCCGGCGAACCTGCAAGCTGAACTACTACACCGGCCGCGGTTCTCTCGAAGGCTGGCTGCGGGCAACGCTGGCGCAGGAGTATGTCAACCGCTATCGCCGCCGCCAGCGCGAGGTCAGCCTGGAAGAAAAGACGGAAGCAGGCGCGCAGTTCGCTGCCGCCGATCCTCCGGTGCAGTCGGCTGCTGACCCGCGGCTGGTGGGAGCGACCGACGCGGTATTAGCCGCGCTCGGCGTCGAAGAGAGGTTTATCCTTGCCTCGTACCATCTGGACGGGCGCACGCTGGCAGAGATCGCGCGAACGCTGGGCGTGCACGAATCCACCGTCAGTCGCAAGCTGGAGAAGGTCGTGCGCACAGTGCGAGAGAGGATCACGGACGAGCTGTTGCGGCGCGGAATGAGTCGCAGGCAGGCCGAGGAAGCGCTCGAGACCGACGTCCGCGATGTGCCGGTGGACGTGAGCATGCGTCTGTCGCAAAAAGATGGTGCGTCCGCGTTCTATAGGAAGGGCAGCGACTGATGGCAGAACTCCCCAAAATCGTGCGCGAGCGCCTCAGTTATCAGGCAGTGGGCGAGCATCCCGACGCCAACCTTCTCTCCGCCTTCGTTGAGCACGGGCTGACGCAGGAGGAACGCAGGGGGGTGCTCGAGCATCTGTCGCGCTGTGCCGATTGCCGCCAGATCGTGGCCCTTACGGCCTCAGAAGTGACTCAAGAGCGGTTGGTGACGGCCGCTCGAGCGCCGGCGGGCGCAAAGCCGTCCTGGTGGCGCTCGCCGATCCTGCACTGGGGAGCATTCACGGCGGCGGCCCTGGTGATGCTGATCGCGGTCGGGGCGCGCATGCGGCTTCGCGAAGAACGCAGCGCCAGCGCCCCGGCAATCGCCACATACAGCTCGAATGAGGTCGCGCAGAAGTCGACGACTCCCGCGCCCGAAGTCTCCCTGCCCCCGGTGGAGCAGAAGCAATCCAGTAAGAAGCTGGCGTCCGGACCGCCGCCTCGGGAGCCGGCGGTCAGGACTGGGAAACCAGGCGGTGTGGCCGGTGGAACTGTTGGGGGGATCGTTGGTAAGGGCGCGGCAGGTTCCGGTAGTGGCGCCGGTGCTGGAGTAGGGAATGCCCCGCCGCCCCCAGCGCCTGCAGCCCCAGTCGCGCCGCAGATGAAGATGCAAGCCAAGGCAGCCGAGGTGGATAGCTTCCGGTTGGATACCGGCATCGACAAGTCCCGCCAGAAGGCAACTCCCGCGCCTCCAGCGGCAGCCAGCGAAACCGTCGAGGCGGCCGCCGCCGCTCCCGGCGGGAAGAGTGAGGCCGCGGTGCTATCTCAGAGTCGGGACGCGATGTTGACCAAGCGCGCTTCTCTCGGCTCCCGCTGGAGCGTCTCCGGCTCCGGCGCTTTGCAGCGTTCTTTCGACGGCGGGCGAAGCTGGAAAGATGTTGCCGTCGGCGATGGGGTTACCTTCCGGGCGGTTGCGACCGTGGGCAGTGATGTGTGGGCGGGCGGATCGGGCGGCATGCTCTTTCACTCGGCTGATGGTGGAGAGCACTGGTCGCGGGTGCCAATGCTGGCGGACGGCCGCGCCCTGAGCGGCGACATCGTACGCATCGAGTTCACC
>DATKLD010000069.1:0-3455 GCA_035542595.1 Terriglobales bacterium
CTAAGCCGGGCCAGGGGCCAGGGGATCTCCGGCGATACGCGCAGCAGGGGGCGCGTATTGTCACTTTTCGATGCAGCGGCGCAAAGTCTGTTCGCCACGCTTTTGCCCTCCGATTGCCGTCTTTGCCAGGCTCCACTGACCAGGATCTCGCGACTTCCCGTTTGTGACGGTTGCCTGGGCGGGATGGAGCCCATCCGTGGGCGTGTGTGTGCCGTCTGCGGTGAGCGGGTTATTACCTCGCACACGGAAGCGCAGCCCCTCTGCGGCGAGTGCCGGACCGCTGCTCCGCCATTCGTGCGGGCGGTTGCCTATGGCAGCTATGACGGCGGCCTGCGCGAGCTGATCCACCTGCTGAAGTACGGCCGCGTGCGTCCGGCGGCTGGGGTGCTGGGACGCATGCTCGCCGAGGCCATCCAGGGGTTCGGGAGCGAATTCATATCCGCGGTTGTGGTACCGGTGCCGTTGCACGCCGGCAAGTTGCGTGAGCGCGGCTTCAACCAGGCGGAAGCAATCGCGCGCGCCGCGTTGAAGAACTTGAACCGCAGCGGGCTAAGGCTCTCGACCGATGTCCTGGGCCGCAAGCGCGCGACCGAGAGTCAGACCGGCCTCAGCGACCATCAGCGGCAGCAGAACGTGCGCGGCGCCTTTGCGGTGACTTCGCCTGCTGAGATTGCGAGCGTGGACGTGCTCCTCGTGGATGACGTGTTCACCACCGGTGCTACGGTGACCGAGTGCGCGCGGGTGCTGCGCCGCGCGGGAGCGGACCGCGTTTTCGTGGCGACGGTGGCGCGGGTGCTCAAGGCCGAGGCGGCCTGGGCCACACCGGAGGAGATCGAAGAACCCAGGGCTTTAAAGGCGTATGCATAGGCAGGAAACCAATCCGGGACGCATGGGCGGGCTGCAGCCCGTGGTGCTGCACGAGCATGGCAACGGCCACAATCCGATGCACGCCCCCGTGCTGGTGCTGAATGCCTCCTACGAGCCCATCAACGTGTGCGCCGCGCGGCGGGCCATCGTGCTGGTACTCAAGGGCGTGGCCATGACCGAGGAGGAGAACGGGCATTTTCTGCACTCGGCGCGGCTGGCCATCCGCGTGCCCTCGGTGATCCGGCTGCTCGAGTACCGCCGCATCCCGCACCAGACGCGCGCCCTCTCGCGCAAGAACCTGCTGCTGCGAGACCGCAATACCTGCCAGTACTGCGGCGAGGTACTGCCGTCGAGCGAACTGACGCTCGATCACGTGGTGCCGCGCTCTCGCGGCGGTCTCTCCACCTGGGAGAACCTGGTCGCCTGTTGCCATGCCTGCAACCGGCAGAAGGGCGATCGCATGCCCGCTGAAGCCGACATGAAGCTGCTACGCGAGCCACGCGCCTTTAATCTCCACACCAGCCGTCACATCATGCGGCTGATCGGCCGCTCCGACGCCAAGTGGCGGAAGTATCTGTTTTATTAGAACAGCTTGGGTGTACGCGGGCTTTGAAAGGGCACGGCTTTCAGCCGTGCCGTCAATACCAGCAAATGAGCGGGCCTTCAGGCCCTGAGGGAATGCCCCTCAGCGGCTAAAGCCGGGTTTTTACCCGCCCTGTTACGGCACGCCTGGAAGGCGTGCCCCTTCAAAGATCTTGCGTACGTTGATGTAGAGGCGCCCTAGCAGGCAGCAACCGCCACGCAAAAACCAAAGGGCGGTGGGATCTCCACCGCCCTTTGTGTTGTTACCCCCAGTATGAACTTGCGCGTGTAGATGGCCGGAGAGCCTCTCCGGTTTCACATTTTTCTGACGTGAAACTACTTCGGCTGTTGCTGCCGGCTGTCCTGCCCACTCTTGCCTTGCGGCGCAGGAGGGAGTTCCTGGCCTTCATAGGTGATGCGCACCTTGGAGCCGAAGCGTTTGTAGTTGGTGTACTTGATGGTCTCGCGGATGCGCACGTCGCCGGTCGAGAAGTGCAGCGTATCGTCGGCGCGGGTGTAGGTCGGGAACCAGTACTGCCCATCGACCTGCTCGCGCCAGGTCGTGAAAGCGGGGAACAGGTTCTCCTGCCCGGCCTTGACCTTCTTTCCCCGCCCGCCAACGCGGAATTCAGGCACGGTCCGGCCTTTGGTCTTGACGATCTGGAAATCGTGGTCGTCCACCCAGATGCGGCCGTCGAAGTAGCGCTTCTTGGGATCAATCTGCTTCGGACGCACGTCGAACACGTAGGTGGTGAGTTCGTCTTCCTGCTGGCGGCCGACGTAGCTGACGTCGTAGAGCGGGATCTCAGCGCTGGTGAGCACGAAGGGCAGCACGTTCCGGATGTCCTCGAAGTCCTCGCGCGACATGGACACGAGCTGGAGCGAGGACTGCGGGGCGAAGACAACGTTCTCTACGCGCCGGCCGCTATCATCGAAGAGCACGTCCCACACTTGCTCGAACCGGCCGCCATCGTCGGGGGTCTCGACCTTGATCGACTGCCGATAGGTGTAGTTGTCGCGGGCTTCCTTGAACTGCGTTTCCTTGGCGGCGAACCGCTGGATGATCTCCTGCGGAGTGATGCCTTGTGGCGGCGAGGGGTCCAGCGGACCTTCGCCTTTCTGGGCGATTGCCGGCAGGCCAAGCAGAAACAGCGTGAGAGCAGGCAATATCCTGAGAGAGCGCATAAAAGATTCTTCGAGTTAGATGGCAAAATCCTGCTGCCAGTTGCTGCCTGACGCAGCCTGGGCTCGCTGATGATAGCCTCCGGCTTACGCTTTCCATTACACTGACGCGTTCATTCCGGAGGTTTCATGCTACGTCGAATCGCCGCAATCATTCTAGTCCTTTCCGCGGGCTCGCTTGCCCAGGTCGCTCAGCAGAAGCGTCCCTTCCCCTTCGAAGATTTGATGGCGCTCAAGCGCGTCAACGAACCCGTAGTGTCGCCGGACGGCAAATGGGTCGCCTTCAGCGCGCACGAGGTCAACCTGCAGGCCAACACCAAGACGCCGCATCTGTGGGTCGTCCCGCTAGCGGGAGGCGGGGCACGACAATTGACTTCGGGAGAGAAAGGAGAAGACCGCCCGCGCTGGTCGCCCGACGGCAGGCGCCTGGCCTACATCTCGCCCAAAGAAAACGGCTCGCAGGTCTGGACCCTAGGCTTCAACCCCGAGACTGGCACGCTCGAGGGCGATCCCAAACGCATTACCAACATCTCGACCGAGGCCGATGGCGAGCTGTGGTCGCCGGACGGGAAGAACATCGTGTTTGTCTCGGAGGTCTATCCTGAGTGCCCGGACGACGCCTGCAACAAAGCGCGCAAAGAAGAGCTGGAAAAGTCCAAGGTCAAGGCTACGGTCTTCACGCAGCTCTTCTACCGGCACTGGTCGCATTACACAGCAGGCAAGCGCAGCCATCTTTTCGTCGTGCCTGCCGAAGGCGGCGTAGCGCGCGATCTGACGCCTGGTGACCACGATGTGCCGCCCTTCAGCCTGGGCGGACAAGACCT
>DATKLD010000070.1:0-14344 GCA_035542595.1 Terriglobales bacterium
GTCCGAGCACATCATCACCATCGAAGACCCGATCGAGTTCCTGCACCGCGACAAGAAGGGATTCGTGAATCAGCGCGAGGTGGAGGTGGACACGCCTTCATTTGCCTCGGCGCTGCGCGCCAGCCTCCGCCAGGACCCCGACACCATCCTGGTGGGCGAAATGCGTGACGTCGAGACTATCGGCACCGCCCTGCTGGCCGCCGAAACCGGCCACCTGGTGTTCTCCACCTTGCACACACTCGACGCGGTGGAGACCATCAACCGCATCATCGCCGTCTTCCCGCCCTCGGAGCAGAAGCAGATCCGGCTGCAATTGGCGGCCACACTGAAGTCTGTCATCAGCCAGCGCCTGGTCAAGCGCTGCGACGGCCCCGGGCGCGTGCCCGCGGTCGAGATCCTGGTCAGCACCGCCTACATCAAGGAATGCATCGTGACCCCGGAGCGCACCCGCAACATCAAGGAAGCCCTGGCCACCGGCACCTCGCAATATGGCATGCAGACCTTCGACCAGTCGCTGTACGACCTGTACATGCAGGGCCTGATCTCCTTCGAGACCGCGATGGAGACCGCCTCCAATCCCGACGACTTCAAGCTGCGCGTACAGGGCATTGCCTCCACCGCCGACGCCGCTCGCGACGAGATGCAGCGCGCTGGTTACGGAAGGTAGCGCCAGCGCGCGGCTTCAGCTCTCAAGCCTTTAGGCTCTTGGCCTTTAGCTCTTACCCTCGGCGATTCCGGCGATTTCGCCGATCCCGCGATTTTTGTGGTGAAATGTCCTGGTGCCGCTCCACCGCCGCAAGACCTACGACCAGGACTCGCTCTATGAGTACGCCGTCGGCGCTCTCGCCCGAAAGATGCGCAGCGTGGCCGAACTTAAGCGTCTGCTGCGCCAACGTCTGCCGGAAACCGATGAAAGCGAAGCGATGGTCGAGGCGGTGATCACGCGCTTGAAAGACCAGAAATACCTCAACGACTCCGCCTACGCCGCCGCCTATTCCTCCTACCGCAGGGAGAACGAGAAGTTCGGGCGGCTGCGCGTCGTCACCGACCTGAAGGCGCGGGGCGTGCACTCGGACGTCATCACCAAGGCCGTGGCCGCCGCCTATGCCGGCGCCGACGAGGAGAAGCTCGCCCGCGATTTCCTCCGCCGCAAACGGATCAAGAAGCCGGCAAATGCTAAAGATGCCGCCCGTATCTTCCGCGCCTTGATGCGCGCCGGCTACACCAGCCGGACCATCATCCGCCTCCTGAAGCAGTGGGATGTGGAGGAGGAGGTGCTGACGGCGCTGGAATCGGAAGCTGCCAGCTAAGAGCTAACAGCCAAGAGCCGGTTTCGTTACAATGAATGTTCGGCCCTGATTCTGAAGACTTTTATGCTGAGCGGCGCCCAGATCCGCGAAATGTTCCTCGAATACTTCGAGCAGCACGGCCACCGGCGCGTGCACTCGTCTTCCCTTGTTCCGGCGAACGATCCCACGCTGCTGTTCACCAACGCCGGCATGAACCAGTTCAAGGACGTCTTCCTCGGCCTCGAGAAGCGCGACTACTCCCGCGCCACGACCTCGCAGAAGTGCGTTCGCGCCGGCGGCAAGCACAACGACCTGGAGAACGTCGGCTTCACCAACCGCCACCACACGTTCTTCGAGATGCTGGGGAACTTCAGCTTCGGCGATTACTTCAAGCGCGACGCCATCGCCTTCGGGTGGGAACTGATCACGTCGCCCAAGTGGTACGGCATCTCCAAGGACCGCCTGTTTGCAACCATCTTCAAAGGCGAGCAGGGCGTGCCGCGCGACGAAGAAGCGTACAACTTCTGGCTGGAGCAGGGCGTTCCCAAGGACCGCATCTTCGAATTCGGGATGAAGGACAACTTCTGGGCCATGGGCGATACCGGCCCCTGCGGTCCGTGCTCGGAGATCCACTACGACATGGGCGCCATCGCCAGCGACCAGGGCCACACCGACTGCCAGTTCGGCTGCGACTGCGGCCGTTACATCGAGCTGTGGAACCTGGTCTTCATGCAGTTCAACCGCGATGCTGCCGGACGCCTCGAGCCCCTGCCCAAGCCTTCCATCGACACCGGCGCCGGCCTGGAGCGGCTGGCGGCCGTGCTCCAGGGCAAGCTCTCGAATTACGATACCGACTTTTTCATGGCTCTCATGAAGCGCGCCGCCGAACTGACGGGCGTTTCGCTCGAAAAAGAATTGAAGAAGGAGTCGGGCAGCCGCGGCGCAGCATCGCTGCGCGTTATCGCCGATCACGCCCGCGCCACCACGTTCCTCATCTCCGACGGCGTGCTGCCCTCGAACGAAGGCCGAGGATACGTGCTGCGCAAGATCATGCGCCGCGCCATCCGTCACGGACGCCTGCTCGGGCAGAACGATCCCTTTCTGTATCAGATGGTGTACGCCGTCCGTGACCAGATGAAGGACGCGTATCCGGAGCTGGTGGACTCGGCCGACCGCGTGTCGACCGTCGTTCAGGGCGAAGAAGTGCGGTTTGCGCATACGCTGAACGAAGGCCTGAAGCGGCTGGAAGAAGACTTCGAGCCGCTGCTCGAACAGAGGCGCAAGCATCCGACGCAGACGGTCATCTATCCCGGCGAAAGTGCGTTTAAGCTCTACGACACTTTCGGCCTGCCACTCGACTTCATGACCGATGCGGCACGCGATGCCGGCCTGCAATTCGATCAGTCTGGTTTCGACAAGGCGCTCGAAGGCCAGCGCGAACGCGCGCGCGCTTCCTGGAAGGGCGGCCCCGGCAAAGCGGCTGCGAGTCCGGCATTCCAGAAGCTTCCGCCGACCGGTTTCGAAGGCTACCTCCGCACCGAGTCGCACGATTCAGAAGTTCTGGCGATCATCGATCCGCACGGGCAGGGCGTGCAGCAGCTCAAGCCCGGCGAGCAGGGCGATATCGTTCTCGACCGCACGCCGTTTTACGCCGAAGCAGGCGGGCAGGTGGGCGACGTCGGCTGGCTCTACGACAGCGATCACAACACCGTGGTCGCCGACGTGACGGCGTGCTACTACCCGGTGCAGGGCGTGCGGGCGCACAAGGTGACGGCGAAGCAGCCGATTCGCGTGGGCGATCGCGTCGATCCCGTGGTCAACACCGGGGTGCGCGAGGCCACCATGCGCAACCACACGGCCACGCACCTGCTGCACGCCGCGCTGCGCGAAGTCCTGGGCAAGCACGTGAAGCAGGCGGGCTCGCTGGTCGATCCCCGTCACCTGCGCTTCGACTTCTCGCACTTCACCGGCATCGCCGACGAAGAGCTGCAGGACATCGAAGACCTTGCCAACAAGGAAGTGCTGAAGAACGAGAAGGTCGAGGTCATCCCTGACGTGCCGCTCGACGTGGCCATCAACGAGTACAAGGCGATGGCGCTGTTCGGCGAGAAGTACGGCGAGCGCGTGCGCGTGATCAGGATCGGCGACTTCTCCACCGAACTCTGCGGCGGTACGCACACGGGCATGACCGGCGAGATCGGGCTGGTGAAAATCCTCGACGAAGGCTCCGTGAGCTCGGGCGTGCGGCGCGTCGAGGCGGTCACCGGGATGGGCTCGCTCGGCCACTTCCGTCAGGACCATGAACTGGAGCACGTTGTCTCGACCTTCATTCACCGTGCCGAGCCGACTGTCTCGCCGGCCGACGCGCTGCGGCTGGAGCTGGAACGCAAGGACTCCGAGATCAAGCGGCTGAACAAAGAACTGGAGCGCGTGCGGATGAAGTCTGCCACCGCGACCGTCAGCTCGGCCGAGGAAAAAGTCCAGGTGGTAGAGGGGATTAAGGTCCTGGCCCACCGCGTGGACAACCTGGAGCGCCCGCAGATGCGCACGCTGGTGGACAACCTGCGCTCCAAGCTGGGTTCCGGGGTGGTCGTGTTGGGCTCGACCTCCGATGGCAAGGTAGCGCTGATCGTCGGCGTCACCAAGGACCTCACCGGCCGCGTGCAGGCGGGCAAGATCATCGGACCGGTGGCCGAGCGCGTGGGGGGCTCGGGCGGCGGGCGTCCTGACATGGCCGAGGCCGGCGGCAAGAATCCCGAGGCCCTGGATGACGCGCTGGCGCAAGTGCCGGCGGTGGTCAAGGGGCTGTTGAAGTAGTTCGCGGAATTTACTTGTGTCGTAAATACAAGTGAAGGGGCACGCCTTCAGGCGTGCCGTACAGGCTACAAAAATACCGCGGCTTTAGTCGCCGGCCTCAGGGCCTAAAGGCCAATTCATTTGCAAGGCCTAGCGGCACGGCTGGAAAGCCGTGCCCCTTCACTTGTCTCGTCCCTATTTGCGGCGAGACCCTCTAGCGGGGCTCTGGACGCGGTCCGCCCGCGGGTATACCATCCCGAACGAATCGCCGCTGGGGGAGTGCGGCCATGGAGCGCGTGCGTTTCATCACCCATCGGGGCAAGCGGGTGCTCTTGATCGACCACTCCGGCAGCACGCCGGACGAGATACGGCGCACGATGGATGAGGTTGAAGTCATCGTGGGCTCCGAGCCGCCGAACTCGTTGCTAACGCTCAGCGACTTCACCGGTACGCAATTCGACAAAACCTCGGCCGACCGCATGAAGGTGGTGGCGGCCAAAGACCGGCCACATGTGCGGCGGGCCGCGCTGGTGGGCGCCGAAAACATCCCGAATGTCTATTACCGCAACCTGGAGTCCTTCGCCGCCCGTCGCTTCCCGAAGTTCAAAACCCGGGAAGAGGCCCTCGACTGGCTGACCGGCGATGATACGGAGGCGGCAGCATCATGAGAAATTCCGAGCAGAGAGCGCGCAAGCTGTTTGCAATCCTGCTTCTCGTCCTAGGCTGTCCCCTGTTGCTGCCCACCCGCATGCGCGCCGAGGAGCGCGGTCCTTCCACCGCCGAAGAGCGCGCCAAGGTGATCGATCTGACTCGCAAACTCGAGAACGATCCCCTGAACCCGCAGGCGGAGGAGTGGCGGGTGTGGCTGGCGAAATGGATCGACGAGGTGCCGGACGTAATCATTCCCATCTGTCCCCCGCTGCTGCCGCAACTGCTGCGCAGCAACCGCAATTACGCTCACGAACTCGCCATGCAGGTGGTCTATTCGAGCGCCGCCTTCATCGTCGAGCACCCGAAGGAGCAGGTTGATCAGCAGGCGGTGTTTCAGGCCGGTGTGGACGGCATGCTCAAGTCGTATCAGTCCATCCTCAAGGCCCGGCCGCAGGCCCGCTGGTACTTTCTCGACAGCCTGATCGACATGCGCGACAAAGGCACGCTGAAGCAGTATCTGCACAAGCAGATCGACAGCAACTGCATCTCGGGATTGCAGGCGTAAGAGCAGTCGCCAGAAAAACAGTAGCGCCGGCATCTTGCCGGCTGTCCTGAGGGCGTCTCGCCCTCAGCGCTGGCGGGGCGCCCGCGCGACAGCCGCCGGGACGGCGGCGCTACCTCATTGACCTCTAGCTCCTCCAGCGAAGCGTGACCGGTCCCTGGATCGGGTGTTGCATGGGCTGGCCGGTGCGGCGGGACTCCAGATACGCCGATTTCAACGCGAAATACCACTTGGCCGGGCGGTCGGCGTCGTCGATCAGCATCAGGCTGGGGTTGTGCTTCAGCCCCTCGGCCTGGATCTCCATGGTGCGCTGGTCCTGGCCCATAAATTTCTTGCCAAAAAAACGGAAGATGGGCAGCACCAAGGGCACGTGGCGGAAGAGGTTCCAGGCGGCGACCACATCGATGCGGCAGCGCTCGGCGGTGATGGGCGTGACCGTGGTCATGCTGGAGAACCAGTATTTGCCGGCGTGGATCTGCTCGTAGCGGCGGTTGGGCAGCACGAAATCGATGGTGGTGGTGATGCCTTCGGCTTTGGCGTACATGCGCAGCAGCTTGTAGGGCGCGCTGTTCGATGATGGCGTGTGCGCGCTCATGCGGAAGCCCATGGGAATGGGCTCGAATTGCTTGCGCTTTTCATGGATGCTGTGCCGCGTTCGCCACCACCACGCCTGGTGGACGAAGGGCCCGTGCGCCGGGTCCATCAGCCCGATGATGCCGTGGTCCACGTGGCAGGGCAGCTCGGCCGAGAGGTGCGTGATGGTGTAGCGGTCGCTGAAGGTCGGCAGCCGTGGCGCTTGCTCCTGTGGTTCAGCACTCGCACCCCGCTCCGGCACGTACACCCAGAAGTATCCGTCGTGCTCGCGGCAGGGGAAGGCGGTGGCGTAGACCTTGCTGACGTCGAGCTTGTCATCGGGCAGGAGCGACGGGACCTCGCGGCACTGGCCGCTAACCGGCTCAAACTTCCAGCCGTGATACGAACATTCGAGGTGATGTCCGTCGAACCAGCCTTTCGAGAGCGGCATACCGCGGTGCGGGCAACTGTCACGCACGGCAAAGGCGCGGCCTTCGGCGTCGCGCCCGAGCGCCAGCGGAATCCCCAGCAGCATGGCAGTCTTCAGCGCGCGGCCATGCACGCGCTCCGCCCGCAAGGCGGGATACCAGAAGCCCCGGAGCAGGCCGTCGTCGGGTGCGTTCGTTTCGGGCATGGCCGGATACCGACATTATAGGATTAGCGCGCGCAGCAGCGATTAGCAGTTAGCACTTGGCATTTGGCCGGTTAAAGGAATCCGCCGCTTGTACGTGCCATGGCTACGTGCTAATTGCTAATTGCCAAGTGCTTGCCTTACGGACCAGAATGCTAGACTCAACGTCCATGTCCGACGTCTTCATCCTTTCCGCCGCACGCACTCCGATTGGCAAGTTCGGCGGCAGCCTGCTCCCCCTCACCGCCGCCGACATGGGCGTGATCGCCGCTAAGGCCGCCCTGGAACGCGCCGGAGTGCGGCCGGAGCAGGTCGAGGAGACGATCTTCGGCAACGCGCGCCAGGCCGGCGGCGGACCCAATCCCGCGCGGCAGATCTCGATCCGCAGCGGCGTCCCCGAAACGGTCCCTGCCTACACGATGAACATGGCTTGCGCATCCAGCATGAAGAGTATCGTGCTGGGCGCGCAGGAGATCGCCACCGGAAACCTCGGTTGCGTGCTCGCCGGCGGCACCGAATCCATGTCGCGCATGCCGTATTACCTGGATGGCGCCCGCTGGGGATATCGCCTCGGCAACCAGGAACTCGTGGACGGGATGTACCGCGACGGCTTCTTCTGCCCCATGGCCAGGATGGTGATGGGCGAAACGGCCGAACTCCTGGCCGAGCAGTACAAGATCTCGCGTGAGGAACAGGACCAGTACGCGCTCTGTTCCCAGCAACGCGCCGAGCGCGCCCAGGTGGGCGGACGATTCCAGGCCGAGATAGTGCCGGTCACGCTCGACGGGAAGAAAGGCTCGCAGGTGTTCGACCACGACGAGCACCTGTATCTTGGGGCAACACTGGAGAAGATGGCCAAGCTGCCGCCGGTCTTCTCGAAGACCGGCACGATCACCGCTGGCAATTCTTCCGGCATCACCGATGGCGCAGCCGCGGTGGTCGTAGCCAGCGAGCGGTTCGTTCGCGAGAATAATCTGAGGCCGCTGGCGCGCATCCTTGGCGCAACCTCGGTGGGCGTCGATCCTCGCACCATGGGCATTGGCCCCGTACCAGCGATGAAAAAATTGCAAGAGAAAACCGGCCTGCGTGTGGAGGATTACGACCTGATCGAACTGAACGAGGCCTTCGCGGCTCAAGTTCTGGTGTGCGACCGCGAACTCCATTTCGACCGCGAGAAGCTCAACGTGAACGGCGGCGCCATCGCGCTAGGGCATCCCATCGGCTGCACCGGTGCGCGCATCGTCGCGACGCTGCTCCACGAGATGCTCAAGCGCAAGGCGAAGAAAGGCGTTGCGACGCTGTGTGTATCGGGCGGGTTGGGCATGGCGCTGGCGCTGGAAACAGTCGGATAACGGCTTTTGGCCGGCTTTTGGCTCCTGGCTTTTGGCCAAAAGCTAAAAGCTAAGAGCCAAGAGCTACTTTCCGCGCGAGTTGTCATTTTCCTCTCCGCATCGCTATACTTTTTGGATGAGGTCGGCCGCATGTCCCTATCCGCGCTGATTGTCGATGATGAACAGCTTGCCCGCGACGAGCTCGCCTACCTTCTGAAGGGCGTGGGCGATATTGACGTGGTCGCCCAGGGTAAGAACGGCGTGGAAGCCGTCAGTCTGATCAAGGAACACAATCCTGACGTGGTCTTCCTCGACGTGCAGATGCCCGGCCTGGACGGCTTCGGTGTCATCAAGAAGCTCATCGACCGCCGTCTGCCACTGCCGCAGATCGTTTTCGCCACCGCCTACGAGCAGTACGCCATCAAAGCCTTCGAAGTGAACGCCGTCGACTACTTGCTCAAGCCGTTCGATAAGAAGCGGGTGGCCCAGTCGGTACAGAAAGCGCGCAGGAACCTGCAGACCGAAGCGCCGCCTGCGGAAAAGCTTGAGACTTTGGTGCGCATGCTGGAGTCGCAGAGACCGCAGAACTCCAAGCTGCTGCTCAAATCCGCCGGGCGGCTGTTCCTGGTGGACCAGAAGGACATCTGCTTCGCCTCTATCGAAGACGGCGTCATTACCGTGGTCACCGTCGGCGGCATGGAAGGCCAGTCGAACTGCCGCACCCTGGAAGAGCTCCTGGACTCGCTTGATCCCAGCCTGTTCTGGCGCGCCCACCGCTCGTTCCTGGTGAACATCAACCGCATCAAGGAAGTGGTGCCCTGGTTCAAGAGCTCATACCAGCTTCGCATGGACGACCGCAAGCAGACGGAAGTGCCCGTCAGCCGCGCCCAGACGAAGAGGCTGAGGGAGTTGTTCAAACTCTAGTTGTCAGTTGTCAGTTGCCAGTTGTCGAGCGGCGGATGTAGCGCCGGCATCTTGCCGGATGTCCTGAGGGCGTCTCGCCCTCAGGCGCGGGCGGGACGCCCGCGCCACAGCCGCCGGGACGGCGGCGCTACACTGACAACTGACTACTGGTAACCGCCCTATGAAGGCTTACGTTTACGTCTCGCTGAAGAAGACGGTCCTCGACCCCCAGGGCAAGACCATCCAGGGCGCTCTCCGCAAGATGGGCTATCAGGGGGTGGATGACGTCCGCCAGGGCAAGTTCTTCGAGATCACGCTGGATGGCGGCCTGGACCGGGCGGCGGTCGAGGCGGAGATTGCCCGTATCGCCCGCGAAGTGCTCACCAATCCGGTAATCGAGGAATTCCGCTACTCGCTGGAGGAGTAATCGCCGCCATCAGTTTTTCAGCACCAAAGTAACCGCTCCAACTATCTACATTTGTAGCGAACTGCGGGATAATCATATGACGCCCGCCCACCCCATTCCCCCAAGTGCCGGTGGTGGTGATTCTCCAGCACGAGGTGACCTTCCGTGTGTGGCATTGTCGGATACGTCGGTAAGAAACGGGTTGTGCCCGTCATCCTGGACGGACTGAAGCGGCTGGAATACCGCGGTTACGACTCCGCCGGCATCGCCGTGGCCGGCAACGGCGACGGGCTGCAGGTCCGCCGCGCTGAGGGCAAGCTGCGCAACCTCGAGGAGGCCATCCGCCTCAAGCCCCTCGACGGCACTTACGGCATCGGCCACACCCGCTGGGCCACCCACGGGCGTCCCAGCGAGGAAAACGCCCACCCGCACCGCGACTGTACCGGCAAGATCGTAGTGGTGCACAACGGCATTGTCGAGAACTACCTCTCGCTTAAGAAGCGGCTCATGGAGGAGAAACACAAGTTCTCGACCGAGACAGACACCGAGATCATCGCCCACCTGATCGAGAAGTACCACTACTCCACCGCCAACGGCCGGCCAGTGTCGCTCGAGGAGGCGGTGCGGAAGACGGTGAAGGAACTGACCGGCGTCTTCGCGCTGGCGGTGATTGCGGTGGATGAGCCCAATAAGATCGTGGCCGCGCGCAATGGCCCCCCGGCAGTGATCGGACTGGGGAAGGACGAGTATTTCGTTGCCTCCGACGTGCCGGCGATCCTGTATCACACGCGCGACCTGTTCTTCCTGGCCGACGGTGACCTGGCCGTGATCACGCCCTCGGGGGTGCAGCTCACCGACTTCGATGGCCAGCCCATCGTGCGCCAGGTGCAGCACGTCACCTGGGACCCCATCATGGCGGAGAAGGGCGGCTTCAAGCATTTCATGCTCAAGGAGATCTACGAGCAGCCGCGCGCCGTGCGCGACACTACGCTGGGGCGGGTATCGCTCGATTCCGGCAAGGTCTTCCTCGACGAGATGGAGATCAGCGAGGCCGAGTTCCGCAGCCTGACCAAGGTGGACATCGCCGCTTGCGGCACCAGTTGGCACGCCGCCCTGGCCGGCAAATTCATGATCGAGAAGCTGGCGCGGCTGCCGGTGGAGGTCGATTACGCCAGCGAATACCGCTATCGCGATCCCATCACGGCTGCGACCACGCTGACCATACTGGTGACGCAGTCGGGTGAGACCGCCGACACCATCGCCGCCCAGCGCGAGGCCAAGGCCAAGGGCTCGAAGACGCTGGCCATCTGCAACGTGGTCGGCTCCATGGTGACCCGCGAAGCCGCCGGGACGATTTATACACACGCCGGGCCGGAGATCGGTGTGGCTTCCACCAAGGCGTTCACCGCGCAACTGACGGCGTTGTTCCTGTTCGCGGTCTATCTGGGCCGCATGCGCGAGACGCTGACCTCCGAGCAGGCCAAGTGCCTGCTTAGCGAACTGACCCGCGTTCCCGGCAAGCTGGAGTCGATCCTCAGCCATGACGAAAGCTGCGAAGACCTGGCCAAGGAATACTCGCGCGTGCAGGACTTCCTCTTCCTCGGCCGTGGGATCCATTACCCCATCGCGCTGGAAGGCGCGCTGAAGCTGAAGGAGATTTCCTACATTCACGCCGAGGGCTATCCCGCCGGGGAGATGAAGCACGGACCCAATGCCCTGATCGACGAGAACCTGCCGGTCGTGGTGCTGGCCACCTGCGATCGCAGCAATCCCGATTCAGTGCTGCGCTATGAGAAGACCATGTCCAACATCAAGGAGGTCAAGGCGCGGTCGGGTAAAGTAATCGCCCTGGCTACGGAAGGCGACGAGGAGATCCGGGAAGAAGTGGACCGTGTGCTGTACCTGCCGCCTACGCCCGAACTGCTGTCGCCCATCGTGGAGATCGTGCCGCTGCAGCTACTGGCCTACCATATCGCGGTCCGCCGCGGTTGCGACGTGGACCAACCCCGCAACCTGGCCAAGTCGGTGACGGTGGAATAAGCCAACTGCGACGGCGCCAGCCTGAGTGGGCCGGGTGGCCGGGCCTGCGCAAATCTGCTTGCAACCAACTGATACCCAAGCACATCTATATGGTTGACAATAAGTGACTCAAGGCTTTACCTTGGTCTTGCCATCATGCTTAAGTGGCAGGACTTAGCAGTGGAAGGGGGTAAGAAATGGCAAAGATTATCGGCATCGACCTGGGCACCACCAACTCAGTGGTGGCGGTGATGGAGGGTGGCGAACCCAAGGTCATCCCCAACGAGGAAGGCGGCCGCACGACGCCGTCGGTCGTTGCTTTCACGAAGACCGGGGAACGGCTGGTCGGGCAGGTGGCGAAGCGCCAGGCCATCACCAATCCCGAGAACACGGTTTATTCCATCAAGCGCTTCATGGGGCGGCGTTACGACGAAGTGACCGAAGAGATGAAGATGGTGCCCTACAAGGTGGAGCGTGAGGGCGACCACGTGGCGATCATCGCCCAGGGCAAGAAGTACACCCCGCCCGAGATCTCGGCGATGATCCTGCAGAAGCTGAAAAAGGCGGCCGAAGACTACCTGGGCGAGAAGGTGACCGATGCGGTCATCACCGTGCCCGCTTACTTCAACGACGCGCAGCGGCAGGCCACCAAGGACGCAGGCCGCATCGCCGGGCTGGATGTGAAGCGCATCATCAATGAGCCGACGGCGGCATCGCTCGCCTACGGCCTCGACAAAAAGAAGGACGAGACCATCGCCGTGTACGACTTTGGCGGCGGCACGTTTGATATCTCGATCCTGGAAGTCGGCGAAGGCGTGATCGAAGTCAAAGCCACCAATGGTGACACGCACCTAGGCGGCGACAACATCGATAACCGCATCGTGGACTGGCTGATCGATGAGTTCAAGAAAGATGAAGGTCTCGACCTCCGCGCCAAGGGCAACGAAATGGCCCTGCAGCGTCTGCGCGATGCGGCAGAGCGGGCCAAGATCGAGCTCTCCACTACCATGGAGACCGAGATCAACCTGCCCTTCATCACTGCCGACGCCAGCGGCCCCAAGCACCTGGTCAAGAAGCTGACCCGGGCCAAGCTGGAATCGATGGTCGAAGACATCATCCAGCGCTCGGTCGGGCCCTGCCGGCAGTGCCTGAAGGACGCGGGCATCGATGCCAGCAAGATCGACGAGGTCGTGCTGGTGGGCGGCCAGACCCGCATGCCGCGCATTCAAGCGCTGGTGCGCGAGCTCTTCGGCAAGGAGCCGCACAAGGGCGTCAACCCGGATGAAGTGGTAGCGGTCGGTGCGGCGATTCAGGGCGGCGTGCTCAAGGGCGAGGTCAAGGACCTGCTGCTGCTCGATGTGACTCCACTGACGCTCTCCATCGAGACGCTTGGTGGCGTGGCCACGCAGATGATCCCGCGCAATACGACCATCCCCACGCGCAAGACGGAGATGTTCTCCACCGCGGCCGACAGCCAGACTTCGGTCGAGGTGCACGTGATGCAAGGCGAGCGGCCCATGGCGCGCGACAATCGCACGCTCGGGAAGTTCCACCTGACCGGCATTCCGCCGGCTCCGCGCGGCGTGCCACAGATCGAGGTGACGTTCGACATCGATGCCAACGGCATCCTCAACGTCACCGCCAAGGACATGGCCACCAGCAAGGACCAGAAGATCACCATCACTTCGTCGTCCGGCCTCTCCAAGGAGGAAGTTGACCGCATGGCCAAGGACGCCGACGCCCATGCGGACGAAGACAAGAAGCGTCGCGATGAGATCGAGTCGCGCAATCAGCTCGACTCCATGGTCTACAGCGTGGAGAAGATGCTGCGCGAGCACGGCGACAAGATCTCCGGCTCGGAACGCGGCGACGTGGAGAACGCGCTGGCCGACGCCAAGAAAGCGCTCGAAGGCGGCGACAGGGCGGCCATGGATCGCGCCCGCGAGAACCTGACCCGCACCTCGCACAAACTGGCCGAGGCCATGTACCGCGCTGCGCAACCCGCTGCCGCACAGGCCGAAGCTCAGCCGGGTGCGGAAGCCGGGGCGGACGCTCGCCGCGGCGGCAATGGCGAAGCCAAGAAAGGCGACGGCGGCGTAATCGACGCCGAGTACGTGGACGTAGAGGACAAAAAGTAACGCTTTCGGCAAGGTGAGGGCTCTTGGCTTTTGGCCGTTGGCTTTTGGCCAAAAGCTAAGAGCCAAGAGCCAAAAGCGTGGGTTCATCGGATCGGAGGAACAATGACTTGCAGTCAATTGCAGCTCTTGCAGCAGACCTTCGCTACGCTCTTGGCTGCCTCGGACCAGCAAGAGGAATTGGAACGACTAGGCATGGCCCTGACGGACGACAAAGAGGCGGTGAGGGCCTTCCGCGAGGAATTGCAGAAACGGCTGACGGCGGTGGGCTCGCGGCTGGCAGCGCACGTTCAGGAGCACGGCTGCGCCAATTGACGAAGACGCTGAATTAAATGGCCACGGCAACCAAGGACTATTACGCCGCTCTGGGCGTGAAGAAAAACGCCTCGACGGAGGAAATCCGCAAGGCCTTCAGGAAGCTTGCACGCAAATACCATCCGGACGTCAACCCCGGCGACAAGGCCGCAGAGGAAAAGTTCAAGCAGATTTCCGAAGCCAACGACGTCCTGAGCGATCCCAAGAAGCGCAAGATCTACGATCAGGTCGGGTTTTATTCTGACAACATCGATGCCGCCACCGCCGAAGCCTATGCCCGGGGCGGCGGCGCCGGCTTCGGCGCGGGCGGATTCGGCGGTCCCGGCCAGGCGCAGGGCCAGGGCGTACCCTTCGACTTCGGCGGCTTCGACTTCTCTGACTTCAGCGAGGCCGGCGGCCCCCGCAAAAGCGGCAGCTTCCGCGACATTTTCTCCGGCATCTTCGGCGGCGGTGGCCATGGCGGCTTCACTGCCGAGGCGGAGCAGCCCGAACCCGGCACTGATCTCGAGTACCAGGTCAAAGTCGGTTTCTGGGACGCCATCAAGGGCACGGTGATGCGCCTGAACGTCGCCCGCCGCGACGCCTGTTCAAACTGCCAGGGACGCGGCTTCATTCAGAGCGCCGGCACCTGTCCGCAGTGCGGCGGCAAAGGACAAGTCACGCAGACCGCCGGCCGCATGAAGTTCAACGTGCAGTGTCCACGCTGCCACGGGACCGGCAAGAACGTGAGCGT
>DATKLD010000071.1:0-3615 GCA_035542595.1 Terriglobales bacterium
TGCTCAACCAGCTTCCTGCCGACTTACGGCAGAAAATCGGGATGCAGAATGCCGCGCGACTCTACGCCGCCACCTCCCGTTCAAGCCGGTAAGCAGGAGGACGGCAGCGGGTGCGCTCACGCTTTGTTGCTGGATGTGGAAGCGGTGTCGGACGCGCCCACCCCGGTGGCGGGCTTGGCCGGCGAGGCTTCGCCCTGACGGGGTACCCTAACGCCTTGAAGCAGGCGGTGGTGGATGCAGTACAGCGCCAATTCCAGGCGGTCGGAGACGCCGAGCTTGTCGTACACCTTGCGCAGGTAATTCTTCACCACCTGCTCCGTGGTGCCGACCTCGGTCGCGATCTCCTTGTTCTTCATGCCCTGGGTAACGCACGCCACGATGAGCAGCTCCTTGTCGGTGAGCCTGCCTTTGGGCTTGGCGGAGGCGGGATGGCTGCTCTGATTTCGGTAGGCCTCGATGACCCAGTTGACGCCCTGGTTGTCGAGCCAGGTTTCGCCCTCGGCAACCTTGCGCACGCACTTGATCAGCAGGTCCGGGGCCACGGAGCGCTTGATGATTCCGCGCACCCCGCGGCGCAGGTATTCAACCGTGTCATCTTCGTCCGACTCGCCGGCGATGATTACCATCCTGGCGTTGGGAGCCCGCTTCATGACTTCGGCCACCGCCCCGGCAGGATTGGGGGAGATAGCGGACTCCATGAGCACGACGTCCGGTTCGAAGCGGCTTGCGGCCGCCAGCGCCTGTCCCAGGCTCTCGGCCTGAGCCACCACTCGCAAGTCGTCTTCCAGGGCGAAGATTTTGCGGATGCCCACGCGGTAGATGGCCTGGGTGTCGGCAATCAAGATCTTAATCGGCTTTGGGGCAGGAGCCGGACTGGGAGCTGGCGCTGCGGGCTTCTCTACCTGCTGGCTGTTCCCTGGCTTGGCTGGTTCGTTCCCCATGGTTCAGACCACCGTGTACCGATCCCCTCAGGCCCGCTCGAAACGGTACTCGTCGATCACCGCTGCCACCGCGAGCCGCGAGCCTTCCTCGGAGCAGCGCACCACCCGCCCCACGCACAGCACGTTCACGTCCGTGGGAGTGCCCAGGACCGCCGCCGGCAAGGAGATGTTGAACTCGATACATGAGCCCACGGCCATGGCCGTGTCCACGTAGAACAGAACCCCGCCTGCCGAAATATCCTTGGTCTCCGCCGGCACGTTGGCCGCTTCTTCGGCCCGCACTTCCACCGGAAGCTTGATGGGAAAACGCATCGAGCTGCGCTGATCTTCGCTTTCACGCATTCTATTCATGGATTACCGTGACCCTTTAGTATTGCCGTACCCCCCTCTTTTACACCCGGCGTATGGTAACCAAGAAGTTACGTTGGTGTCATGACGCCTAGAACTTGGTTACTTCGGTAAGGTTGAAATCCCGCACCTTCATCGGCGGCACGACCATGTCGAAGGCCTCCTCGCCACTGGCACGCACCGGCGTCCCCATCTCCGTAACGTTGTTCAACATATGGATCAGACTCTCGTTGAAGCGGAAGTTGCGCAGCCCGTGGCGTACCTTGCCGTCTTCGATGTAGAAGGTGCCGTCGCGTGTCATGCCGGTGAGGATTTTCTCATAGGGATCGACTTCGCGGATATACCAGCAGCGCGTTACCAGAATGCCCCGCTCGGTGGCGGCGATCATCTGCTCGACCGTGCGCCGCCCGGCCCCGGGACCGCCATCGAACACGATATTCATGGGCGCTTCGCCGATCTCGTTCGGCAATGGGAAGCCGTGCCCGGTGGGAGTAATGAGGCCTACCTTGGCGGCGTGCTCCGACTTCTTCATCTTTTCGGCGGTCGAGCGCGCATACACCAGGTTCTTGACGACGCCGTTCTCGACCAGCCGGACGCGCTGCCGATGCACGCCCTCGCCGTCGTAAGGCGCGCCGGACTGCAACGGGTGGTACACATCGTCATCCACCGTGATGTTGTCGCCGAACAGCTTCGTCCCCACGCGATTGTTGAGGAACGAGCGCTGGTCGAGGATGGCCATCCCGCCGAAATCGAAGAACATAAAGCCCACCAGATCCAGCACCGCCGCTGGCTCCAAAATCACCGTGTACTTGCCCGGCGGGACTTCGCGCGGGGAGGCGGAGTCTCGAGCCTTGCGGGCCGCGGTCTCTGCCAGCGCCACCGGGTCGAGATTGCGTGCGTCCGGCGAATTGGCTTTCTGCCAGCCGGAAGAATCGCCGCCCAGCATGGTGATCGAGATCTCGGATGAGGTCTGCGCGTGGAAGACCGAGAGCCCGCGGGAGTTCATGATGGCTTCCGCCGAGCGCGAACTGGAGAAGATGCCGGCGGTCGTGAGGCCGTTCTTCTTCGCGATGCCGACGATACTCTCCACAGCCCGGGCTCGGTCTTCCGGGGTGAGCGCGGCCGTGTTCTCGAAATAGCGCTCGGTCGGCGGGCCTTCGCTCATCGGGGCCGGCGCCAAAGGAAGCAGGTCCGGATCCTCGACCTGGACCTCGGTCATGGCCTCGGCAGATTCCACGGCGCGGCGCAGGCTGTCGTCGTCGAGCTTATTGGTGGTGGCCCGCGCAGTCTTGTGGCCGATTACGGTCCGAACCGAGACTACGTAGTTTTCCTCTTCGACGTTCTGGTGGATGGTGTTGTTTGCGAAACGTGTCAGCGCGGAATGGCCGCCGGCGATGAGCATTTCGAGGCCGTCCGCGTTGGAATAACGGCTTAAGCGCAGAAAGATGTCTTCGGCTTGTGCGTGGGTGAGCATTGGGTTGTGAGCTTCGTGAGTGAGCATTTGGCTGTTGGCTCTTAGCTCTTGGCCAAAACACAAGCCAAAAGCCAAGAGCTAACAGCTAAGAGCCTGTTCCTCGATACGCACTCCCCACCTTCACCTGCCGGAAGCGCGCCGGCGCGGCGCCGTGTCCGGTACCCATGGTCTGCATGGGTTGGCCTTTGCCGCAGTTGGGCGTGCCCCAGAGTGTCCACTGGTCGCGCGAGCAGATGGCGTCCATCGAATTCCAGAACTCGGTGGTGATGCCGGAGTAGGACGGCTTCTTCAGCATTCGTCCCAGTTTGCCGCCTTTGATCTCCCAGCCGATCTCGGTGCCGAACTGAAAGTTGTAGCGCTTGTCGTCGATCGACCAGGAGCGATTCGTCTCCATGAGAACGCCGCGCTCGGTGGACGCAATCAGCTCCTCCAGCGTCAGCGGCTCGCTGCCCGGCAGAATGCTGACATTGGTCATACGCACGATCGGCAGCCGGTTCCAGCTCTCGGCCCGCAGGCATCCACCGCTGCGAGAAGCGCCGATCGCTTCGGCTGTGTCTCGCGAGCTGAGGTACCCCGTAAACAACCCGTTGGTAATGATTGGCGTGCACTGCGCGGCAACGCCTTCATCGTCGTAAGCGAATGTGCCCAAGCCGGGCCCGTGGGCTTCCGTCGCGTCCGCCACCACATTCACGATGTCGCTGCCGTACTTCAAGCTTCGCAGCTTTTCCAGCGTCAGAAACGAAGTTCCGGCGAAGTTGGCCTCCATACCCAGCACGCGGTCCAGCTCGATGGGATGACCGATGGATTCGTGGATCTGAAGGGCGAGCTGCGAAGAATCCAGGATGATGTCGA
>DATKLD010000072.1:0-12483 GCA_035542595.1 Terriglobales bacterium
GTCGTCTCCGTGCAGCACCACAGCGCCGCGTTTCCCAGCTCGGGATAAAACTTCTTGAGCGGCAGCCCGCCCACGATCTTCTTGTCCAGCAGACGCTGGTTGATGGTTTTCGGGTCCGCTGTCGTCTCGGCGACAAACTCGTTGAAACGGGGCGCGCCACCAAAAAGAACCTTCGCTTTCTTGGCAAACTCGCCGGCGGCGTAGGCGGCTTTCGAGAGGTTGTGCTTGGCCAGCTCCTTCAGCCCTTCACGCCCGTAGACAGTCATGAAGACGGTCGCCATCAGCGCCACCAGCGCCTGGTTGGTGCAGATGTTCGAGGTCGCTTTCTCGCGGCGGATGTGCTGTTCGCGGGTGGTGAGCGTGAGGCAGAAGGCGCGCTTGCCGTTCTTGTCGTGGGTTTCACCAACGAGCCGACCGGGCATCTGGCGGACGAATTTTTCCTTGGTCGCGATCACGCCCGCGTAGGGCCCGCCAAAGCTGGGCGGGACTCCGAACGACTGCGCTTCCATGCCGACGATATCGGCCTCGACCGGAGGCTTCACGATCCCCAGTGAGACCGCTTCGGAGATAGCGACTACCAGCAGCGCACCTTTGCGGTGTGCGATGTCTGCCGCGGCGGCCACGTCCTCGATGGTGCCGAAGAAATTCGGCGACTGGATTACGACGCAAGCCGTCTCGTCCGTGACCGACTTCTCCAACGCCTTCAGGTCCACGCGCCCGTTTTCGAGAAAGCCGACCGTCGTGACCGGCAGCCCCTGGTAACGCGCGTAGGTGGCCAGCACCTCGCGGTACTCGGGATGCACGCTGCGCGCCACCACTGCGGCACGCCGCCCCGTCACCCGCGC
Source organism: Terriglobales bacterium (assembly GCA_035542595.1). GTDB lineage: Bacteria > Acidobacteriota > Terriglobia > Terriglobales > Acidobacteriaceae > JAHFUA01. Next base: position 846 of record DATKLD010000072.1, read on the forward strand.
CGCCATCATCACCGTCTCAGGCGTCGCGGTAGAGCCGTCATACATGGAGGCGTTGGCCACGTCCATGCCGGTCAGCTCGCAGATCATTGTCTGAAACTCGAAGATGGCCTGCAGAGTGCCTTGCGCCAACTCCGGCTGGTAAGGAGTGTAGGCGGTGAAGAATTCGCCGCGTGAAATCAGGGAATCGATCACCACCGGGCGGTAGTGGCTATACGCACCTGCCCCAAGAAATGAGGTGTAGCCGGCGCCGCTCTCCGCCGAGCGCTGGCGGAAGTAGTCCACGATCTCCGATTCGGCGAAGGCGCGCGGCAGATTGAGGTCGCCCTTGACACGAAACTCGGCGGGAATGGGCGCGAACAAGTCGTCGATGGAACGAGCGCCGATCTCGCGCAGCATCACGCCGCGCTCGGCGTCGGATTTGGGAAGATAGCGCATGGATTTCTAGCCTCGCTCCGAGGCGTACTTCTCGTAATCGGCGGACGACATCAGCTTGCCAGCCTCAGCTTTGTCCCTCAGCTTGATCTTGATCATCCAGGCGCCATAGGGGTCCTGGTTGACCTTCTCGGGAGCGTTCGCCAGTTCCTCGTTGATGGCGGTAACGGTGCCGCTGGTTGGCGCAAACAGCTCGGACACTGCCTTGACCGATTCCACCGTTCCAAACGCTTTGCCAGCCGTGATCTCCGTCCCCACCTTGGGCAGTTCGACAAACACTATGTCGCCCAGCGCGTTTTGGGCATAGTCCGTAATGCCGACCACGCCGGTGTCGCCTTCGATCTTCAGCCATTCGTCGTCTTTGGTGTACTTCAGGGAGCTTGGATAGTTCATTTTTCTCTCTTCATTTATGCGGGTGCCCCACGTCTGCCCGCCTTTGGCAGACGTGGGCGATTTGAACCTTTCCCACTTCTCCCAAAACCGGGGAGATGTGGGGCACCACCATTTACTTCTTCGGCCGTTTATAAAACGGCGTAGGCACAACCTTGCCTTTTACCTTTTGCCCGCGGATCTCCACATTCAGCACCGTTCCGATCTCCGCCATCGCGAGTGGCACGTAAGCGAGCGCGATGTTCTTCCTCAGGAACGGCGCGACCGACCCGCTGGTCACGCAGCCGATCTGGCTGCCAGCGTCGTCAACGATAGAATAGCCGTCGCGGGCAATGCCGCGCTCGATCATCTCCAAACCGACCAAAGTTCGCTTCACTCCTTGCGCCTTGATCTTCTCCAGCGCCGGCTTGCCGATGAACTCCGGCTTCTCCAGCTTGCACCAGCGCTCCAGACCAGCCTCGAAGACGTTGATCTTTTCCGAGATCTCGTGGCCGTAGAGCGCCATCTTGGCCTCCAGGCGCAGGGTGTTGCGCGCGCCCAGGCCGCAGGGTATTGCTCCGAACTCTTTGCCTGCCTCCAGGACTTCGTACCAAACGCGAGCGCTGGTGGCAGGATCGGCGGGGATATAGATCTCGAAGCCGTCCTCGCCGGTGTAGCCGGTGCGCGCGATCATCCTGTTCTTGAGGCCGCAAACCATGCCGAAGGCGAACCAGTAGTTCTTGATCTGTGACAAATCAACGTCGGTGAGCTTCTGAAGCAGCGTCTGCCCCTTCGGGCCCTGGATGGCGATCTGCGTGTAATCGTCGCTGACGTTCTCCGCCTTGCAGCGGAAGCCGCCGACGTTTTGTTCGACCCAGCCAGCATCCTTTTCGCGCGTGCCGGCATTGATAACGAAATAGTAATGATCGTCGGCGATCTTGTGGACGATGATGTCGTCTACGAAAGTCCCCTCAGGATAGAGCATGGCGGAGTAGTGCGCCTGGCCGGGTACGAGCCGCGAAGCGTCGTTCATGGAGATGTGCTGCACCGCATCCAGCGCCTGCGGCCCAGAGAAGCTGATGTCGCCCATGTGGCTGACGTCGAAGATACCCACGCCGGTGCGCACCGCCATGTGCTCAGCCAGCACCCCGCCGGTCGCGGGATATTCCACCGGCATGTGCCAACCGCCGAAATCGACCATCTTTGCGCCCATCTTGCAATGGACGGCATTGAGCGCGGTTTTTCGCAAGGCCGGGCTGGCCTCGGCCAAAGATAACAAGAGGAAGCCTCCTGCAGGGGCGCGGGACGTTGGCGGAACGTGACAAGTTATCACCCGGAGTAGGCGGGGTCAACGGCACATTCAGGAGGCAGGAGGCAGGCGGCAGGAGAACATTGCTTTTCCTCCTTCCTGCCGCCTGCTTCCTGCTCCCTAGCATCCGTGACCTATCGTCACTTGAGATGCGACACGAGGCGCGCTACTCTCGGCCCATGGCCTTCGTCTGCGCGCAATGCGACCGGGAAGAGAAACAGTGTGACTGCGAACGCTTCTGCGTCCTCTGCCAGGGCTGGGACAACGTCCGCCTCTGCAGCGACGGCCAGTACTACTGCCTGAGCTGCCGCGAGGCCTGCGACCTGGTGGCGCAGGGCTAGAATCGTAACGCCGGCGTCTCGCCGGCTGTCCTGCGAGCGTCCCGCCCGCAGGCTCAACTCAGGTAAACTCCTTCCGCATGCCCAGGCTTTCCTTCCATCCGCTGACGCCCGAGCGCTGGCCCGACCTGGAGCGCCTGTTCGGGCCGCGCGGCGCCTGCGCCGGATGCTGGTGCATGTGGTGGCGTCTGAGCCGCCCGGAGTGGAACCGCGGCAAGGGTGAAGGTAATCGCAAGGCCTTCCGCAAGCTGGTCCGCTCGGGCGAAGAGCCCGGCGTGATGGCCTATGCCGATGGCGAGCCCGTGGGCTGGTGCGCCATCGCACCGCGCGAGCAATATCCGAGGCTTGGCAGCAGCCGCATTCTCAGGCCGGTAGATGATCAGTCGGTGTGGTCGGTAACCTGCTTCTTCATCGCGCGCGGATTCCGGCATCAGGGGTTGTCATCCAAGCTGCTGAAGGCGGCGGTTGATTTCGCGCGCGCTCGTGGCGCAAAGATCGTCGAGGGCTATCCGCACGACACCAAGAAAGCGACCGCCGACGTGTTCGTGTATACGGGCCTGGCGTCGGCCTTCCGCAAGGCAGGATTCAAAGAGGTGGCAAGGCGGTCGAAGACGAGACCGATCGTGCGGAAGAGTTTCTCGTTTCTCGGCAGAAGCCTTCCCTCGCGGCTTCTTTCGAGACACGAGAAACCAGGAACGAGAAACACCTAGATCACCACCGCCTCTTTGTACTCCCCAAACACCTTCCGCAAGCTGTCCGAAACCTCGCCCACCGTGCAGTAACTCTCGACCGCCTGGATGATGCGAGGCATCAGGTTTTCCCCAGAGCGGGCGGCTTCATCAATCGCTTGGATCGCAGCCGTCGCCTTCTGCTGGTCGCGGCGGGCGCGCAGGGCGCGCAGCCGCTCCACCTGCTTGCGTTCCAGCCCCTCATCGACGCGGTATAACGGCACGGACGCAGCCTCGTCGCTGCTGAAGCGGTTCACTCCCACGACCACCGTCTCCAGGCGGTCCACGGCTTGCTGGAAATCGTAGGCGGCGTTCTGGATCTCGGCCTGCACATAGCCGCGCTCGATAGCTTTGAGCATGCCGCCCATGGCTTCGATCTTGTCCAGATACTCCCGGGCGCGCTGCTCGATCTGGTTGGTCAGCGACTCGAGGTAATAAGAACCGCCCAGCGGATCTACGGTGTTGGGCACGCCGGATTCGTAGGCGATGATTTGCTGCGTCCGCAACGCGATGCGGACGGCATCTTCGGTCGGCAGCGCCAGCGCTTCGTCGAAGGAGTTGGTGTGCAGCGATTGCGTCCCGCCCAGCACGGCCGCCAGTGCCTGCAGCGCCGTGCGCACGATGTTGATCTCCGGCTGCTGCGCCTGCAGCGTCACGCCGCCGGTCTGGGTGTGAAAGCGGAGCATGAGCGAGCGCGGATTCTTGGCCCCGAAGTGCTCCGCCATGATGCGCGCCCACATGCGCCGCGCGGCGCGGAACTTCGCGATTTCTTCCAGGAAGTTACTGTGCGCAGCGAAGAAAAAGGAGAGCCGTGGCGCGAACTGGTCCACATCGAGGCCGGCATCCATCGCCGCCTGCACGTAGGCCATGCCGTTGGCCAGCGTGAACGCCACCTCCTGCACCGCGGTCGAGCCGGCCTCGCGCATGTGGTACCCACTGATGGAGATCGTGTTCCACTCTGGCACCTGCTGGTTGCAGTAGGCAAACAGGTCGGTGACGATGCGCATGGCGTGCCGGATGGGGTAAATGTACGTCCCGCGGGCGATGTACTCCTTCAGGATGTCGTTCTGCACCGTGCCCTGGAGCTTGCTCACCTCCGAGCCCTGTCGCCTGGCCACCGCGATATAGAGCGCGAGCAGGATGGAAGCCGTAGCGTTGATGGTCATCGAGGTGGAGATCTTCTCCAGGTTGATGCCGTCGAACAGGCGCTCCATGTCCTCGATGGAATCGATTGCGACGCCAACCTTGCCCACTTCGCCCACGGCCATGGGGTGGTCAGAATCGAGGCCGATCTGCGTGGGAAGGTCGAAGGCCACCGACAGTCCCATGGTGCCGTGCGAGAGCAGGTACTTGTAGCGCTTGTTCGACTCCTCGGCGTCGCCCATGCCGGCGTACTGGCGCATGGTCCAGAGGCGTCCGCGGTACATGGTCGGCTGCACGCCGCGGGTGTACGGGAATTCGCCGGGATAGCCCACGTCGCGGTCGTAGTCCCAGTCCTGCAGCTCGGCCGGCGTGTAGAGCGGCCGGACGTCGATCTTGGAGGTGGTCTGCGTGGGCTGAATCACCGTGCGGGCAGGGGTTGCGGTCTTCGCTGGCTCAGACATGAGAACCGCCTTCGGAGTGGAGAATTACGCTTTTCGCCGGGCCCGCAAGAACGAACTGACACCGAACCAGGCGAAAATGACGGTAAAGCATATCGCGGCGGCAAAGCGGCTGGAAAGCGTCTTGTGGCGGGAATAGTCGTGCCAGGCGGCCAGGCCTCCGGTCACGGCGAAGGCCAGGAAAAAGAGGCCGGCCACTTCCAGCCAGAGCAGGTGGCCGACTCTAGTGACCGAGCGCACCGCCACCTGAGTGGCCGAGCCCAGGGCGTTTACCATCCGGCTCTTGCGGACCATGTTGCCGCCGATGTGGGTAACCGCCGCTCCCCACCATCCCCAGCGGAAACCCCGGCGGCGCGCGCTGGACATCCCGGCCATACGGGCGATTATATCCTCGCAGGCCACCTGCTCCCGGCTTCCTACTTCCTGCCTTTTACGTGCATCTAAACAATTGCGGAAGGAAGTGATAATCTGCAAGGGAGGGGCCTGTGGACGACGAACTGAAGCACCTGATGAAAGAACTCGGCCACGCTGTCAACGAATCCCTGTCCGAGTCTGACCAGATCGCGGAGGTCATCTCCAGAATCAAGGCCACGGGCTACGACGTGTTTCTGGTGCTGGAGGCCACCATCGGGTTCAACCGCCGTGACGAAGAGGCGGCCGGCAAGCCGGCTTCCTCCCAGCCCGACGCGCGGCGGGAGGTCGAATTCAGAATCAACGCCCAGGACCAGAAGTTCCTGAAGTCGCTCAAGATCAGCGTTGATCGCTGACCGCTCTCGGCACTCGCAACTCGGCACTCGGTGCTTCCTGTTTCTGTTACCATTTTTGAGTGGCCGCGCGGAGCGGCGTTCTGACCAAAGGCAATGAAAGACACGGTGGGAGTCCTGCTGGCCGGGGGCGCGGGTGAACGCCTGTATCCGCTGACGCGCGACCGCGCGAAGCCGGCGGTGACCTTCGGCGGCAACTACCGCATCATCGACATCACGCTCTCCAACTGCATCAACTCCGACCTGCGCCACGTTTACATCCTCACCCAGTACAAGGCGCTGTCGCTGAACCGCCACATCCGCGAGGGCTGGAACATCGTGGCCCGCGATCTGGGCGAGTTCATCGAGATCCTGCCGCCCATGAAGCGGGTGAGCGAGAACTGGTACTTGGGCACCGCCGACGCCGTCTATCAGAACATCTATTCCATCGGCTCCGAGCAGCCCAAGCACGTGCTGATCCTCTCCGGCGACCACATCTACAAGATGAACTACGGGCTGATGCTCGATCAGCACCTGGCCTCGGGCGCGGACGTCACCCTGGCCACCATCCTCATCGATCCCAGCGAGACCTACCGCTTCGGGGTGGTGGACATCGACCGCGAGGGCCGCATCGTCGGCTTTGAGGAGAAGCCTGAGCGCACCGACACCCGCTCGCCCTACAACCCGCGCCTGGTCTCCGGCTCCATGGGCGTGTACCTGTTCAACACCGACGTGCTCATCCCGGTGCTGCTCAAAGACGCGGAAGACCTTAACTCCTCCCACGATTTCGGCAAGGACATCCTGCCGCGCATGGCTGAAGAGTACCGCGTGTACTCCTTCAACTTCGTGGACGAGAACAAGAAGGAAGCGCTTTACTGGCGCGATGTGGGCACTCTGGAGTCGCTCTACGAAGCCAACATGGACCTGGTGGCGGTCTCGCCGGTGTTCAACCTCTACGACAAGGCCTGGCCCATCCGCACCTTCCAGCGGCAGTACCCGCCGGCCAAGTTCGTCTTCGGCGAGCCCGGGCGCATGGGCGTGGCCATCGATTCCGTAGTGTCGGCCGGCTGCATCATCTCGGGCGGCATGGTGCGCAATAGCGTGCTCTCGCCCGACGTGCGCATCAACTCTTACTCCGACGTGGATTCCTCCATCCTGTTTTCCCACGTCAACGTGGGACGGCACTGCCGCATCCGCCGCTCCATCATCGACCGCGACGTGCACATCCCCGAAGGCACCGTCATCGGCTTCGACCCCGAAGCCGATAAGGAACGCTACTTCGTCACCGACTCGGGCATCACCGTCGTCACCCGCGATTATTCCCTCTTCGAGAGCCCGGTCACGGTGGACTACTTCACGGCGGAGTAGACGCCCGCACCTTAGCCAGCCGCGAGCTTTTCAAGCCGTTGCAGTGTATCGGGATACCTGCGCACAAGCAGGATTAGAGCGGCGGCCTGCGGATTCGGTCTAGCGCGCCCCTGCTCCCACTTTTCCAGTGTTCTTTCATTGATCCGAAGTTTGCGCGCAAAGACCGCTCGCGAATAGCGCAAGTTCTTGCGGGTGTCCCTTATCAGTCGCGAATCAACCTTCGGAAGCGGCACCGCCTCGACCTTATAGCTGCGCAGGGTGAGCTTTCCCTCGCGACGACCCTTCATCGCGGCCACCCCCCCATCAGCTCGCTGAAAATATTCCTCTTCGTCATGATCGTCTCCTTCTTTCTCGCGCAGCTCGTTTCGCTTCCCGCGCCTTCAATTCGTCGTCAATCGCATCCTTGAGCGCTTTTTTCTCCCTGGCGGTCAGATCCGCGGCCTCATCCTTGTCATAGAGCGTCATCAGCCATGTTTGCTGATCAGACACGAAGTAGTAGTAAACAATTCTCAGCCCGCCACGGCGTCCTTGCCTCGTCTCGGATCTGCCCATCGGATCTTTCGGAAGCCTCCCGTCCCCGGCATCAAATCGCCGAGTTCCGGGTTCCTTCCCAGGACGTTCTGCAGCTCCGCGTACCGCTCGGCATCCAGATACTCTGAAAGATGGCGCGTGAATGCCGGAGCTTCGATGAATTCCATTGCGATAATTGTACGCTAATAGCGTACAAACGACAAGTTAGAGATTCCCAGCAGCTCCATCCGGAACCGCTGCCTTGCCGGGTTTTGTCTTTCTAGCCGCGTCTACCGACAGCGCCCCGCCTCCCACGATCAGGATGAATATCAGCCCCAGCACCATCGAGATATCTGTGCGGGCTTCGTGCAGCATGCTGAGCACGCCGTAGTGCTTGAGGTTGGGGAGGCTGAATCGCCAGTAGCCGTGGCCGAGCAGTATCGGGACTTTGGTCGAAAGGATGGCCACGCTGATATCGATCAGCAGCGGGATGGCCGCCAGGCGGGTGAAGAGGCCAACGATAACCAGCGCCCCGCAAACCATCTCCACCAGCCCGACGAAGGGAGCGGTGAAGTGCGGCGCCGGGATGCCGATGGACGTGAAGCGCCCCACCCCCAGATCGTCTATCCACAGGTACTTCAGAATGCCTTCCACCAGGAATACCCAGCCGACCAGCAAGCGTATCAGCGCCGCCGGCATTGAACTCATCTTGTCGTTCATCTCAGTTCACTCCAATGTATCGCCTTAAATAGAGTATATTATGAGTCCTTGATTAGGTGATGAATTATCTGCTACAGTATCGTCATGGCTCGCGCACACGCCAAAGCGAACCGCGCCAAGCTCTCGACCACCATATCTCCGGACGCACTGAAATTCCTTGAGGACAAAGTGGCATCGGGTGAGGCCGCCACTCTGGCCGAGGCGGTGGATACAGTCATCCGCAAGGTTCGCCAACTGGAAAATCGCCAACGCCTGGCGGCAGCGACCGCTCGATACTTTGATGAATTGGAGCCGCGCGCCGCGACTGAAGAGAATACCCTCGCTCGCGACTTTGCGTCGGCGGCCGGTGGGATCGATTTTGACCAAGAGCTCTGAGTCACCCAGGCGGGGCGAGATCTGGTATGCCAACACCGGAGGCAAAAGGCATGCGGTCGTCATTGTGTCGCTGGACCAGCGAAACGCCAGTGACCGCATCAGCTCGGTCCTTGCCGTGCCCTTTGGCAGTTATGGAGCGGAGGGGCCGACCTCCAAGCGTCTGGAGCCAGGCGAATCCGGCTTGCCAGAGCCTTCTTTCATCAAAGCCCACTTTATCTCGGTGGTCGAAAAGAAGGACCTGATGGAACGGCTTCCGCGTCGGCTCTCCCACAGTCAAATGCGAGAGATGGTTGCGATGATCAACCGCGCCATCGATCCGGATGCCCCTTACCAAGAATAGATTGATACCCCTGCTCCCCACTGCCTGTCCCCTGCTCCCTGCTCTCTGCGGCTGCTACAATCTTTCCGGGCTTTCTCATAGAATCCATTGAACTTCTGCCCGCCTTCATCCGTAATTTATCCGCAGACGTCGCGAGCCGGAGTTCGAAGGAGTGCCGGTTGGAAGACACCCAAGCCGTCGCTGCACTGGTGGAACGCTGCCTGGGCGGCGACGCTGCGGCTTGGGAGGAAATCGTGCGCCTCTACAACCGCCGCATTTATAACGTCTGTTACCGTTTCGCGGGCGCGGCGGAGGACGCCGAGGACCTCACCCAGGAGGTCTTCATCAAGATGTACCGCACGCTGAAAAGCTACGACGTTTCCAAGGGAGCCTTCATTACCTGGGTAACTACGATCGCCCGCAATCTGCTGGTGGACCACTTCCGGCGCAGCAAGCATGACCGCATGACCGACTCGCTGGAATCGGCGCCCGGCGGCGACGACAAGGCCCTCACCCTGGGCGAGCAGCTTCCCGATCTGGGGCCCAGCCCGGATGCCGGCGTCCAGACCCAGGAGGCGCGGCGGGCGGTGCACCAGGCGCTGCAGAAGCTCTCTCCGGAGCTGCGGGAAGCCGTGATCTTGCGCGACCTCCAGGACATGGAATATCGGGAAATCGCCCAGGCCCTCAGGGTCCCGGAAGGCACTGTGAAGTCACGAATTAACCGCGGACGCGCGGAACTTGCGCGCCACCTTTCTCGTACCTACAGGCAGGTGAACTGATGGAAGGCGAACACCAAGGCGGGATGGATTGCACGCAGTTCGAGGCCATCCTTTGCGAAGCGCTGGATGGCGCCCTCAGCGAGCCGCTTTTGGCCGGATTCAAGGCCCATGCTGCGGCCTGCGCGGATTGTGGCCCTATGCTGGCGGCCGCCCAGGCGGGAATGAGCTGGCTGAAGGCGCTGCCGGAAGTCGAGCCTCCGCGCAACCTGGTGCGCAACATCCTGATCGCCACCAGCGGCGCGGAAGCCGCCGCTCCGGTCCGCCGGGCCGCTCCCTGGCAGGAGCGGCTGCGCGGCTGGACGCGGCCTCTGGCCCCGGTTTTCTCCGTCGTACTGCAGCCGCGTTTCGCACTCTCCCTGGGGATGGCTTTCTTCTCTGCCACTCTGCTGCTGAACGCCGCAGGCCTGCACCTGTCGAGCCTGCGAGTTTCTGACCTGCGTCCCAGCGCCATCCAGGAAAACCTGACGCGCACCTACAATGAGACCACGGCCCGGGCGGTGAAGTACTACGAGAACATCCGCCTGGTGTACGAGATCGAGTCGCGGGTGCGCGAGTTCCGGAACGCCGCCCGCGAAGAGGACCAGCAGGAACGGCGCAACAAGGAACCGGAGAAACGCCAGGACCGGAAATACCGGGACGACAATCGCAGCGGCAAGCCCGACCAGAAGCAAGACCGTTACAGCCGCCGCAATGAGCCGCTGGTGCTGGCCGGAAGCTCGCTCGACGATCCCCTCAATCTCATCAACGGGAGGAGCGCATGAACTGCGCCGTCCATAACCAAGTCCCAGCCGTGGCCTACTGCCGTACCTGCGGCAAGCCGGTCTGCGAGCAGTGCAAGCGCGATGTGCGCGGGGTGATCTATTGCGAGGACTGTCTGGCATCGCGGGTCGAGAGCACCCTGCCCCCGGCCGCGCCTGCCGCGGTGCCGGTGGCGACAGCCGCCGCGCAAACCGGCGGGCCGAACCCTGTGGCTGCCACGCTGCTGGGATTCATCCCCGGCGTGGGCGCCATCTATAACGGCCAGGTGCTGAAAGGTCTGATCCACGTACTGATCTTTGCCGGCCTGATAACACTATCCGAACGCACGGAGTTTTTTGGCGTTCTGGTGGCGTTCTTCTATTTCTACATGGTGTGGGACGCCTACGCGACTGCCAAGGCGATGCAGGAAGGCCGCCCCCTGCCAGATCCCTTTGGACTGGGCGCCCACCTGCCCTCGGCAGGAGCTTCGGCCCCGGCCAGCCCGGGACCGGGCAGCGAAATCCTCAGGCACGGAACGCGAATACCCACGGCCGCGATCGTGCTCATCGGGCTCGGAGTGCTGTTCCTGATGGACAACCTCGGGGTGCTTCACTGGCACTGGATGGGCCGTATGTGGCCCATCATCCTGATCGCGATCGGGGTGTGGCTGTTCGCGCGCCGCACGGGAAGGTACCCATGAACGGCTATCGGCGCAATCGCCAGTGTTCCTGCACCCGCTGCCGCTGCTCCGGCTACATGGGCCCGGTGATGCTGATCACGCTGGGGGTTCTGTTTCTCATCGACCAGTACACGATGTACGGCATCGGCAGGACGTGGCCCATCTTTCTAATCGTCATCGGTCTAGTGAAACTTGTGCAGTGGAATGCGCCCACAACCGGGCATGTGGATGTCTCGCAGATAGGCCCCGGCGCTCCCCCGCCGGGCAGTCCAAGTGCTGGCGGCGATCCGGCATCGCCGTCTGGCGAACAGCAGGTGACCCATGGCTAGCCCAACCACAAACGCACCTCCTCCCCCGCCGCCGGTCATGTATCGCCGGCGCTCGCTGGCGGGGCCGGTTGTCCTCATCGTTCTCGGCCTTATTTTCCTGCTCGGCAACCTTGGCTACGTGGCCTGGGGACGGCTGGGCTACCTCTTCGCCCGCTATTGGCCCGTGTTGATCATCCTCTGGGGCCTGATCAAGCTGGCAGAACACTACGACGCGCAACGGCGAGGCTACCATCCGCGTGGCTTCGGTTTCGGCGGCGTCATGTTCCTGATCTTTCTGGTGATCCTCGGGCTGGGCGCCAGT
>DATKLD010000073.1:0-21518 GCA_035542595.1 Terriglobales bacterium
TGGGCCCAGAGCTGTGAACTTGGGTTCAGCCGGCAGGCGAGAGGATCGGTCGCCGGCTGGGTCACTGAGGCCAGCGAGGCGAAGTAGAGGTTGAGCACGCCCTTGTTCTGCGAGGCGTAGGCGTACCCCTGCGGAACTACGTAGTCGCTCCACGCCCAGTCGCCATTGAACTCGCTGCGCGTGCCGGAAGCTCCCGCCACCACCAGCTTGCCGTTCCAGATGTCAGGAAAGCGCAGCAGGAAGCGGGCTTCGTTGGTCGGGTCGTGCGCGAACCAGCCTTCCACCTGGATCCCGGGCACGGCGGCGGAGGTCGATGCGGGGCCATTGGAGATGACGCCAAGGTCGGTGACCGGCGTGAACGAGAAGGCCGAGCCGAAGGCTGTCGGTCCCGGCAGCGGAGTCCCGTCGGCGAACGTCGTGATGGAATTGTTCGCCGGGGTAACCGGGGCGGTGGGTGGATTTGGCACGCGCAAGTCGTCGGCGTGGAAACAGGTAGCGCCGACAGCCTTGTCGGCCAGAAAGGCAAGCACCTCAGTACAGCCTGCGGCCGCCGGGCGCGGAAGCGCGCACAGCAGCAAAGCGAACAGGATTCCCGCTAGCGTACTTCTTGTCCTCATCGAAAGTTTTCCTCCACAGAGAGCTGGTTTGAGAAAACAACTGGGCCCTTACAGCCTGCTCAGGCTGCGCTTGCGTGGTGTGAATGGATACCGGAAGCCGCCCTTGGGGGAAAGGCGAGGGCAGAAATCTACGCACCGGCCATTGCGGTGTCAAGGGAAATTGCGAGCGGCCGGTGCTACGTCGGACGGCGAAATGCGGCGCTGGGAACGGAGGCCGGCGCCGGTTGCTGCTGGGTCATGCAGTGCAGCGTCCCCAGGCCCCAGACGAGATCGCCGCAATGAATGCCCACGACTTCGCGGCCCGGAAAAAGTCCGGCCAGAATGTCGAGCGCGCGGCGGTCGTTGGGATCGTTGAAGGTGGGCGCCAGCACCAGCCGGTTGGCGATATAGAAATTGGCGTAGCTGGCGGGCAGCCGCTGTCCGCGGAAGATGACGGGCGCGGGCATGGGCAGTTCGACCACGCGCAGCCGCTCGCCGTCCTGGTTGCGGGCGGCGCGCAAACGGATGAGGTTCTCCTGGAGCGGCTCGTGGTTGGGGTCGCTGGGATCGGGCTCGACGCAGGCTACCACGGTGTCCGGAGCGACGAAGCGCGCGATGTCGTCCACGTGGCCGTGAGTGTCGTCGCCCGCAATGCCGCGTCCCAGCCAGATGACGTGGAACGCGCAGAGATAGTCGGCAAATACGCGCTCAAGATCCGCCCGCCCCAGCCCGGGATTGCGCTGCTGCGTGGAGCTGAGCAGGCATTCTTCCGTCGTCAGCATGGTGCCGCGGCCGTTCACGTCGATGCTGCCGCCTTCGAGCACCACGCGCTGCGAGCGGCCGTTTATGGTCGCCACGGGCTGCCATTCCGGCAGACGCAGGCGCCGCGCCACCTTGCCGGCGATGGTCGCGTCCTTCTGCCAGTCGCGATACTTGGCCCAGGCGTTAAAGCGCCAGCTCGTGACCGCCACCGGCTCTTTCGCTGCCGATTCCGAGACCACGAAGATGGGGCCACAGTCGCGGGTCCAGCCGCGATTCGTCGGCCAGAGGTAGAAGTCCAGCGACTCGGTGCTCACCCCGGAGTCGGTCAGGATCTTCAACGCGCCACGGCGGGCGGCCGCGTTCTCCACGATGATGGCCACGCGCTCTACCCGCGCCAAGTGCCGCACGATCTCGGCATATACCCAGGGGATGGCCGCGAATTTTCCCGGCCAGTCGCTGCGGTTGTGCGGCCATGCGATCCAGGTGGCGGCGTGCGGCTCCCATTCGGCGGGCATGCGGTAGCCGAGCGCGGCGGGAGTTGGAGAGGCAGTTTTCACCGAGTGCGCACAGGATAAATGAGGAGGCGCGGGTCGGGAAGATGTGGAAGCGTGCTGGTATTGGCCCCATGCGCTGGAGCACGGTCCGCGCGGCTTGGATGACGGCGATCACAGGCCCCCGTGATCATCGTCACAGAGCCGAAGCGGAGGCAGCCAAGATAATCAATAGCCGCCAGGGACGGTCCAGGGGCAGAGCTGATGCCTTATCCACAGGGCGCCGCGAATACGGGTGGGGCAAAGCCGTCTGCGGCGTTGCTGGCCCCGGCCGGCAGTCTGGAGGCGGCCGAACAGGCCTTCGGGGCCGGCGCGGATGCGGTTTATGCAGGCTTGAAGGGCTGGAGCCGCGGCGGCGCCCGCGGCGAGCTGGATCGCGACGAGCTGCGCCAGTGCGTTGAGCTGGCCCGCAGGCTGGGAGGGGAAGTACAGCTTGCGCTGAACATCATTCCCCGGGCGCCAGAGCGCGAACGGCTGCTCAAAGAGCTGAGCGAGGCGGCGGCGTGGGGACTGGGCGCCGTCATCGTCAACGACGTCGGCCTGCTGCGAGACATCCGGCGCGAGCTGCCGTTGCTGGCGATCACCATGAGCATCGGCTGCGGCGCGCTGAACGCGGATGACGTGCTGTTCTACCAGGATCTGGGCGCAAGCGCCGTCGTGCTGCCGGGATACCTGGAGCCGCGGGAGATCGCGGCGATCAAGGCCAGGAGTTCGATCGCCGTCGAAGTGATGCTGCACATGGTGGAAGAGTTCATCCAGTTGGGCAAGTGCTGGATGCCGAGCTACTGCCATTTCGCGGCGGCGGAGCGGATACAGCCGCCGACGCGACTGGCCGGCAGCATGAAGCGCGGAGGAGTGGGCACCTGTTTCCGCATCTGCCAGCAGCCGTGGACGCTGCTTCTCGACGGCGCGCAGGTTGATCAGCGGGTCCTCCCCAGCCGGCAGATCAGCCGCGTGGCGGAACTCGGAGAGTTCCTCGACGCGGGTGTGGACGTAGTCAAGATCCAGGGCCGCAGCCTCTCCGCTGAGATGGTGGGCACGATCACGGGCAGGTACCGCGCCGCGCTCGACGCCTGCAAAGGCGGCGGCCAAGTCGAGAGCGGCGAAGCGGCGCTGCCCGCAATGTGGACTGTACAAGGACGCTGAATGCCAAACTTCGAGCTGAACACGACGATCTCCAGCCTGCGCAGTCTGCGCGAGAGCGACTTGCGCGCTTATGACGCGATTTACCTGGGCAACATCTACTGCCGCACCTTCGAGGACAATCTTCTCGAGCGCCTGGATGACCTCCGGCAGGCCGTCGCTGAGGTGAAGGACCGGGGTCTGCGCGCCTATGTGACCTCCTATGGCGCGCCGCGAAACGACGCGCTGCCGAAAGTGCAGAAGGCGCTGGAGGCCGCAGCCAGCGCCGGCGCCGACGCCATCGAGGTGCACAACCTGGGCGTGCTGCGCATGGTCCACGAGCAATTCCCCGGCATGCCGGTGCACGTCGGCGGCTTCGCCAACGTGTACACGGACGCGGGAGCATCGGTGCTCAAGGAGTATGGCGCGGTCCGCTTCACGCCCAATTACGAGATCAGCCTGGACGAAGTCACGGCCATTGCGGAGAGCGCCTCGCTGCCGGCCGAGATCCTGGTACACGGCAAGATGCCGCTGGGAATCTCCGATTACTGTTTCCTGCTGGAGTACGAGCACAAGTGGGCCGAGAAGTGCCCGACCGTGTGCCAGAAGAACCTGTTCCTCCGCCAGGGAGACTGGGCCATGAAGTCGGTGGGCAAGGGCGTGCTGAGCGGCAAGGACGTATGCATGCTCGAACACCTGCCCGCGCTGCTTTCGGCGGGGCATAGAATGTTTCGCATCGAGGCGGCCTACGAGACGGCCGCCTACCGCAGCAGCATCGCGGAGATTTACCGCGCCGCGCTGGAACAGACCGCTGCCGGCGATGGCGCCGTGAACGAGTTGTCATGGCACACCGTCCGCCAGCACACGGCGGTTGGGTTGTGCAATGGTTTCTATTTCGGACGTACGGGCGGCGAATATGTGGGCAGCCAGGGCGAGGCCGCCGAGGTGTGCTGGGTAGGGACGAGGTGAGCCATGGTGGAGCTACTGGCACCTGCGGGCAATCTGGAAATGGCGAAGGCGGTGGTGGAGAGCGGCGCGAATGCCGTCTATGTCGGGGCGCGCGGCTGGAGCCGCCGTCGCGATGCCTACGAGCTTCCCGACGAGCAATTGCGTGACGCCATCGCCATCGCGCACGCGGGGGGAGCAAAGCTGCGCGTGGCCATCAACACCAACATGCAGTCTTCGGAACTCCCTGCCTTGCTGGAGAAAATGGAGAAGTTCGTCGCCTGGGGCGTGGACGGCGCCATCATGACGGACGTGGGCGCCATCGCCGAAGTCCACCGGCGCTTCCCACATCTGGTCATTCACGCCAGCATCGGGGCCAACGTCCTGAACAATGAAGACGTGAAGTTCTACCACGACATCGGCGTTTCCCAAGTGGTCGCAGACACCAAGCTCACGCTGCGCGAACTGGTGGCGCGCAAGCTCATCGGTGGCGAGGTCGGCATCGAGGTCCTCATCCACGCCAACAAGTGCTACACCTATTTGGGCAAGTGCTGGATGTCGCCCTACCACCGCCTGGAGCGCAGGACGGACGATTTCGGCAAAGACCTGTTCCGCGGCAGCCCCAACCGCGGCGGACTGGATTACCGCGTCTGCCTGGAACAATGGGAACTCTACAGCGGCCAGGAGCTGCTGGAGCCGCGCATCGCTCTCCGCAACGACGCGTTCTTTTACCTGGATGACATCCCGCCGCTCATTGACCTGGGCGTGCACTGCCTGAAGATCCAGGGGCGGGAATATCCCGTGCCCCTGGTGGCCGCGATCGTGCGCTTCTATCGTGAGCTCATCGATGCCTACGTCCACAAGCCGCCGGAGCAGGCCTTCGACCTGGCGCCGTGGCGCATGCGGCTGGAGGCGATCCAGGCGGAGCGCGACGCCCGCCGCCGCGACACCACCCTGGTGCTGTTGAACGAAGCGCGCCAGCCGGTGCCTCGCCGGTCCGCTTAGGCAGGTTTCACTGCTGGTGGCCTTGGGTAGTGATGGAACAAGCCGCGAAGCGGCGGCATTTGTTCGAGCCCAGCGCGTGAGCGCTGGGAAGGCGGTATTAAGAAGGAATGAGCCCGGAGGGCGGCACATTTTGGTTCCTGTGTCGCCCTCCGGGCTCGCGCTCTTTGATCCATTCCTCACCCAGCGCTGACGCGCTGGGCTAACACAAATGTTGCCCTTCGGGCTATTCCGTGTGCATGCTGTGGCTGCAGTGGGACGGCGAGTTTCCCCCCGCCGTCCCGTCGCCGATCAGGTTCAGACTCCCACCGCGTGCAGGCGGCGGCCGAGCGCACTCAGTGCGTAGTCAACCATCTCCTCCCGCATGGTCTCGGGAGTGAGCCCTGGCCAGGCATGGTCCAGGTTCTTGCCGCCGTAGAAGTTCAGGTCGCCCTCCGGAGGACGCATCACCGTGGGTATCAGCGGTCGGAATTCTCGGACGGTGTCGCGAATCAGCGGGACGAAACGCCCGGGATTCTCGATGACACGGTCGCGCAGGTATTTCACCCCGAAGAGCACATGCCGCGACTCGTCGCGCGTCGCCGCGGTGAAGCCCTGGTAGAAGCCCCAGGTGCGTCCCCAGCGTCGCGCGCCCTCGAGCTGGTAGCGCATCCCGGTCAGGAACAGCGCGCCTTCGACGATCAGGTGATAGACGGTCACAAACTGCACGGTGGCGTCGATGTCATCGGGATGAGAGGCCAGCCGCTGCGCTTGCGCTGGGAGCCAGTCGTAGAAAAGGTAACGATATGCGGGATTCTCTTCCGCGGTGATGCTGATCTGGCGCACCAGTTCGTGCAAGCCTTCGACATCAGTGCCCACCACCTCCCGCCAGAAGCGGTCGAAGAGAATGGTGTGACGGACCTCGTCCGTCAATTGGGTGGCGACGAAGGCCTCCACCTCTTTATTAGGAGACGCCCACACCAGCGGCGCCAGCAGGCTGGCTACTCGTTCTTCTCCGGCGAAAAACATGCGCAGGCTCCAGACCCGGCGCTTCTTGGTCTCGGGCGAGAGCTGCTGCCACTCCTCGCGGTCCGGCGAAAAATCCAGCTCATACGGCGACCAGGCCTGCTCCACCGCCTTGCGGTAAAGATCCAGGTAAGAGGGAAGCTTCTTGGCGCCGCGCTCGACCACCGCCAGCACGTCGTCGATGTACAGGCTGCTCATGGAACCGAGCGGAGCTGAGCCGACCTGGGTTTCAACTTGCTCGTCGCTTATCTGACGAACTTCCAGCATGTCCACACCCCCTTGTGGTTAAGTGGGCGCAATTTATCACCGCTGGAACCGGGCAGTCAAACGCGCGGCGCGCGCTGGCACAGCAACTTGGCAATTGACCTCAGGCCAGCACGAGCGTAGCTTGTTGTGTCGCACTCAAACCTATTGCTGAAAGGAGTTTCCACCATGTTCGTCCGCGTCGTGGAAGTGAAGACCAAGCCGGGAAAGGCCCGCGAGGTTTGCAACACGCTGCACGAAAAGATCCTCTCCACGTTAAAGGCGCAACCTGGTTTTGTGGACGAGCTCGTGCTGGTATCGGATGCTGAAGGCATTCTGGCCATGAGTTTCTGGAAGACCAAGGAAGACGCCGAACGGTACAGCCACCAGGACTACGGCAAGGTCAGCGATCTGATCCAGCATCTCGTCCACAGGAAACCGACGATCCACGCCTACGACGTGGAGACCTCGACCTGCCACAAGATCTCCAAGGGGCAGGCGGCCTGAGGGGACTTTGGCGGCGCCTGGACGCGCGGGTCTGGATGGTCAATCGGGCCAGAGGGTGAGCGCGGTGTTGCTCAGAATCTGTTGTTTGGTTTCTTCCGGCAGCGGCAATGCCCGGAAGGCATCGAGCCCCTGCTTGAGGTCGCGTACGCCGGGGCCGGGCCAGTCACTACCGAACAGCGTCTTGTGGGCGATCTCCGGCAGGCGCGGAAAGTACCGCAGCAGGGAGGCCGCGGGAATACTGCTGATGTCCATGTAAACGTTGGCGTGGCGGCGCACCAGGAAGAAGGCGGTGTCCATCCACAACGGGCGGCCGCCATGCGCGAGCACAATCTTTAGTTTCGGGAAATCGACGGCGACGTCATCCACATGGATGGGGTCGCCGTATTTATTGCGCGCGCCGGGGAAGATGGAAGTCCCGGTGTGGAACATCACCGGGATGCCGTTGCTCTGCGCTGTTCCATACAGAAGTTCCAGCTCTTTCATCCCGTGGAGATAGTCGTTTGGATAGAAAAGCTGATGTGGGGGATGAATCTTGATGAGCCGCAGCCGCAGGCGGACGATTTCCTCGATGTCCCTGGCGATGTTGATGGAATGCCGGGGGTGCAGGCTGCCGCAGGAGATGAGCCGCCGCGGGTCTTCCTTCACATACTCGGCAGCGCGGGCGTTGAGTCCCGGCGGGTAGCCGGTGACCTCGGGTGAGGCCGCATTGACCAGCACAGCGCGGTCGAGGCCGGCCTTGTCCATATATTTCAGGAAGGCCTTCGGCGAGCGGGTGAACTCCAGGACCTGGTCGAAATCAGGCTGGTGCTTCCTCATCAATTCCAGCGAGGGCTGGTTCAGCAGGAGTTCAAACGGCTGAATATGAATATGGCAGTCGGTGATCAAGAAACCTGCCGGCCACCCGTCCAGCTCCCCACCCAACGCCCCAACGGCTGCCGGTTCACGGCGGGGACAGCTCGGTGATCCGCTTTCCCGAGTTCACGAGCAGGGATTGACTCGTCCTCAACCGGAGCGATGCCTGCGATCTTCTCCAGCCCTGCGCGGTCCTTTACCAGCAGCATGGAGCGTGTCAGATTGGCCAGTTGCTTTCTGCGGAAGTTGGCCAGGGCGCGGGTGACGGTCTCGCGGGAGGCCCCGATGACCTGCGCGATTTCGTCGTGGGTCAGGTCCATCTCCACCTTCATGGTGTCGGAGTTGTCCGGGTCAGTATCGCTGTCCGTGACAAGCGCGAGCAGAAAGCGGGCCAGTTTTTCGCTCGCGGAGTGCGAAAACTTAATGGAACCGACCTGGCGATAGGCCTCGTGGCAGGTGCGGCTGAGCCGCTGGGCCGCGGCCACGCAGGCTTCCGGATTGCCCCGCACCACGCGCAGCAGCTCGTCACGCTTCACAAAGCACACGCGGCTGGCCTGCAACGTCTGCGCGGTCATTTCGTAAGGGGCGCCGCTGATGCAATTGTGCAGGCCCAGTATTTCGCCTGGGTCGATGATCCTGATGATGAGCACGCGTCCTTCCCGCGAGCTGACCGTGAGCTTGATATGCCCCTGGGAGACGAGGTAGGCGCCGCGCGGGACGTCGCCCTCCATAAACAAGATGGAGCGCGCCGGCAGGGAACAGACGAAACCTTCCGCTTCCAACTGCTTGACCAGACAATCGCCGAGAGGTTCAGCACAATGAGGGGAAGCCATAACAGTCTCCCCCACTCTTTTCGGAGTCTTGCACAGACCGACTGGAGTGGTTAGCGTGCTGCGTAAGGTAGCACGTTTTGTGATCAGAGCTAGCAGTTTTTTTATTTTCGTGGGAGTCGTGAACTCTGAGGCGGGTCAATCACTTAGGGAGCCTGACCGGCGGCGGGCGGGTGCAAGCGCCGTTTCCGGCGCTGTCTCTCTGTCACCGCGGCTGTGACCGTAAACTGGAGCCAGCCGCAGCGAGGGGAACTGTACTGCCACGGCACGGGGTGGTGGTCCCCGCGCCGTGGCAGGCAGTCAGCCCATTTCTGACTAGGCAGGTACTCTCGCCGCAGCCGCGGCATGACTCGGTGCCTCCGGCCGTCGGGCCAACAGCTCGGCGATCAGGGCGACGGCAGCCAGTCCAGCCGCCACGTAGAAGGCCATCTGGTAGTTGTGGTACTTGTCGAACAGTTTGCCGCCGATGCGGCCACCCAGCAGACCAGCCACGCCCCAGGCCGTGAACAAAATGCCGTAGTTGATGCCCACGTTCTTGGTGCCCCAGAAGTCGGCCGCCGTAGATGCGTTGACCGAAAGCTGGGTGCCGTAGCACCAGTATACGATGAACAGCATGACAAACAGGGCCACCACGTTGCCGCCCACCTTGTAGAGGATTGGCATGCCGATCATGGAGACAGCGATCATCAGGCGCAGCACGTTGATGCGGCCCAGGTGGTCCGACATCCAGCCGGATAGGATACGTCCGCTGGCATTGCCGGCCGCCCCCACCACCAGGCCAAAGGCAGCCAGGGTAGTGCTGGGGATGCCCACGCTTTTGGCGAAGGGCACCAGTTGGCTGATGACCATCAGGCCGGCCGCGCAGCCGCAGGCGTACGCCACCCACATGAAGTACATTGTGGGGGTGCGCAGCGCCTCGCCGGGTGTGAAGTCGTAGGCCGTAGCCGCCGCCTTGGCCGCCGGCTTCGGCGTCCAGCCAGCGGGTCTGTACCCGGTGGGCGGGTTCTGCAGCAGGAAGGCGCCGATCATCGTCATCACGAAGAAGATCACGCCCAGCACTTCGAAGGTCGTCCGCCAGCCAAAGGTCGGCAGCAGATAGCTGGCAGCCAGCGGGCCGAAGATCGCCGAGCCTCCGCCATAACCGGCTACCGCCAGGCCTACGGCCAACCCACGTCTGTCGGGAAACCACTTGGACATGACCGGGATCGGGGTTGCGTAGCCAAAGCCGTTGCCCAAGCCTCCCAGCACGCCGAAGAAAAAGAAAAACTTGTTTACGCTGTCGGCGTAGGCGCAGAGGAAGAATCCCAGGCTCACCAGAATCGCGCCCACGATGGAGACCTTGAACGGTCCGAACTTATCCTGCAATCTTCCGGCTACGATGAAGGTGAGCGCGAATACCACCACGGCGATGGTGAACACCATCGACGTGTCCGCTCGCTTCCAGTGAAATTCCTTCTCCAACGGGGCTACAAAGACGCTCCAGGCATACAACGATCCTAGAGCCAGGTTCATCGACAACCCGCCCACCACCCGCCACCAGCGGCTGACGCGCGTGCCGGACTGAAATGATTGTGCGGTACTTGCCATAGAGATCACTCTCCTTCGCGCTTGGAAATTCGGCGCTTTTTTCTCGGCGCCTACCCAGCCCGAGGTACGCCGGGGCCGGTTTTCCACCCTCCCCGGGGCGGACCCAAAATTAGGAACACGTACCGCCCGAATTCACTGCAACAGCCCGGCTTGGCCCACGGGAGCCCTCGCCTAGGTCGCGCCTTCGAATCCTGAGCTGGGATGCGGGATTGTTCATAAGAACGAAACTCTGCGCAGTGACCGCCGTCACAACTAATTGTGACGCCCCGTACTGTGGGTGTCGAAGTAACGGATTCGCAGCCACGGTTGGGGTCCAGTCCCGCAACCATCGCGCCCTCCAGCGCCCTGTCAGTAGCCAGTCACAATCCCTTGTGACGACGGTCACAGACAGCCGGATATGGCCTGAGGAAAATAACGCGCGTTTTGCGTACCGGGAGCTTGTCCCCCCAGGAACCCACCGCTGCGGTAGTAAAGGGATCGTTACACGAGAGACATTTCCCGTGCCCGCGCGTATGATGTGCGGCGGGCCGAGTATGAGGTTGGGCCAGCGCTTCCCGGCTTCCAGGTGTACTCGCACGTGTTCGCGCTCGCGGCTTGGCCCTCGCGTGCACGAACTGCAGTCAACGAATCAAGTTTGCGCACGACGGTTCGATTTTTCTCACGGCGTTAGGAGGCTAGACATGGCAGATACCAAAGTCCTACCTTGGCCAGCAGTGCCTGTCCTTAAGCCCGAGGAAGTCTATGCGGGGCTGAGCGACCAGGCCAAGGAGTATCCGCTCTTCCTGGAATCGATCGTCCGCCAGGAACACAACTTTGAAAAGCCGGAGGCGCTCTCCCGCATCCGCGTCCTCGATTGCACCACCAACATGATGATCGGTCACTGGTGCTCGTCGCAGCTCGCGGAGCTGGGCGCGGAGACGATTCAAGTCGAACCTCCGGGCGGTGATCCGCTTCGCAAACTGACTCCCTTCGGCCGCAAGGACTACATGTTCAAGGACAAGGAGTCGGGCGAGGAATGCGGCGGGCAGTTCCTGCACGAGATGCGCAATAAGTTCTCCATCACTCTCAATTTGGAGACCGAGCAGGGTCGTGAGCTGCTGAAGCAGCTCGCCACCCAGGTCGACGTGATCATCGAAAATGCCCCGCCTGGCCAATGGGACAGTTGGGGCATCGGCTACCGTCAACTACGCGAAATAAATCCGCGACTCATTTACTGCTGGGTGGGCCAGCGTGGACAGTGGGGCCCGCTGAAGGACAAACCGGGAATGCTCGACCCGGTGGCGCAGGCGGCCTGCGGCTTCGTCCACGGCACCGGCGATCCCAAGGAGTTCGGCGGGCAGCCCACGCGCTCCGCGCTGTGGATGGCCGACCACGTGGGCGGCAGTTCGGCGGCGATGGGAATTCTGGCCGCGCTGCTGTACCGGGAGAACGTGAGCGGTGAAGGCCAGTTCGTGGAGGCGACGTCGGCGGAGGCCATCATCCGCATCCTTGATTACAGTTGGGCGTGGTACTCGATGGATGGCAGCATTCGCCCGCGCTTCGGCAACTGGGACCTGGCCATCAACATCTACGCCGTCAATCCCTGCAAGGACGGGTACATGATGGTGGGCGGCGGCCACGACCGTCTCTGGTACCGCATCTGGCGCACGGTGGGCGATGCCAACCCGGACGTGGAAGAAGACATCCTCGGCGACCCGCATCTGCGCGAAGTGGCCGACCGGCTGGCCTACAACCAGCAGGTGAAGACTTACACCATGCTGTGCGAGTGGTTGAAGGACAACTCCCGCAGCGAGGCCGAGGCCAAGCTGGGCAAGCAGCAGGTGGCCTCCGGGGGCGTGCTCTACGTCAACGAAGTGGCCGAGTATCCGCACTTCAAGTACCGCGGGCACGTGGCCGAGACCGATTCGCCGCACTACGGGAAGATCCTTTACGGGACCACTCCCTATTTGCAGCACAAGACGCCGGGCCGGCTGAAGTGGCTGGGCCGTCCCACCGGCTACGACAACCAGGACATCTACCGCCGGCTGCTGGGCTTCACGCGCGATGATTTCGCCCGGCTGCAAAAGGCCAGCGTAATCTGACGCAGGAGGAACACTTATGGCAACGACTGCAAAGAATGGGCAGAGCTTCGAGGATTTCTGCAAGGAGACGTTCGACCCCAAGAAGGAATTCACCAAGCCGGAAGCCATGAAGGGGTACCGCGTCCTGTCGTGCACGCAGTACATCCTTGGTCCCTGCTGCGCCTCGTACTTTGCTGAGTTGGGCGCCGAGGTGATCAAGATCGAAGCTCCGCGGCGCGGCGAAGCGATGCGCCACACCACCCCCTTCAATGAACCCTTCCTCTATCCGCTCTCCAAGTGGGTCCCGGAGCGCGGAACGGGCCTGGGGTTCCTGGGTGCCAACCCCAACGAGTACTTCATCTCGGTGGATTTCCATCGGCCGGAGGGCCAGGCCATCGTCAAGAAGCTGGCCGCCAAAGCCGACGTGTTCGTGGAGAACTATCGACCGGGAACGTTCGATCGCTGGGGCATCGGATACCGGCAGCTCAAGGAAATCAATCCGCGGCTGATCTACTGCTGGCTGGGCGGCTTCGGCGGCTGGGGCCCGGGGCGCGTACGCGCGTCCTATGACATCCTGGGCCAGGCCCAGGGCGGCAACTTCGGCATGACCGGCAAGCAGGAGATCTACGGCGGCGCGCCTTCCAAGCACACCATCTGGCTCGCCGACTACTGGGGCGGCATGATGGGCGCCACGCAGGTTTTGGCGGCGCTCTACTACCGCGACAAAATCTCCGGCGAGGGCACCTTCACCGAGTACTCACAGGTGCACGGCGTGACCCGCCAACTGGAGTACGCGCTGCCGCTCTATGGCCGCCATGGCATCACGCGCGAGCGCTGGGGCAACTGGGACACCCAGCTCTGCGTGCATGGCATCATCAAGTGCGGCAAACCCTCCTATCCCAATTCCGAGAATCCGCAAGAGGCGGAAGAAGGCTACATCCTGGTCAGCGCTTATTCCGATCAGGACTTCGCCCGTCTCTGCCATACGGTTGGGGACGGCAACCTGGCCAGCAAGTACGCCAAGGCCGAGGTCCGCGTCAAGGCGCAGAGCCAGATGGAGATCTATCCCTTCCTGGAGAAGTGGGCCGCGGACAAGAGCAAGGAGCAGGTGGCGCAGATTCTGGATGCCGCCAGCATCAACAACCAGCCGGTGTGGAACTCCAAGGAAGTGGCCACCAACCCGCATTGGCAACAGCGCGGGGCCGTTCGCTGGATCGACGATCCCACCTACGGCGATCTCTTGCACCAGGGGCCGGCTTACCACTTGTCGCACACTCCGCCGCGCGTCAAGTGGGCGCTGAAGCCGGTGGGTACCGACAACGAATACATCCTGGGCAAACTGGCAGGCTTGAGCGCGGAAGAGATCAAGCGCCTGGAAGAACAGGAGTGCATCTAGGAGACAAACTATGCTGCTCATATGTCCGAAATGCAAGACCAAGAATTTCCTCGATCCCTATCCCTTCTGGAATTTCAAGGGGACGACCAAGTGCGCCGGCTGCGCCACCGTGTACCGCCTGGAGACGTCCAATGGCGCTTGCGTCGCTGGGCCGGAGGCGGCCAGCGGCAACGTGGACCTGCTGCCCGGCTTCGCCGAGAAGCAGGACTACAGCGGCATCTCGGGGCCGGGGTTGACTCGTCCGGCGCCGCGCGCACGCAAGGACTCGGTCTGTAAGCCGATTGCGATGAGCAAGAACGTGCGTGGCAACGTAATCAGTGGTCATCCTTTGAAGAAGGAAGAACTCCACGGCAGCACGGCGAAGTTCATGGTTGCCGGAGCACATTAGAACTGGAGGCAATATGGCCCACTACAACGCGAACTGCCTGTGCGTCCACTGCAAGCACATGCGCCCGGCATTGGATGTAAACATCCAGAAGGCGTATCTGGGAAAGTGCGTGAAGCGCGAGTGGCCGTTTACCCTGGCCATCACGCTTCAGGGCTGGACCGAGTGCGACGTGTTCGAGGAGGCCGGCAAGGCCTACGTGCCGCCTGACCCGGCGGCGGCGAAGGCCGCGGCCGCGACGGCCGCTGCCAAGGGGCCGAAGCGCGTCGAGTTCTACTACTCGACCGCCACGCAGCCGGGCTCGACTTTCCCCTGCGACAACAAGCGAGCCCTGGAGCTGGTGAAGAAGCTACAGGCCAGCGGAGTTGACGCCAAGGCGATCGACGTGGCCGGCGTGAAGGACCGTTTCCCGATTTATCACAAGTCGGTGAGCGGCCCGGATGCCTCGGTGCGTCCGGTCTTCGGCTTCAAGGGGGCCCTGGTGGAGGACTTCGGAACCACGGTCCCGGCGCTGCTGGTGTTCGAAGGCGACCGCTATCCCACGCTGGCGTTCCCCAGGACGGACGCCAAGCGCGGGACCATTCGCGTGGAGCAGGCGCTGGAGGATCTGCTCGCCGAAAGCGGAACCCCGGCGAAGGCCGCGGCGCGGTAGTCAAGGAGAAACCACATATGGCGGAATATCTGCCCCCACGTGAACTGTGGCCAACGCGCACCTATACGCTGCCGGAGTTCCAGTCCTATCCCGAGCGCTTTAACCCCACGGAAGAACTGCTGGGCAGGGCGGTGGCTGCCGGCGGCGGCGGCCGCACAGCCGTGCTCTTTGAGGACCAGAAGATCACTTATCAGCAATTGCTGGCGCAGGCCAACAAGTTCGGCAGCTCGCTGCGTGAGCTGGGAGTGGAGGAAGGCGATCGCGTGATCCTGCGCACGCCCAACATCCCTCCGGCGCTGGTGGCCAACTTCGGGATCCTCAGGCTGGGAGCGGTGTGCACGCCGACCTCGCCGCTTTTCTCCCGCACCGAGATTGCGCACGTCGCCAATGACTCGGAGGCGGTGGCGATCGTGGTCAGCGCCATGCTCCTCGGCGAGGTCGAAGCCGCGCGGGAGAACTTCAAGACGGTCCGCGAAATCATCGTGATCGGAGGTGACGTCGCGGAGGTCAAGGCCAAGGGCTTCCGGCCATACGCCGAACTGGTGCAGGCGGGGTCCGCGGAACTCGACCCGGTGCCCCGCAAACGCCAGGACGTCGGCCTGCTCTTATACACTTCCGGCACTACAGGACGTCCCAAGGGCACGGTGCACTTCGTCGAGGAACTGCTCATTATTCCCGACAGCTTCGGCAAATACGGCTGGAAAGTGACCGAGAACGACGTCATTGGCGGCTCAGCGCCGCTGGCTTTCGGCGCCGGATACTCCAGCTATGCCACCATTCCCTTCCGTTTCGGCGCGGCGGCGTCGCTGATCGCCAAGTTCGAACCGGAGAAGATGTTCGAGACCATCCAGAAGCACCGCATCTCGATCCTGACGCTGGCCCCGACGGCATACCGCAAGATGCTTCAGGTTCCCGATGCTAACAGGAAATACGACCTCAGCAGCCTGAAGGTGTGCACCGGCGGCGGCGAGAGCCTGACGGCGCCCACCTATCACGCCTGGAAGGAAAAATTTGGCCTGGATATCTACGAAGGCCTGGGCACCACGGAGATGATGTACGTCTTCGCCTCCAATGTGGTCAGCTGCAAAGCCAAGGCCGGCTCCTTCGGCCAGGCGGTCCCGGGCTTCGAGTTGCAGGTGGTGGACGAGGAGGGTAAGCAGGTGGCGTCCGGCACCATCGGGCACTTCGTGGCACGCGGCCCGACCGGCACCATCTACTGGCGCGATCCCGATAAGCAACGCCACGCCATCACCAAAGACGGCTGGAACCGCGCCGGCGATTTTGTGTACGTGGACGACGACGGCTACTTCTGGTTCGTCTCGCGCGAGGACGACATCATTAAGAGCTCTGCTTACCGCATCGGGCCGGAAGAGATCGAGGTCGAACTGGCCACGCACCCGGCGGTGCTGGACGTGGGCGTGATCGGCGTCCCGGACGAGATCCGCGGCCAGATCGCCAAGGCCTTCGTGGTGCTCAAGCCGGGCTCTTCCGCGACTCCGGAAGAGCTGATCGAGTTTTGCCGCGGCAAGATCGCCACCTACAAGCTGCCGCGCGAGATCGTGATCGTCAACGAACTCCCGCGCACTCCGACTGGCAAGCTGCTGCGGCGCGTGCTGCGGCAGCGCGAGGTCGAGCAGGCCAGGGCCGTTTCGTGATGTGGTAAGCAAGGTAGCGCCGCCGTCTCGGCGGCTGTGCGTGTGGGCGTCTCGGCCACACGGGCGAGGGCGGGACGCCCTCGCGACAGCCGGCAAGATGCCGGCGCTACCATCGCGATGGCGCCCTTGACATCCAAGCTCAAGCGCAACTATCCTCGCCCACCCGATGCCTGCGATGCCCGATCCTGACCGGCTGTGCCGCGAGATCATCGACCACACTCCGCTGGCGGTGGTCGTTGGCGATCGCGAAGGCATCATCCGCCTGTGGAACGCCGGCGCGGAAGTCGTGTTCGGCTATACCGCGGCGGAGGCCATCGGGCAATCGATGGACCTGATCGTGCCGGAGAAGCATCGCGCCAAACACTGGGAAGGTTACGACCGCGTCATGCACACCGGCGAGACCAGGTACGGACGCGAGGTCCTTTCCGTTCCCGCCCTGACCAAGAGCGGCCGGCGCATCTCCATCGAGTTCAACATCGCGCTGCTGCACGATGAAACCGGCCAGGTGACGGGCGCAGCCGCCACCATCAACGACGTGACCGCGCGCTGGGAACGCGACAAAGCTCTGCGCGCGCGCCTGGCGGAACTCGAAGCCAAGGTCAAGGCACTGGGCGGGACGGTGGAAGCCAAGACTTCGGTCTAATGTGAGGTAATCATGAACCTGGTTCGCGTCAAGGAACTGAAGGCCCCCGACGGGCACACTATTCCGTCGTTGCTGCTTACACCCGACGTTCCTCCCCGCGGCGGGGCCGTGGTGATCCATCCCTACGGAGGGACCAAGGAGCAGATGCTGGCCGTCGCCCTCGGCCTGGTGGAGAAGGGAATTGCCTGCCTGCTGCCGGACCTCTGTGGTCATGGCGAGAACCACGCCGAGATCGGAGTCGGAATGCTGGAGGAGATGGAAGCCGGCATCCGCTACGCGCGCCGCTTCGGTCCGGTGCTCGCCACGGGCATCAGCCTGGGCGGGCGGCTGGCGCTGATGTCGTCGGCCGATTGCATGGTGGCAATTTCGCCGGCGGTGGTGTCCGAAATTTCGCCGCAGGGCAAATGGATGTTCGAGAACTTTCCCAGCCCCGCCGTCCGCGAGCCCTATTCCGGATATGTGGCGGAACTGCTGGAGAAACTCGGCCCGGTGCCTGATCATGCGCGCCTGTGCCTGCTGCTTTACGCCGAGCGCGACATCCCCATGATCCTGGAGGGTGCGGCCGGGTTGCGGGCCGGCCTTTCCGGAGCCGAAGTGCGTCATGTCACCAAAGAGATCCGCCCCGACATCAAGCACGACAGCGGGCTGGTCCGCTACCTGCCGCGCTGGTTCAATCATGGAGAGTTGAAGTTCAACACCGAGTGCGTGGAAATCGCCGCAGAGTGGGCAGCGGCGCATTTGACGCGCTCCGTACAGATGACAAGCCCCCGCGGCTGAGCCTTAGGGAGGATGGTGGCTACATGAAATGGGAATACTTTGATCGCATGATCGTTTTTCAGGACAGCGAGCAGGGCATGGTCAGCGGGCTGGAGACATGGATCAACGGTGCCGGCGCCGATGGATGGGAACTGGTGAGCGCCGTGCCGCTGATCGCGCCCAACAAGGACGGCGTCGCCTACGGCACCATCGGCACGCACCTGGTGTTCAAGCGTCCCGTCGCCCAAGCCACGCAGTGAAAAGCTTATGGCGGAGTTGCATGGACGCGCTCTGATCGAGAGCCGCTTCGGGCGCCTGGGCAAGGGCCTCGATGCCCTCACCATCAACGGCGCCGAATACGACCTCGACACCATGCTGGCGCGCATGGACCTGAAGCTCGAGGACACCTGGCCGATCGACGCACTAATCGTGTCCGAGAAGCTTTATTGTGTGCGCTACTACGATGGCCAGGACCAGCGCATCGTCGCCCACGAATTCGATGACGAGTTCCGCTTTGTCCAGGAAACTCGCGGTCACATCGCGGAATGGATCGGCGACGACAATTACTACGAGTGGTTCAAGAGCGTGCCCTTCCGCTGTCCGCTGGTCCCCGGGGACGATTTTTGAGGAGTCAGTAGTCAGGAGTCAGTAGTCAGGGAAAGCAACACTGACGGTTGCTGGCTCCTGACTGCCGACTCCTAACCCACATGACTGAGCTGCACGGTCGCGCCCTGATGGAAGCTCGCTTCGGCCCCCTGGGTACCGGCGCCCAACGGGTGACCATCGCCGGCACTGACTACGATCTCCGCGCGGTACTTTCCCAAATCGGCGTCGAGTTCGACGACGCCAAGCCAATCGATGCCATCGAACTGCCCGACCGCTTCGTCGTGCGCTACCTCGACGCCCAGGACCAGCGCGTGGTGGCGCTGGAGTTCGACGCCAGCTTCCACTCGCTCGCCGAAACCCGCGCCCACATCGCCGAGTGGGAAGGCGACCAGGCCTACTTCACCGAGTACAGCGGACATTAGGAGCCCGGAATCTTTTCGACTACGCTGCTCCGGCAGTCACCGAGGGCTCCCTGGCCTCGACCAGCGGCACGTTGACCAGGTGCTCGCTCAAGAACCAGACTTGCAGCTCGTTGGTGCGCAGCACTTCGCTGACAAGAAGGTCGTTGGTGCCGTCATCGCCCAGTTCGGAGGCGCGACGGGCCAGCTTGCGAACCTCGCGAATGATCACCTGGTGCGCATCCAGCAGGCGCGACAGTTGAACGGGGACCTCCTCGCGGCCGCGAGGAGGACGCTCGATCTGCGTGGTTTCCGCAACGTCCGGCGCCATGGCGATGCTTACGCCCCCGAGCAACTGGATCCGCTCGGCGATCGAGTCCACCAGTTCGACCTGCTCGTCGTAGTGTTTGTCGTAAAGGAGATGCAGTTGGTAAAAGGTCGGCCCGGCAACCTGCCAGTGAGACTTCTTGTACAGATCGCGAAGCGTCATGGTGTCGGCGAGCAGTTGGTTCAGTTGTTCGGTCATCTCCAGGCGCACCGGCTCCTCGAGTTCAAGCGGCAGCATGTGGCTCACGGTACCGTAGGACTGAATCTCGCGCGCCCGCTGGTGGAGACGCGGTTGTGCGCTGACGTTTCCGGTAGTTTTCGCGGCAATCTGTTTTCTTGGCATGGACTTCTCCTTTCAATCGGCTGCTTACGCCGCCGCCTGCTTGCTTTGTTTGAAGAACGCGAATAGCTCCGCGTTGACCTGATCCTTCAACGTCGAACACATCCCGTGCGGAGCGCCCGGGATGACCTTCAGCGTTGCCCCCTTTACCAGCTTGGAGGAGAGCATCGCCGAGGCGCCGATGGGCACGATCTGGTCGTCATCGCCGTGGAGAATCAGCGTTGGCACATCAAACTTCTTGAGGTCTTCGGTGAAGTCGGTTTCGGAAAACGCTTTGATGCAGTCGAAGACGGCCTTGTGTCCGGCCATCATCCCCTGCAACCAGAACGAGTCGCGCAGACCCTGCGACACCTTGGCTCCTGAGCGGTTGGCGCCGTAGAACGGGGCGCTGAGATCCTTCCAGAACTGCGAGCGGTCGGCAAGCACCGCGGCGCGGATCTGGTCGAAGGCTTCCATTGGCGTGCCGTTGGGATTGGCGGCTGTTTTCAGCATCAGCGGCGGCACCGCCCCGATGAGCACCGCCTGGGCAACGCGTTTCGTGCCGTGCCGGCCGATATAGCGGGCGACTTCGCCGCCACCGGTGGAGTGGCCGACGTGGATCGCGTTCTTCAGGTCGAGCGCCTCGACCAGCGTCGCGAGGTCGTCGGCGTAGGTGTTCATCTCGTTGCCGTCCCAGGGCTGGCTGGAGCGGCCGTGGCCGCGGCGGTCATGGGCGATGCAGCGGTAGCCCCGGTCGGCCAGAAATATCATCTGGTCCTCCCAGGCATCCGCGCTGAGGGGCCAGCCATGGCTGAACACCACCGGCTGTCCCTTGCCCCAGTCCTTGTAATAGATCTGCGTGCCATCTCGTGTCGTGATTGTGGGCATGTTCTTCTCCTTGAATTTCTCAGGTTGGTCGCTCCGTGCAAGCTATGTGGACTAAGCGGGAAATGAGCCGTTTCAAAACGTGCGCTTCGCCAAGCCCAACAAAGCGTGCACGAAGGTTGATGTCGAGGTCGTCTCCGAGGATCAGGATGAGCCCTTCGTACACAAGATGTCGGGCGCGCTCAAGGAGATGCATTTGTTCATCCAGATATCCGGAATTCTCAAGAGCCCGAAGGGCGGCATTTGTTATAGCCCAGCGCGTGAGCGCTGGGTCAGAATGCCAATTCGAATTCCAAGTCCCTTCCAGGGACGGCACTGGGTGTCGCCCCGTGAAGGGGCTTGCGCTTCTTGGTGAATGCAAACCCCGGGCTTCCGCCCGAGGCTAACCCAAATGTCGCCGCTCCGCGGCTTGGCTTCCTCGCTGCCGCGGACACCGTCAACCTACCGCGCAGCGTGCGGCACGGCTAAGGTTGTGCCCTGAGATGAACCCATCGAACGTGCCGCTGCTACTCTTCCTGTACATAGGGCAGCCAGCGCAGCATCCGGCGCTCGAGCTGGCTGACCACCGCGTTGAGCAGGATGCCGATCACGCCCGCCACGATGATCGCGGCGTAGGTCTCGGGAATGCGGTAGGTGGATTGATACTCGTAGATGCCGCGGCCCAGTCCGCGCTCGCTGAGGCCGATGAACATCTCGACCGCGATCACCAGCATCAGCGCGTAAGAAACGGCGGTGCGGATGCCGTCAAAAATGTTGGGCAGCGCTTCGTAGAACAGCACCTCGGTGATGGTGTCGAAGGTGTCCAGGCCGAGCAGCCGCGCCTGGTAGAGCCGTCGCTTGTTGGCCAGGGTGGCGCCGGAAACCGAGTTCGCCAAAATCACCAGCAGGCTGGGATACGCGGCCAGCGCGACGATGGACTTCTCGCCCACCCCGATCACGATCAGGAACAGCGGAAAAAGCGCCGACGCGGGCACGGAGCGCAAGGCGTGCAGCGGACTCTCAATCACCTGGTACACGCCTTTGCGATGGCCGAGGTAAAGACCGAGCGGGATGCCGAAGAGGCAGGCGATCACCAGCGCGCCGAGCACGCGCCCGAGCGTCAGGCCGATGTCGGCGAGCAAGCGCTCGTGCAGCATTCCGGGGATGGCGCGCACTACGCTTAGCGGCGTCGGCAGCACGATCGGAGTGACGACGTGCAGCGCCGTGATCGCGGCCCAGATCAGGACCAGGACCGCCAGAAACAGCAGCGGACGCGAGTTGCGTTTAAACCAGCCCATCACGAATCCCGGCGATCAGTGCCTGTTGCATGCGGTCGTAGTCCGGGGTAACCGCTTCCCGCGGAAACGTTGCCCGGAACTCCAGGTCGGAGATGATCTGCACCGGCCGGCGGCCGATCACCACGCAGCGCGTGGCCAGCGCCAGCGCGTCGGAGAC
>DATKLD010000074.1:0-2679 GCA_035542595.1 Terriglobales bacterium
GCCGAGCTGATCCCGATGTGCCACAACGTTCCCCTTAGTCACATTGATGTGCACACCAAGCTATGCAAGAATGGCGTCGCGATCACTGCCAGCGCAGCCACGACTGCTGTTACCGGGGTGGAAATGGAGGCGCTGGTGGCTGCCAGCGTCGCCGCCCTGACGGTGTACGACATGTGCAAGGCCTTGGACAAGGGGATCGAGATTCGCGAGGTGGTGCTGGAACGCAAGACCGGCGGCAAGAGCGGAGACTACCGCCGTCAGAAGAAGTAATTGTGGCCAACGTCAGAGTCCTGCTGGTGGACGATAATCCGATGGTCCTTGACCTGCTCCGGAAGGCGCTGGAGCCGCTGGCCGTGCTAACCACCGCCGGCGACGGCGCTGACGCGCTGTTGAAGGCCATTGACGATCCACCCGATCTGCTGATCGCCGACTACAATATGCCCGGCATGGACGGGCGGCAGCTCTTCGAAAAGCTGAAGGGCCGCGCCGCCACCGCCCGCATTCCTATCATTTTGGCGGCCAGCCGCGCCGATATCAGCGACAAGCTCAAGCCGCTGGAGGACCGCGCCGAAGATTTTCTGGAGAAGCCGTTCTTCATCAAGGAAGCCACGGCCCGGCTGAAGAAGGTGATCGACAAGATCGCGCTGGAGAAGATGGCGCGCGAGGCCCCGGGCGACGGCCAGTTGCGCGGTAGCCTGGCGCAGATGAACGTCATCGACCTGCTGCAGTCGCTCGAAATGGGCCGCAAGACCTGCGGCCTCACCCTCACCCGCGACGGCGAGAGCTGCCAGCTATTCTTCTGCGACGGCCAGATCAACCATGCCCTCTATGGCGACCTGAAGGGAGACAGCGCTGTGTATAAAGTGCTGACCTGGCCCGAGGGCAACTTCCTGATCGACTTTACCCGGCAGAGCCAGGAACAGACCACCACGCGCTCCACCCAGGGCCTCCTCATGGAGGGCCTGCGGCTGCTCGATGAGGCCAACCACGAAGCCGAACAGGACGTGCTGGAGAGCTGAGTTTCTCTCATGACCGCCGCCGTCCTTACCGTCAGCGACTCATCTGCGCGAGGACATCGCGCTGACCTCTCGGGACCCACCGTCAAGGCGGCGCTCGAACGCCGTAAGTTTCAGGTGATCGCGGTCGACGTGGTCGCCGACGAGCAGGCGGCCATCCAGGAGGCAATTCTGGAGATGGCATCGCGGGCGCAACTGGTGGTGACCACGGGCGGCACCGGCATCGCCGAGCGCGACGTCACTCCGGAAGCTACGCGCGCCGTCTGCTCACGGCTGGTGGAAGGCGTGGCGGAGCGTATGCGGGCAGTGGGCACGCAGACCACGCCGCTGGCGGCGCTGAGCCGCGGCGTCTGCGGCATCTGTGGGCGCGCGCTGGTGCTGAATCTGCCCGGCAGCCCGCAGGCGGCGACGGAATCGCTGACCGCGGTGCTGGACCTGCTGCCGCACGCGCTGGAGTTGCTGGCGGGGAAGACCGCTCACGACAGCGGCTATCGGTGAGACTCCAGTATCGAGGCGGAGCGGGCCTCAGGCGCCGGAATTCACGCGAACTTCATGCCCGCTCGCGTACAATACTTGAACCCGCGTGCATTTTCTGAAGCACATCCTGTCGCGCTACACCGTCTTTGTATGGGGATTGCTGAAGCCGCTCGGCGTCTGGGGCGCCTTTGGCATCGCTGCTATTGATGCGGCCTTCCTCGGCTTGCCGCTGGACCCGGTGGTCGCCGGCTACGTCTACAGCGACCGCTCTCGTTTTCTGCTCTACGCCGTTATGGCTTCGGTGGGGTCCGCGCTGGGCAGCCTGATCATCTACGCCATCGGCTACGAGGGAGGCGAACTGCTGCTCCGCAAGCGCATCTCCGGGCCGCGCTTCGACAAGATCCGCACTTCCTTCGAGAAGCGCGAGTTCTGGGCGCTGATGGTGCCCTCCATGCTGCCGCCACCCGCGCCGTTCAAACTCTTTGTGCTGTCCGCCGGTGTCTTCGAGATGCACTTCACGCACTTTCTGCTGGCCATCTTCTGCGGACGGATGGTGCGCTTCCTGGTGCTCTCGATCCTAACGCTGTTCTTCGGACCGCACGTCGTCACTTTTGCCGGAGTGCTCTTGCGCGAACACCTGGCGGTTGCGCTGGGCAGCGCCTTGGTCGTAATCCTGTTGGTCTACTTGATCTACCGCTTGTGGCGGCCGCCGGTGGTTGAACTCGAGCGCGAACTGGAAAAGCAGGGGTAGGCGAGGGCACGTGGCATGGAGGCTGGAGCAGGCCTTTCCAGGCCTGCATTCAGTCGGCGCTTTGAATACGGGCTTTAGCCCCTGGGTACGTCCGATGTGGTGTGCCCGCCACGCAGGGCGTGTCGATTCTTTTCAGCGGCTAAAGCCGCTGCTACTCGTTTCTGACATTATGCAGGGCTGAAGCCCTGCTCCACCCACAGGGCAGCGCCTTATGCGGCGCGGATCCGGCCGGGCGCAGGCTTCTCCTGGCGACGTTCGACCAGTGCGCCGATCGCGAACAGGACCGCCGCGAAGAGCAGATCGGCCAGCACCTGGTTGCGGAAGAAGGGGATCGCCGCGACGTACGCGGTTGCCAAACCACCCAGCGTCTTCGGATACATGTGCCAGACCGCCCATACTGCGAAATTGCTCGCCACGAAGAACGCGATGGACGCC
>DATKLD010000075.1:0-9033 GCA_035542595.1 Terriglobales bacterium
CTGTGACTCCCCGCAAATACCTCGTCCTTCTCGCCATCGTCGTCTTCGCCTCTTCCGGCGACATCAGCCTTTCGCACGGAATGAAGCATGTGGGCGCCATCTCCGCCGCGCGCTGGACAGAACTCTTCGCCGCCGTGCTCAACCCCTGGGTGGCCCTCGGAATCGTGCTCCTGCTCGGTTTTTTTGCTGCCTATCTCAGTGCCCTCTCCTGGTCCGACCTTACTTACGTTCTGCCCGCTACCTCTTTCGGCTACGTGCTGCTGGCGCTGCTCTCGGTCTGGGTGCTGGGGGAGAAGGTCAGCCTCAGCCGCTGGGTCGGAATCCTGCTGGTCAGCTCCGGTGTCGGCATCGTGACCCGCGGACCTTCCGTGACTCATCGCCACCAGCCCGAGCTTGAGTCCGCCGGTGACAAGCGATGAACGCGCTGCGCACATGGTCCGCGATCGCCGGCATTGTCTTCAGCTCGACCGCCGGCGACGTGCTGCTCTCCCGCGCCATGCGCCAGATCGGACACGTCGGCGAACTATGGCGTCGCCAAGGGTTGCGCGCCGTGCTCAAGGCCATCGTTACTCACCCCAGTTTTCTTCTCGCCCTTTTCTTTATGGCGGCGTCCTTCTTCGGACTCCTGCTGGCGCTCTCCTGGGCCGACGTATCGCTGGTGGTCCCTGCAACCGCCTCGCTGACCTACGTGACGAATGCTTTCGCCGCTCGCCTGTTCCTACACGAGCACGTGGACCGCCGCCGCTGGATTTCGGCCTTGCTCGTGTGCGCGGGAGTGGCAGTGCTGGCAACCTAGTTGGTTCAGAGAGGCTGTGGCTTCGACTGCGCTCTATCGAGTTCTTCTTTAGCTCTGGAGATTTTCGTGGGCATCACGGTCGTGTGCAAACGCATTCTCTTCTCGCGGTAGTAGCGGTTAAAGACGATTACGGCCGTCTTCAGCAGCATCTTGGTCACGGTTCCGTTTTCCTTCCGGCGAACGCTGTCCGCCGCCATTCCGTAACCGGCGTAGGCTCGCTTGAACAGCACGCAGGCCAGCAGATACACCATCTTGGCGCCCCATGGCCAGCGGCGGGCTCTCCCGCGTCCGGTTCGCTTCAGGCTCTGCCGCAGAGAGTAAAAGCTGTTCCAGCACTTCTTGTTCTCGCGGTGTAAATCGATTCCGCTCATGTTCGGATGCTTGGCTATATCAACCGGTTTGAGGGGTTTGAGCCAGTATTGATCGGCGATGATCTGAGTCTTGTGCTTGGGAAGGAAGCCCGGTTTGCCGAGGTTTTTCCTATCATCCATCATTTCATAGAAATCTTTGGTCCCAGGATAAGGGTTGTAGACGGTAAATTGCGCAAACAGGGTGCCGGACTCGTTCGCGAACCTCCGCATGGTCTGAATGGTTTCAAGCGTGTCCGATTCCAGGCCACAAATGATGGAGCTCAACACCATGATTCCGGTGGCCTGAATTTTCTGGATGGCCGCGACCATCTTCTGCCCCACTGGATTCCACAGCTTGCCCGCGCTCTTTAGTCCTTCTTCGGAGAATGACTCGACCCCTATCAGTGCCGTCCTGATTCGCATCTTCCGGTACATGGCATCCAGGTATTCTTCGTCGGTTGTGACCTCGGCCGTCATCTGGGCAAAAGCGAACATATCCTTCGGTACCGACCGGTCGTATTCTTCAAAGAACCTCAATCGCTCCTCCCGGATTCGCTCCAGCTCCCGTCTCTTGCTCTCGCTGGGCTCGCGGGCGATGCGGCCAACCGTCGAAGGGTTGAAATTGTCGTCGGCAAACACGATGTAACGAAAACCCATGTCATGCAGTTCAGTAATTTCTTCGATGACTTTGGCACTAAGACGCTGGCGCGGCTGGCGCCCCTCCGTAACCCACACGGAACAGAAGCTACAGTTCTCCGGACAGCCCGCCACCGTTTGCACGGAAGGAAAAATGTACTTGGTGGCGTCCAACAAATCCCACCTTGCCTTCAGCATCGCCTCCCCGGAGATTCGCCCGCCGGCATACTGCGGTTGTAGATGATGTTCCAGCGCATCCTTGACGGCCTTGCCCCACACCGCTTCTCCACTCCCGGTAACCACCGCGTCCGCTCCCATCCGGAGTGGCTCCTCGGGAAAAATGGTCGCGTGAATGCCGCCCACAATCACGGTGGCACCCTTCGACTTCGCGGCCCGCAAGGCTCTGTAGCCGGGAATGCAATTGCCGCTGCTGATGCCGATGCCGACGATGTCTCCCGGACCAACGATATCGGGGTTGAACTTGTCTATGGACTCATCGACGAGGACAGGGTCACCGACGAGGTCGACCGGAGTTGACTGCGCGATCACAAAAAGCCACCGCGGGGTAATGAAACTGTACCCGGCGGTGGACATGGATGGATTAATCAGGACGACTTTCGCCATCTCTCCCCCGTTTGCTGGGCCTCATGTTAGCACCGGGCAGTTCCCAGGTCGCCCGGCCTATCAGAAGTCCCCAATCCTCATCAGCCCCTTTGCCCTCAGGTCCCCCACCAGGAATTTTGCGGTCTTCCCAGCCGCTTGGACCACCGCTTCCGCCGCCAGATATCCGCTGCGCACCGCGCCTTCCATGGTGGCGGGCCATCCGGTACGTGTCCAGTCGCCGGCCAGGAAGACACGCGGCCAGCCTGTCGCCGGCGATGGTCGGTAGCCATCCGACCCCGGCAGTGCTGAGTACGTCGCATGAACTTCCTTGATGACGGTTGCCTTTAGCAGCTTGGCCTCGCGCGCGACAGGAAAGAATTCGCCCAGCTCGCGCGTCGCCATGTCAATGATCTCGTTTCTTGGTTTCTCCACCAGCGCCTTCGACGAACTCACCACCAGCTCGACGTAGCTCGGCCCGCTGCGCTCGAGCAGCCGCGACTTGTGAAACATCCACTGGATGGTGCGGTCGAGCAGCACCGCGTGGTCGAGATCGGTGATCTCGCGGTCGAACCACAGATGGATGCCCGTGATGGGCGAGGTCTCGAAGCGCGCGATCATCTCCGCGAGCGGCCCGGCGGCTGCGCCCTGGGGCAGCATGCGGCCCAGCGCGTCGAAGGGCACGGCCAGCACCGCTAAGTCCGCCACCATCTCGGTGCCGTTCACACACAGCCGCACGCCCGCCGGTTCGGCGCGGAACGACTCGACCGAGGTCCTTAGCCGCACCTCACCGCCGCGCGCGCGGATGTACTCCGACGCCGCGCCGTACAGCTCTGTCAGCGGCACGCGCGGCACACCCATGCGGCCGCCTTCGCGTGATTTCAAAAATGATTCACGAAACACCTGCGCCGCGTAGTACACCGACATGCGCTCCAGGTCTTCGTTGAGCGCACTCACCAGCACCACTTTCCAGAAGCGCTCGATGGCGCCCTCAGTCTGGCCGTGTCGCTTCAACCACTGCATGAAGTTTTCGCCAGTATCCTGCTGCATCCCCGAAGCAATCGCCATCATGGCCTGCGCTATGGCGAGCTTGTCGACGAGTCCGAGTGAGCTGGCTTTCAGGAACGCGGGCGCGGTGTGAAAGGGGGGTGGCAGCCAGGAGGGCGAAATCTCAGACCGCCTGCCGCCAGGCTCGAGGAAATACAAACGGTCAAACCACCGGATCTTGTCCTCGACACCGATCCGCCGGTAGAAGTCGATGAGGTTGGTACAGCAGCCAAGCAACACGTGCTGGCAGTTGTCCACCACCTCGCCGGTGCCGGGATGCTCGTAGGAGGACGCGCGCCCGCCCACAAACGGCCGTTTCTCAACGAGGGTTACGCGGAAACCGGCATCCGCGAGGGTGCATCCCGCAGCCAGGCCCGCCAGCCCGCCACCGGCGATCGCGACGTGCGGCGCGCTCACGTCATCCGCCGCCAGAATCCGCGGACTAGTACGTTGAGCTTTTCGCGTCGACTCAACTGGATCTTCTTCCCGAAGACGTCATAGCCACACGCCGCAATCTTCTCCAACAGGCGCCGGTAGATTTCGACCAACACCCACAGCGCCGGACGGCTGTCCTCGTCGATCAGCGGCAGCAGTTGCTCGGCGGCGCGATAGAGTTCGCGCGCCCGCTGCGCCTCGAACTCCAGGACCGGACCGAAGCTGGCAGCGTCAAAGCCGTTCTTCAGGCGCGCCGGGTCGAGCTCGTCCGCCGAGCGGCCGAAGCGGCCGAGGTCTTCCTCGGGTAGGTAGACGCGACCCATGGCGGCGTCCTCCTTCACGTCGCGGATGATGTTGGTCAACTGAAAGGCCAGCCCGCACTGCTCAGCCAGCGTCTCCGCCGCCGGATCGCGGTAGCCGAAGATCTTGACGCAGATCAGCCCCACCACGGAGGCCACGTGATAGCAATAGCGGCGCAGGTCGTCAAACGTCTGGTAGCGGATGGCTTCGCCCGGACGCGGGGGAACGTCCATTGCCGTGCCCTCGACCAGCCGGTCGAAAAGCTCAAGCGGAATCCTGAAGCGGCGCTGCGCATCGGCCACCGCCAGCAGCACGGGATCGTCGGTGTGTTCACCCGCAACTACGCGGTGCAGCGCGTTGCGCCACTCCGTGAGCTTGTCCTCGCGCTCGCGGCGGGTGAGGCCGGGATCATCCGAGAGGTCGTCGGAGTGCCGCATGAAGGCGTACACCGCGCTGAGCGCGTTGCGGCGCTCCCGCGGCAGGACCAGGAACCCGTAATAGAAATTACGCGCCGCCGACCGCGTGATGTGCCGGCACACTCCGTACGCTGCTGCGAGTTGCGAGTTCATGGGTAACGCCGGCATCTTGCCGGCTGTCGCGGCGGCGTCCCGCCACCGGTTCTTGCCCTCCTGCCGACGACCAACAACTAACGACCAACCACCGACTTCACTGCCGCCCTCGCCACCAACCACAGCTTCCGCCGCTTGGAGATCACCGGCCGCCGGCGCAACACGTCATATCCTTGCCGCTCGATTGCGCTGAGGATCTCCTGCCCGCCACGGCTGAACAACTCGATGTCAGTTGCCAACTCGCGATCCACGCGCCCGACCAGCGGCAGCCCGCGCGCGAACCAGTCCCGCGCCCGCCCGACTTCGAACTTCATCAACTCCAGGAACTCTGGCATGGACCGCCGCTCGGCGATTTCGCGCTCGCTCACCCCGAAGCGCCGCATGTCTTCGAGCGGGAGGTAAATCCGCCCCTTCTGCCAATCGACGCTCACGTCCTGCCAGAAGTTCGCCAGTTG
Organism: Terriglobales bacterium; assembly: GCA_035542595.1. Lineage (GTDB taxonomy): Bacteria > Acidobacteriota > Terriglobia > Terriglobales > Acidobacteriaceae > JAHFUA01. The sequence continues at coordinate 5,189 of DATKLD010000075.1, forward strand.
CAGCGCCGTGCACGTGTAGTCGGCGAGCTGCTGCCGCTCGGCATCGCGATATCCGCAAACGTAAAGCACGAGGTGGCCAACCGGATTGGCCGAATAGCGGCAGTAGCCAAGGACATCGTTGAAGGTCTCGTAGCGATGGACGGTCTGGTCCTGGCGAAAGGCTTTCAGCAGATCCGCGAACTCGTGCTGCGGAATTTGGCACGCGCGGACGGTCTCGCGCAAGGCGATGAACACGGGATGGCGCGGCTCTCCCGCATAGCATGCCTCTAGCTCGCGCTCCCACTCATCCAGCAGGGCCAGCGCCTGCTGCGGATCGCCGACCTCGTCGCCCAGATCGTCCGAGATCCGGCAATAGGCATAAACGGAATAGAAGTGAGGGCGCAGCCGCTTGGGCAGGAACCACGTGGCAACGGAAAAATTCTCGTAATGAGTGCGCGCCAAGCGCTCGCAGTATGCCTGCGCCTCTGCCAGCGCCGGCGCTTGGTCGGGGATAGCGTATTCGGCGGGCAGCCTGGCCCAGCCCTCCGCTCGTCGAGCGGCCTCAACGCTGCGGGAACCGTGGCTCGCGAGGGTCGACATAGGACTCGGCTCGATTCCCGCGCCGCCTAGTGTCCGGGGATGATGGCCGTCTTGATGTCCCCGTTGCGGTTCAGCATGTGGCGGAGCACCTGCTGCAGGCGCGACAGCGGCGCTTCTCCGGTGATGTAGTCCGTGCCGCGGATCTTGCGCTCCACGATCAGCGCGAACGCCTTGCGCACCCCCTCCGGCGTGTGGTGGAAGGTGGCCTTCAGCGTGATCTCTGAGTAATGCAGTCGGCCGGTATCAAGCGGGACTTTGGTTCCAGCGGCGCATCCGCCGAAAAAGTTCACGGTGCCGCCCTTGCGCACCATGTCCACCGCCCACTCCCAAGCCTCGGGACGGCCCACCGCCTCGATGGCCACGTCTGCGCCGCGACGGTCGGGCGTGAGCGAGCGCACGGCTTCCACGACGTTCCCTGTCCCCGTCAGCACGATATCGTCGGCGCCGAAGCGCTTGGCCGCCGAACCCTGCGATTCGTGCTTGACCACTGCGATCACGTTGCAGCCGGCCAGCTTGGCCACCTGCACGAACATCAGCCCGATGGGTCCGCCGCCGATGATGGTCACGGTGTCGCCGATCTCCACCCCGGTTTCGTGCAGACCGCGCAGTACACAGGCCAGTGGCTCGACCATCGCCGCCTCCTCGAAGCTCACGTGGCCGGGGATGGCCAGCATATTTGTCTCGACAATGCGCCGTGGGATGCGGATGTACTCAGCATAGGCGCCGTTGTTGAACAGCAAGTCCTCGCAGAGGTTCTCCTGGTGCTTGGAGCAGTAGAAGCACATCTGGCAGGGCGCGGAGTTCAGCGCCACCACCCGCATTCCCTTGCGGAACCAGCGGACATTCGGTCCCACTTCCTCGACCACTCCCGCCAGCTCGTGGCCGAACAGGGCGGGCGGTACGATCATGCGCGCGTGGTAGCCGCGCTGATACACCTTCAGGTCGGTGCCGCAGGTGAGCGCCACCTGCACCTTGATCAGCACCTCTCCCTCGTTCAGGCGAGGGATCGGCACCTTCTCGATCTTCACGTCCTCTTTGCCATAGAGGACAGCGGCTGTCATGTTTCCGTTCACGTATTTCCTTCCCAACCCGCAGCAGCGGGTTGCACTACGACTTTCAGCGAATCTGCGCGCGGCTGGGCGGCCAGTTGCAAAGCCTCCACCGCCTGCGACAGCGGAAAACGGTGCGTGATGAGCCGGGTCAAGTCCAGCTCGCCGCCCAACACGAACCGCACCGACTCTTCCTGCAAATCTACCGATGCGCTATACGATCCCAGTAAAGACTTTTCATCCACGCAGATTGCGGCCGGGTCAATCCCCACTTCGCTGCGCACCGTCTGCGCGAACAACATCGTTCTGCCGCCGGGTCGCGTTGCCTCCAAGGCGGGACGGACGAGCTGGTTGGCGGCCACCGCCAGGATGACGGCATCAGCCCCGCGTCCCTCGGTCAGCTCGCGCACTCGTCGAACCGTCTCGGTGCGCGAGGCGTCGATTGTCTCCGCCATACCGAGTGACATAGCTATTGTAAGCCGCCGGGCGTACAAATCGGAAGTTATCACCCTTGCTCCCGCGCGCCGGGCCAGGTACGCCAGTATCAGTCCGATCGAACCTTGTCCCATCACCAGCAGGGTCTCGCCAGCCTCCAGCCGCAGCGTTTCGATTCCCTTCATGCAGGTGTTCACCGGTTCGATGAACGACGCCTGCTCGTAGGACACATCGTCTGGAAGCTTCACCAGCCCGCCGCCCACAATCCAATCCATCACCCGCACGTACTCGGCGAAGCCGCCGCCCGCGGGCTCGAAGCCGGCCGTGCAGCCCACGCGCTTGTACACCTCGCACTGTGCGAATACCTTGTGCCGGCAGTAGTAGCAATTTCGGCAGGGAATGTGATGAAACGCCATGACACGATCGCCAACCTCAAAACCGCGAACGCCTTCGCCCACCGCCGCGATCATGCCTGCAGTCTCATGGCCGAAGATGCGCGGCGCCGTGTGCGAGCCCGTCGCGATCTTCTTCAGATCGGTGCCGCAGATGCCGCAGGTGTGGACGCGGACCAGCACTTCCCCCGGGCCGATTTCCGGCACAGGAACGCTCTCGATGCGGACGTCGTTTTGTCCGCGATAGACGGCCGCGGTCATTGTGGCAGGAATGGCCCGCCACGCCTGCTTCATGCCGGATTGTGTCGCTGTCGCCACTTACAAGAAAAGTAACCTGTCATCCTGAGCGCCCGAGGGTCCCGGGCGTTTTCACCGGCTCGGGAAACGGTCGCGAAGGACCTTGGTTTGTTTCCCACCCCACAATCACTTCCCTTAGCTTTACCGCCAGCTTCTCCGCCGCCAAATCACTTCTCTTTTTCAACTGTACGATCGCCGGCCACCACCGCGGATGCCACGCCGCCCAGAAACCAAAGCGCGCGCCATGAAAGCGGCCTTCGGCGTCCACGAACTCCTGAAGCGGCGGCAGCTCGAAATCCATCTCGTCCGAGATTGCCTTCACCGCCAGGAACGGCAGCCCGTGCGCCTCAGCGACCTCGGCCACGGCCGCACCTTCCATGTCCACCACATCTGCCGCGAAGCGCGAGGCCAGTTCCCGCTTCTTTGCCGCGCGCGCGATCTCGCGCGAGCTGACCACAGTTCCTTCGCCGTAGGCGGTCTTGAACCGCCGTCCTGTGGCTTCGTCCACGACCTCGGCCGCCACCATCGTCTGCCCCAGTGTCCACTCTGGCTTCAATCCGCCAGCAAGGCCAGTCGCGATCAGCACATCGGGCTTGGCGTATTCGATGACCGCTTCGGCGGCGCGCTTCCCTGCTTCGTAGCCGATCCCGCCGCACAGCAGCGCGGCATCTTCGCCCTCAAAAAAGTCCCAAGGGTGCCCCACCCTTGGCCGCTTTTGCCAAGGGTGGGGACTTTTCTCCCAATCCCATATCAGCGGCCAAACTTCCGTCGCCATCGCGGTAACGATCCCGATTCTAGGCATAGCCGTGCGCTCGGAACCACTCCACCGCGCGCCGCAACGCGTCGTCCACAGGAACGATCTTCCATTCCAACTCGCGCTCCGCCTTGGCCGACGACGCGAACATCTTCTTGCGTCCCATGCGCACTGAATCGAGCGTGACCCGCGGCTCGTGCCCCAACAGTACGCCGGTGAACAGCGTGTCCACCGCGCCAGCGGCCAGCGCTACTGCATAGGGTAGCTTCACCTTGGGCGACGGCAGCCCGGTGATCCTCGCCAGCCGGTCGAGGATCTGCTTCAGCGTTAAATCCTCCC
>DATKLD010000076.1:0-11161 GCA_035542595.1 Terriglobales bacterium
ATCCCCAGAGGTGTAAAATTTCCTTGGAGTCGCAGTAAGGCGCGGACTTGGCGCGGGGCACCCGCATCGAGGTTCCCATGAATGTTCATATTTCCTTTAAGACCGCGAAGGCTCCCGACCTCGAAAAACAATTCAATCACCAAGTCGAAAAGCTGGGACGCAGGCTGCAGGTGTTTCGCCCGGAACTGGTGCACTTGAAGGGCATCATCGAGCAGAGCAGGACCCGCGAGGGCGTGGTGGTGTCGCTGAACCTGCGGCTGCCTTCCGGGCAGATGGCCTCGCAGCAGGCCGGGCCGACGGGGATCGCGGCGGTGAAAGCCGCATTCGGTGATCTGATCACGCAACTCACGCGGCACAAAGACCTCTTGCGCTCGCAACGCCGGGGGCAACTGCGCCGCTCGGTGCGGGAACGGTCGCTGCCTTCGGTTGCCTTCGAGAACACGCCCGCAGCGGTGCACCCGCCGGTGGTTTCGGCTGAAGACGTCAAGTCCTACATCAACGCCAATCTCTCCCGGTTGGAGCGCTTCGTGGAGCGTGAGCTGCGGTATCGCGAGACCAACGGTCTTCTGCGATCCGACCTCGTCACCCGTGAGGAAGTCGTTGACGAGGCCATCGCCGCCGCCCTGGGCGACGAGGAAGAACGGCCGGAACTGCTCTCGCTGGAGCGCTGGCTGTACCGGCTGTCGCTCCATGCCATTAACCGGATCGCCTCGGGCAACGGCGAAGCCGTCACCGCCGTGCCGCTGGAGACCTCGGCGCGCAAGCAGAACGTGCGCGGCAGCGACGAGCCCGAGTTGCAGTACCATCAGCCCGACGAGATGCTGCTGCAGTCCGATGTCATCGCCGACCGCCGCCTGGCCACGCCCGAGGCGGTCGCCGCTTCCGACGAGATGATCGATATCGTCAACAAGGCGCTGAAGGGCAGCAGCCGCGAAGAACGCGAGGCCTTCATCCTCTATGCGTTTGAAGGCTTTACCCTGCCCGAGATCTCGGCCATCGCCGACCGCAAGGAGGACCAGGTGCGCGCCGCCGTCGAGGGCGCCCGCCGCCGCCTCCAGAAGACGCTCCCGGTCTCGCACTGGCGCGACAAGCTGCTGCAACGGTCCAAGACTGCCTGAGATCGCATCATAGGGGGAGACGCGATGATCACTCGTGAAGAACTCCGCCGGTTGGCCCAGTTGGATTCTCCTGAAAACTCTGCCGTTACCTTCTACTTCCAGCCGCAAACCCCCCAGAACAAATCGCACCGCGAGGAGCAGATCCAGGTGAAGGACCTGGTGCGGGAGGCCTTGCGCCGCGCCGAAAAGAACGGCAACAACCCCAGCGTGCGCGCCGACCTGAAGCGCATCCTTGAGCTGGCCGGGCGATTGCACGGCAACCATGCGCGCGGCAAGGGAGTGTTTGCGTGCTCGGCGAAGGGGGTCTGGCGTGAGATCGATCTTCCCAAGCGGTTGAAGCGGACGCAGCTTTATGTCGCGAACCGCTTCCACCTGCGGCCGCTGGCGGCCGTGGCGGCTTCCGCGCCACGCTGTTGCGTAGCGCTCATTGACCGCGAGCGCGCACGCCTGTTTGAGCTGTGGATGGATGAAGTGCGGGAGCAGCCCGAGATCGTCGATCCGCTGCCGCGCACCGGCCGCAGCAGCGGGCCCGGAGGCTACGATGCCGGCCATGTCGAGCGCCATGTCGAGAACTCCGCCATGCGGCACTTCAAGAACGTGGCCCAGCGCCTGCAGGAGCTGCAGAATGCTGGCTGCGACAGCTTTATCGTCGGCTGCCGCGAGGACGTCTGGCCGCAGCTCGAACCCCACCTGCACACCTATGTCAGGCAGAAGCTGCTGGGGCGCTTCGGAATCGATCCTGCCGTGGCCACCGCCGACCAGGTGCGGGAGCAGGCACAGCGCATCCTGGAAGAGCGCAACGCCTCCGAACGCCAGACGCTGATCCGTGAGGTGGTGGGTGGAGCGCAGCGCAACGGACGCGGCAAGGTTGGGCTGCGGGGCGTGCTGGAAGCGCTGGAACAGGGCGAGGTGCAGACGCTGCTCTTTGGCGAAGCCTTTTACGCGCCCGGAAGCGAGTGCAGCAACTGCGGCCACCTGGACGCCAACCTGCCCGATGTCTGTCCCGCCTGTGGGCAGAGCGTGCGCGCGCTCGAGGATGTGACGGATGCGGTCCTGCGTCGCGCCCTCGACGCCAACATCGGTGTCGTCTATATCGGTCCGGATCCCGAGTTCGAGAAGGCCGGCAAGATCGGCGCGCTGCTCCGCTTCCGTGCCGACCAGGCCAAGTCGGGGAGAGTCGCGGGGTGAGAAGCAGCTCTTAGCTTTTAGCCCTAAAGCTGTTGGCTTAAACAAGGCCGGCATCTGCCGGCCTTGGTGTTTGGTGGCAGGGATTTGGCCAAAGAGCCAAAGGCTAAGAGCTAAGAGCCGCTTTTGCTATCCTGACGGGTTCTGAGGAGATCTCCATGCCTATCTCCCGCCGTGATTTCCTCGCTACCGCTGCCCTGGGTTCAACCTCAATGGCTATGGGGCTTGATGCCGGCCTGCAGGAGACCAAGCCTATGGCCCGGCCTCCCGCGCCGGCCGGCAATCGTCCCGCATTAATCTGCAAGACCACAGGGCTGCACTCGCTCGATGCCGCCTACGACCTGCTGCGCCGCGGCGGCGACACTCTCGACGCGGTTACCCTGGTCTGCAAGGAACGGGAAGACGATCCCAACGACCAGACCGTCGGCCTCGGAGGTCTGCCCAACGAGGACGGCGTCGTCGAACTCGACGCCTCGTGCATGCACGGCCCGACGCGCCGCGCCGGGGCGGTGGGCGCGGTAAAGAACATCAAGAACGTCTCGCTGTTGGCGCGTGCCGTCATGGACCACACCGGCCACGTAATGCTGGTGGGCGAAGGTGCCGAACGCTTTGCCGAAAAGATGGGCTTTCCCAAAGAAAACCTGCTTACGGAGCGCTCACGCAAGATGTGGCTGCTGTGGAAGAAGACCATGTCGCGCGAGAGTTGGTGGGGGCCCGGCCTTAGCGATCCCAACTGGAAGCCTCCAGCGCTGCCTTCCTCGGAAGAATGGCGACGGAAGCGGGAGCAGATGGACCACGTAGCGGCGGAGCTGGGCATCGCGCCGGAGTGGCGCGAGTATGCCATCGAGCGCGTGATCCATCGCGAGCATGGCACGATCCACTGCTCGGCGGTGAATGAAAAGGGCGAGATGTCCGGGATGACCTCGACCAGCGGCCTCGAATGGAAGATTGCCGGGCGAGTCGGCGATTCTCCCATCATCGGCGCCGGCTGCTACACCGACCAGGACGTGGGCTCGGCTGGGGCCACCGGCAATGGCGAAGAGAACATCCGCGTGGCCGGCGCGCACACGATCGTCGAGAACATGCGCCGCGGAATATCGCCGGTCGAGGCCGGGATGGAAACTCTGCGGCGGCTCGCCCACCTCTACAACAACGACATGACTCGCCTGCGCTACATCCAGATGGTCTATTACATCCTGCGCAACGACGGCGCCTACGCCGGAGTCTCATTCTGGAGCCAGAGCTATGCCGGCAAGCGGGTGCAGTTCGCCGTGCACGACGGCAAAGCGCGCCTGGAAGACACGGTCGCTCTGTTCGAAGGACGGTACATCGAGTGGCCGCCGGTGCCGAAGCCGTAGCGAGTACCGAGTACCGAGAAAAAAGGCCTCCGCTCCAGGGAAGCCTTTGCTTTTAGCCGACGACCAACAACCGACGACTGCCTTACGCGAACCTCACCTTCACATCCGGCTTCTTCTCCAGGTGGATGCTCTCGATGAAGCGCACCTTGCCGGTGTTGAGCGTCAGCACGATGGATGACGTGCGCGCGCCCTCGCCGAAGAAGCGCACCGGCCGCATCAGCGCGCCTTCGGTGACGCCGGTGGCGGCAAAGATGATCTGCTTGCCCGGGGCGAGGTCTTCGGCGGTGTAGACTCGCTTCACGTCCTTGATCCCCATTTTGTGGACGCGCTCTTCCTGCTCGGGCTTGGTCAGCATTAGGCGCCCGACCATGTAGCCGTTGAGGCAGCGGATGGCAGCGGCGGTGAGCACGCCTTCCGGCGCCCCGCCCGAACCCATGACCGCGTGCACGCCGGTACCGATGACGGCGGCGGCGATGCCGGGGGAGAGGTCGCCGTCCGAGATCAGCTTGATGCGCGCGCCGGCCTTGCGGATGTCGGCGATCAGCTTCTCGTGGCGCGGGCGGTCGAGCACCACGATCACCAGGTCCTCAACATCGCGCTCCAGCCGCTTGGCGATATTTTTCAGGTTGTCGGCCACGGGCGCGTCCAGGTCCACGCAACCCTTGCACGACGGACCCACGACGATTTTGTCGAGGTAGCAGTCGGGCGCGTGCAGCAGTCCGCCTTTTTCCGAGGCGGCGAGTACGGTAATGGCACCGGGCGAGCCGGTGGCGCACAGGTTGGTGCCCTCGAGCGGGTCCACGGCGATGTCAATCTCGGGGACCTTGGTGCCGTCGGGGAATTCGGCGCCGACGTGCTCGCCGATGTAGAGCATGGGCGCTTCGTCGCGCTCGCCTTCGCCAATGACGATGCGGCCATTCATGGGGACGGTGTCCATGGTCTTGCGCATGGCCTCGGTGGCAACGTGGTCGGCGTACTTGCGGTCGCCCTGGCCCATGGTCTTGGCGCAGGCGATGGCCGCGTTCTCCACTACGCGCAGGAATTCCAGGGCAAGGTCGGTCTCGATGTTCTGTCCGTAGCTCTTGGCGATGGCTTTGGCGGGCTTCGCCTCTGTGACGGGTGCCATAAGTGCCTCCGGGACGGCTTAGAATTGCGCGCTCCTGGCGGCGGGGAAACCCCAGGGAGCACCGCGCATAATGCCCCTTCGGAAGGAGGGCGTCAAGGAGAAGTACCGAGTAACGAGTACCGAGGGCCGGTCCAGGATCCCTGTCTATCCGCGTCAATTCGGGCGGCGAAGTTCAAAACGCGTCGATGCCCGTTACATTGCTGCCGATGATCAGCGTGTGAATGTCGTGCGTGCCTTCGTAGGTCTTCACCGACTCGAGGTTGGCCATGTGGCGGAAGATGGGATACTCGTCGGCAATGCCGTTGGCGCCCAGGATGTCGCGGGCCAGGCGGGCGCATTCGAGCGCCATCCAGACGTTGTTTCGCTTGGCCAAGGAGATGTGCTGGAAGCCGGCGCGGTCCTGATCTTTCAAGCGCCCGACCTGCAACACCAGAAGCTGTCCCTTGGTGATCTCCGAGATCATCCACACCAGCTTTTCCTGCACGAGCTGATGCGAGGCGATGGGCTGGTCGTGGAACTGCTTCCGGAAGCCGGCGTACTGCAGCGCGCAGTCATAGCAGGCCATGGCCGCGCCCACTCCGCCCCAGGCGATGCCGTAACGGGCCTGATTGAGACAGATCAGCGGCGATTTCAGACCACCCGATTTCGGCAGCAGGTTGCTGCAGGGCACACGCACATCTTGCAAGGAAAGGCTTGAGGTCACGGATGCCCGCAACGACCACTTGCCGTGCACGTCGGCAGTGCGGAAGCCGGGGCGGTTAGTTTCGACAAGAAAGCCGCGGATCGTGCCGCCTTCATCGTCCACCTTGGCCCAGATGACGGCCACGTCGGCGATCGAGCCCGAGGTGATCCACATCTTCTCGCCGTTGAGGATGTAATCCGCGCCGTCGCGGCGGGCGCGCGTGCGCATGCCGCCGGGGTTGGAGCCGAAGTCGGGTTCGGTCAAGCCAAAGCACCCGATGGCCTCGCCTTTCTGCAGCGCCGGCAGCCAGCGTTCTTTCTGCTGTTCGCTGCCGAAGGTGTAGATGGGGTACATCACCAGCGCCGACTGCACACTGACGAAGGAGCGCACGCCGCTATCGCCGCGCTCCAGTTCCTGCATCACCAGCCCGTATTCGACGTTCGACATCCCCGCGCAGCCATAGCCCTTCAGGCTGGCCCCGAAGTAGCCGAGCTCGGCCATAGGCTTGACCAGTTCGCGCGGGAACCGGCCTTCGCGGTTGCACTGTTCGATGATGGGGATGAGGTTGTCCTCGATGAACTGGCGCGTCGTGTCGCGCACCAGGCGCTCGTCGTCCGTGAGCAGGGAATCGAACTCGATGAAATCAACCCCGCGGAACTTGATGGCCATTGCTGCCCCTGGTCGCGTTCAGGTGCGAAAGACAGTAGAAACTACCAGAGGGTTTGGAGAGGGTCAATCTAGTACCGAGTACCGAGTACCAAGTACCCAGTACCAAGTAGCGAGTTCATGTCCGTTTGGCGGTCGCTTCGCTCTGGACCCTCTGCTGCGGATCCACACGGTGAACACGGATTCCAGCCGAGACGTTAGTTCTGCTCCGCACTTGGTATTCGGAACTGGGTACTAAAAAAGAGGCGCCGAAGCGCCTCAAGTGGGCAAAGGGAGACTTGATTGTTGAGACGGCGCCTCGCGGAGAAGGTTTACGCCGGGGCGACACGAACCCCGTGGCTCGTGTAGACTGGGTTTCTGCGGTGAGTCGCGATCTTCTTTCCGTCGTACTCCCCAAAATATCCGTCCCGCTGAGCGGGAGAGTTCTGTCAGGAGCCAATCATGGTCAAGGTAGCCAAAACCGCCGATCGCAAGCGGGTGATGGATACGTCCAAGAGCCACGACTGTCCCAAGTGCGGCAAGCCGGCGCGCATCGTCAAGCGGATAAAGGACCGCGACCGCGGAGTGCCCGGCGGGATATATATTTCGTGCTCAGTGTGTGATTTTTACGAGAAGCTGTAAAAGCAGTTGTCAGCGGTCAGTTGTCAGGAGTCAGTCTGAAATGACTGCAGCTCACCCACCTATATCGCGCAAAATCTGCTGCGCTGCCTGAACTGGATTGTCCGCCTCCGTGATCGGCCTTCCCACCACAAGGTAGTCTGCCCCCGCTGCGATGGCTTCGGCGGGCGTCTTCACCCGCGATTGGTCGCCCTTGGCCGAGCCTGCCGGACGGATTCCCGGGGTAACTATCACCAATCCAGTGCCTAGATCCTGCCGGATGAGCCTCGCCTCATGCGGTGAGGCCACCACCCCGTCGCAGCCGCAGTTCTGCGCCAGCGTGGCCAGAACCAGGGCATGGTCGCGGGTGCCGCCTGCCACGCCAGTTTCCTGCAGGTCGGCATCGGAGAGGCTGGTCAGGACGGTGACTGCCAGGACGAGGGGCGGCTTCGCCGCCTGTCGTGCGGCCTCCATCGCGACCCGGAGCATGGCCGCGCCTCCGGCGGCGTGGACGGTGAGCATGGAAACCCCCATCGCCGCTGCCGAGCGCACCCCGCCTGCAACCGTATTGGGAATGTCGTGAAACTTCAGGTCCAGGAAGACCTTCTTGCCCAATTCCGCCAGTTCTCGGACCAGAGCGGGGCCCTCCGCCGTAAAGAGCTGATTCCCAACCTTGTAGCTCGAGACGGCGGCACCGAGCCGTTGGACGACCTTCCGCGCCTCGCTGGCCGAGGACACGTCGAGTGCGACGATCAGGCGGTCCTCAGGCCTCATCGTTCCTTCCTCCAAATTGCGGTGGGCCCAGCAGACCAGGTTCGGTCTGCCGGGACTGGCTCATTCGCCGCCCACGTTTTGGGCTGCGCCGACCATCTGTGGGGTGACTAAATCCAACTGTACCCGTTCGACCCCCTCATGCCTGAACTCCAGCATGGAGGCGGCGCCATAAGAGAGGTCGATGATACGGCTTTCGGGAACCGGTCCGCGGTCGTTGATGCGCACCATCACCCACTTGCCATTGCGCAGGTTGGTGACCTTAACCCACGTTCCTAGAGGGAGATAGCGGTGGGCGGCGGTGAACTGGAACATATCGTAAGGCTCACCGCTGGCGGTCGTGCGTCCGTGGAATGGCTTGCCGTACCAGGAAGCCCGTCCAACCTCATAAGGCTTCTGGCGCTTGGGGGGACCTGACTTCGTAGACCTTGGGCCCTTTGTAGCGGGTGCCGCCCCCACGGTAGCAACCATGAGAAGCGTTGCCATAATGCAGGGTAGTACTCGTCGCATTGGATGTCCTTTCAGTCTATCTACGTCTCCCTTTTCTCTTAACTGAATTCTGTAATTGTATGAAACTAAAGGTAACTAGTCAATATTCTCCATCTGCCCTGATCATTACTTCTGTACCGCGCTGCAAACTGTTTCACAGCAAGGGATTGCGAGTCGTTGCAGGTCAGTTGCACCGGGCATCGAGCCGGATGAGCCTGGCGAACAGGGCAATTTGCTGGACCAACGGCCGATTTCTCCCAACTGGCCCTCAGAGTCCTCCCCCAGCAGCCCGGAACCGATTTCCGCGTAACCGACAGACTCGTTGCCAGAGAACCGAAGCGCTCAGGCAGGCACAGGGGCCTGGGAAGGCAAAGTGTGGCCAAGGCCAAGGCGTTCTTGAAGAAGGGCAGCTGCCAGGGAAAACAAAGTGAAGATTTCATTTTACGCCGGGCAGGATTGCCGTTAAATTCATGCGCTATGCCTTCCGCGCCACCGGTGGTGCTGACCATTGCCGGCTTCGATCCCTCCTGCGGAGCCGGAGTCACGGCTGACGTCAAAACGATTGCCGCGCACGGTTGCTATGGGACCGCGTGTATTACGGCTCTGACCGTGCAGACCACAACGGGCGTGCGGCGCGTGGAACCGGTCTCCAAGGATATCGTGAAGGAAACGCTTCGCGACTTGGCGGCCGATATGCCGCCCGCGGCAGTTCGCATCGGCATGCTGGGTTCGGCGGACGTGGTGGACGCGGTAGCCGAGTTCCTCGACAGCACCAAGCCGCCCAACGTGGTGCTCGACCCCATATTCAAGCCATCCTCGGGCACGGCATTGCTTGATGACAAAGGCTTGCAACGGCTGATCAAGGTTTTGCTGCCGCTGGCTTACGTGATCACCCCCAACATCGACGAAGCCGCCGTGCTCACTGGCCTTCCCGTCACCGACGTGGAGCAGATGAAGGCGGCGGCGCGTAAATTGCACGAGATGGGGGCGCAAAACGTGGCGATCACCGGCGGGCATCTGGAGCGCGCGATTGACGTGCTCAGCATCGCGCTGCCCGAGGGAAACTTCGAGCAGTTGGATTTTGTTGCCGACCGCCTGCGTTCGACTTCGACCCACGGTACTGGATGCGCCTTCGCCACCGCGCTGGCCGCCAATCTTGCCCAGGGACGCCAGCTTCAGTACGCAATCGTGCTGGCTAAGGCCTATGTAACCAAGGCCATCAGCCACGCTTTGCCGCTGGGCAAAGGTGTTGGCCCGCTCCACCACCTCTACCGCATGGATGAACAGCCGCGGCCTGCGCCGGACCTCAGTATACCCATGCACCGAAACAGCCATGGGCCGGGGGAATAAGCGAGGGATAACACGCCCTTGTGGATGTGCCCGGCGCAAGAATCAATCCTGCTTGTCTTTCAAACCGCCGGCAGTCTTCACAAGGATTCCCGCCAGGAAGGCCACTACAGCCGCCAGCAGCCACTCGATCCGCCAGATCTGCACCGCCTGCCAATCGAGCACGGTGCTCGCGGTGTAGACGAGGCCCGTCCCGATGGCGGCCAGCACGCAGAGGACACCAACGATAAGCGCTACCAGCGACGCCAGCGGCAGGCCCAGCCGCTCCCGCATGCGCTGAACATCCAGGAATCGCGCCCACTGAATGCGACGGGCAGCGAGCTGAGGCTTACGCGCGGTCCCGCAGATATGGCAGAAACGTGCATCGGCAATGAACTCGGTGCCACAGCGCCCGCAACTCTCGGCCTGCGCTGTGGGCACGGTTTCCTGACGCGTCTCCAAGGCTGGTCTCCAAAACTCGCCGTGGTCGTGGACGTTGCTTGCGGTGTTTGCCATGATTCTACATCCCTTCCCAGACCTGTTTCCGCAAACCAATGACCAAAGGTCAAGCAATGTAACCCCTTGGCAGGCTGGAAGTTGCGGTGGTTGCGACGGAGAGAAGCACGATTTCTCCGGGCAAGAATTACGCGTTCTCCGCAGCTTTGGCCGACCCGTTTGTCGGGGAACTACCTGGTATTTCCCGCCGTATATACAATGGAAAGAGGAGCGCCTATGTACTGCAACTACTGTGGGAAGGTGATTCAGGATGACGCGCAGCTCTGCGCTTACTGTGGCAAACGGGTGGGAGCGGTGGCGGCGCGCAAGCGGCTGGTCCGTCCGCGCCTTGGGCGCAAGGTCGCGGGCGTGTGCCTCGGTTTCTCCGAGTACTTTGACCTGGATGTCACCCTGGTGCGCGTGGTATGGCTGGTGGGCGCGTTCCTGTCAGGAGGGGCGGGCCTCATCGCGTACATCATCGCGTGGATCGTCATGCCCAACGAGCCGGAGCTGCTGCCGGCCGCTCCCGTCAACGCCGAACGCGCGCATACTCCCTGAAGCATGCACTTCAGCAGCGACGACGCAGAGATCTTCTACACCGTGATGGGCGACGGCCCGCCTGTCGTCCTGTTGCACCCTTTTCCGGCAAACCACAAGGTGTGGCTGCCGGCGGCCGAGCTGCTGGCGGGCCGCTATCGCCTGATCCTTCCCGACCTGCGCGGGCACGGGCAGTCCGGCGTCGGCGCGGGCCCTGCCACCATGGAAAAGCACGCCGCCGACGTGCTCCGGCTCCTGGAAACTTGCGGCGTGGGCAAGACTGTCTTCGCCGGCGTCTCCATCGGCGGGTACGTGCTCTTTGAGTTCTGGCGGCGGCATCGCGGGCGCGTTTCCGGCCTGATCCTTTGTGATACGCGCGCGGGCGCAGATACCGAGGAAGGCCGCATCAACCGTCTGAAGGCCGCCGACGACGCGGAAAAGCAAGGGCCCGTTCCTTTCATTGACGGCATGATCCCCAAATTGCTGGGCGACACCACGCGCACTACCCGTCCTGACTTGGTCGAACGCGCCCGCAAGATGATGCTGGAAATGCCCGCGGCAGGGATTGCAGCGGTGCAGCGCGGCATGGCGGCGCGACCCGATTCCACCGCCGACCTGAAGACCATCAACGTTCCCACGCTGGTCATGGTCGGTGCCGAAGACACGCTCACCCCGCTAAGCGAAGCCGAATCCATGCAGCGTCAGATTCCCCGCAGCCGTCTTCAGGCGATCCCCCGCGCCGGGCACTACGCCGTGTTCGAACAGCACGAGGCTGCCGGCAAACCCATCCGCGGATTTCTAGATGGGCTCA
>DATKLD010000077.1:0-7285 GCA_035542595.1 Terriglobales bacterium
AACAAATGTCGCCCCTGCGGGGCTGAAGCATTTGCCAGGCAGGCCGCAAAGGCTCTGCGCCGAACAACATTGACGCGGATAACACGAGCTCGAATCTGGGATGAAAATCCGCGACGATCCGCGTGAATCCGCGGCGAAAAATTCCTACGTCGCACCTAGCGCGCCTTTTGCCTGCTGGGCCAGGCCCTTGAACGCGGCCGGGTCTGCGACTGCGAGGTCGGCCAGAATCTTGCGGTCCAGCTCCATGCCGCTCTTCTTCAGGCCATTAATGAACTGGCTGTAGCTCATGCCGTTCTGGCGGGCGGCGGCGCCGATGCGCACGATCCACAGCGAGCGGAACTGGCGCTTCTTCTGCCGGCGTCCGGCGTAGGCGAACTTCAGCGCCCGCTCCACCGATTCTTTGGCGGAGCGGTAGAGCTTGGACTTAGTCAGGTAGTAGCCGCTGGCGCGATCGAGGATCTTCTTGCGCTTGGCGCGGCGCTTGGTGCCGCGTTTAACTCGGGGCATGTCTTCTCCTTTTCGTGATTCGTGTTATTCAGCGGCTGGAGGCAGGATGTGCCTCTTCACACGCTTTCGGTCGTTGGCTCTTGGTCGTTAGTCGTTCGCAAAATCTGACCAACGACCAACGACTACCGACCAACGACTAATACGGAATCATCCGCTTGATCTTGGGCGCGTCGGCCTTACTGACCAGCGTGCCGGTATCGAGGTGGCGCTTGCGCTTCGTCGGTTTGGAGGTCAGGATGTGGCGGATGAACGCGTGTCCGCGCTTGATCTTCCCTCCCGCCGTCTTCTTGAAGCGCTTGGACGCACCGGAATGTGTTTTCAGTTTGGGCATGTTTTCTCTCTGAGTTTTTGAGTTTCAAGTTTCGAGTTTCAAGTTTCGGAGATTCAGCGCTGGAAACTGGAAACTTGAAACTTGAAACTGTTTTCTCACGCCTTCTTCGGCGCCAGGATGGCGTGGAGGGTGTTGCCCTCCATGCGCGGACGGAACTCGACCACGCCTTTGTCGCCGATGTCCTTGATCAGCCGGTCGAGGATCTCGCGTCCCAGGTTGGTGTGGGTCATCTCGCGGCCGCGGAAAAATATGGTCGCCTTCACCTTGTCGCCATCTTCCAGGAAGCGCAGCACGTGGTTCTTTTTGAACTCATAATCGTGTTCATCCACGTTGATGCGGAACTTCACTTCCTTGATGGTGATGATCTTCTGGTGCTTCTTGGCCGCGCGTTCCTTCTTCTCCTGCTCGTAGAGGTACTTGCCGAAATCCAGGATGCGGCACACCGGCGGCTGCGCCGTCGGCGATACCTCCACCAGGTCAAGGTTCTTTTCCCGGGCCAGCTTGAGCGCTTCGAAGGGCGGCAGGATACCGATCTGTTTGCCTTCATCGTCGATCACGCGCACTTCGCGGGCACGAATGCGCTCGTTCGTACGAATAAACCTCTTGTCGATACACGGCCTCCGGGAGAAAAAGTGCGGCAAGAAGCGAAAAAAATTATAGCACGACGGAATCAACTCATCGGACGATCGGGGGCATCAGGCAATCCGGTCGTCGCTGCCCCCAATGACAATCCCATGAGGGAGTGGTCAGCAACTTCGCGAACCTGCGCCGAGACGATCTGGTTCGCCGCGTGACGGCCTTCCAGCCATAGCTTCTGGTAGTTGTCGGTCAGGCTTTCCGTGCGGCCGTTCTCGCCCACGCTGAGAGTGATGGTTGAAACCGTTTGCCCGACCAGAGACTGCATGAACGCCGTCTTTTTCCCCGCCGCCAGCTCCCGCAGCACGCGGTTGCGCTCGCGCTTGATCTGCGGCGCGACCTGCTGCGCCATCTCTGCCGCAGGCGTCCCCGGTCGCGGCGAGTAGGTGAACACGTGCAGATAGGTAAAGGGCAGGGAAGCGATGAAGCGCCGGTTCTCTTCGAACTCGGCGTCCGTCTCGCCGGGGAAGCCGACCATGACGTCGGCGCCGATGGCGGCCATGGGCATGGCGAGGCGGATCTTGCGGATGCGGTCCTCGTAATGCCAGGGGCGGTACTTGCGGTGCATGCGCCGCAGGACGCGGTCGCTGCCGGTCTGCAGGGGCACATGCGCGTGCCTGGCGACGCGCGGCGACCCGGCCACCAGTTCGATCAGCTCGTCCGTCCAATCCATGGGCTCGATGGAACTCAGCCGCAGGCGCTCGACGCCGGTGTGGTCCAGAATCGCGCGCACCAGCTCTTCAAAGCGGCCCGCGGGATCGAGATCGCGTCCCCAGCGGCCGAGGTTGATACCGGAGATGACAACTTCGCGGAAGCCGGCGGCGAGCAGCGCGTCCATCTCGCGCAGCACGTCGTCGCGGCGCAGCGAGCGGCTTTGCCCGCGGACGAACGGGATAATGCAGAATGAGCAGCGATTGTCGCAGCCGTCCTGAACCTTGAGGTTGGGACGGGTCTTGTCGTAGCCGAGGCCGTCAAAAACGGGCGCGGCCAGCAACTCGGTGTGGGCGAAGATGTCGCCGACGTAGGTGGACACCAGGGCTTCTACAGGGAATACGGGTCCCTCGACTCGCGCGCGCTCGCTCCCCCACCCCAGCAAACCAAAACCGGGTTTGCCGGGGACCCCGGTTTGCTCGCTCGCGCTTCGCTCGGGATGACAAGTGATATTTATGATTTCGCCGATCTGATGCTTATGCGAATTCCCCACTACCCAGGAGACACCGGGCAGACCTTCCAGTTCATGGGGAGCGCGCTGGGCATAGCAGCCGGTCACCAGGATACGGCAGCCGGGGTTCTCGCGGTGCGTCCGGCGGATGGCGGCGCGCACATCCCTATCCGCCTCCGCGGTGACCGTGCATGTATTCAATACAACGACTTCGGCGTCGCGGGCGCTGATGGCGTGGATCAGCCCGCGACCAATCAAGTCTCGTTCCAGAGCAGCGCCATCCGCTTGCGTGGCGCGGCAGCCGAAGTTATGCACAAAGAAAGTCGACACAGAGGTGTATTATAGCAATCGAGGCTGAGCGGTTTTCGGCGCACGTTTCCATCCGTGAGTGCTTCTGGCTGCTGGCCCTCGTGCCTCGATATTCCCCTTTCGGGCCTGGGAGTGGGACATGAAACGGCGCCTCCTTCTGGTGGATGACGAACTGGCGATACTGCTGACGCTCCGCGCCATTCTCGAAATGAATGGCTTCGAGGTTGAGACGGCCTCCAACGGCGCGGAGGCGATCGCCAAATTGCAGCAGGGCGGACCGTATCACATGGTGATCACCGATCTGAAGATGGAGAGTGAGACCGCGGGCTACGACGTGATGCGCGCCGCCAAGCAGCTTGCCAACAGCCCCGCCGTGGCCGTCCTGACGGCCTTCCCCAGCCTGGGCAGTGGATGGGAGAGCGCAGGTGCGGATTCCATGCTGGTCAAGCCGATGAACACGGAAGACCTGCTGCGGCAGATTGAGGTGCTGCTCATCCAGCACGAAGACAAGAAGCAGAGGTTGCACAAGGCGGCTTCCCGCCCTGATGCTAATTCCGCGCACAAGAATGCTGCCAAGCGGGCCAGCTAGGAAAGTACCGAGTACCTAGTACCGAGTTTCAGGGGAAAAGCGGCGCACTCACCGCTCCCGTCATTTGCCCAATCAAACTGTGAAGAAACACTCCCGCGACTCCGGTGTTGCCGGACACACGTCCGCTCTGGCGGGCAGGATTCAAGCCTGAGCGAAGCGGGATCAGGCGCTGGCTGCGGCGGTGCGGCGCTGCTGGAAACACTCCCGGCAGAACACCGGCCTTCCCTGGGTCGGCTTGAACGGCACCGTGGTCTCTTTGCCGCACTGCGAACAGACGGTGCGCGTCTCCACCTTTTGGTAGGTGTTCCCGGCAGGAACGGCGCCCAGGGAGGAGGCGCGCTTGGTCTTGCAGACCTTGCAGCGCTTGGGCTCGTTCTTGAACTGCTTGTCATGGAAGAACAGCTGCTCCCCGGCCGTGAAAATGAAATCCGTACCACAGTCGATGCACTTCAGCACCTTGTCCTGGAATTCCATGGAGAACCTTCCCTCTCCCACCCGTGATCCCGCCCCTTGCGACAGTCGACGGCGTGGCGCGTCCGCCGGTGCCTCCACGGAAAGAGCGGGGCACATCTACTGGAACCAGCCCCTCCTGGACGGCACGGGCCGTCCAGGCTACTGCACCAAACAAAGGATTTAAGACTGCGGAATACTCACGGGCTGAGTAAAGGACGGGCCGCCCCTCCCAGGTGCGGCCCGCAGGCTCTAGTCTTGTTCTTTGCGTGCTTTCTTGCGATTTCGCTTGCGTGCCAGGGCTTCCTTGGCGCGGCGTTTCTCGCCCGGTTTCAGGTAAAAGGAGTGACGCTTGACCTCCTTGATAATGTCTTCCTGCTGAACCTTGCGTTTGAAGCGACGAAGCGCGTTTTCCAGGGACTCGCCCTCTTGGACCCGTACCTCTGCCAACCCGATACACCTCCCTACTGTGCCAATTTGGACCGGTAAGTTATTGCAGCCTTTCTGAAGCAAGTCAAGAGATATTCCGGGCGTTGAGGGCATTCACCCAACACCGATATCCGGCTCCCGTCCTCCCAATTTCCCCCGGCTAAAAGACGAACTTGGCAGCCAGTTGCACCTGCCGCGGTGCATAGGTGCTGGTCGGCACCAGGAAATAGGGGTTGAACGTGTAGTAGCCGGGATAGTGGCTGGCGCCGATGGTCTTATCCCCCAGCACAAAATTTCCGGCGGAACCCACGAAGCCGTCATCGGTGATCGTCACCCGCTTGTTATCGCGATTGAGCAGATTGAAACTCTCGGCCATGAGTTGCAGCTTATAGCGCTCCGCCAGAAGCAACTGCCGCGACAGTCGCAGGTCAGTGCTGGCATAGTTGGGACCGGTATAGGAATTGCGCGCGACGCCGGGCAGCCGGTCGTTGTAGGTGTTGTCGTCGATGTTGGGATCGCCAGCGATGGTGGCATTCACCGGCCTGCCGCTGCCCGCGGTGACGATCCCGGCCAGCTTCCAGTGGTTGAACAGGCGCCGCAGGGTGTCGTGCGAGCGGTCGAACGGCTCCAGCTCATAGACCCAGGAGCCCACCAGGCGGTGCCGCTGGTCGGTGACGCTCCGTCCCCAGTCCGCGTTTGGGTTGTACGAATTCTGCACGTTACCGGGGCTGCCCGCCACCAGCGCGTCCTGGACGTCGTCGAAGGCCTGTGCCCAAGTGTACGCCAGGCGGAAGTACAGACCGGAGCTCATGCGCCGGAGCACGGAAACGGTCAGCCCGTGGTACACGCTTGAAGCCGCGCTCTCAAACTCGTTGATGGCGCCCAGCCCCGGTATGGGACGCTGCAGCGGATTCACACAAGGCGGAAACGGACAGGTGAGGGTGGGTGTGAACTGCCAGGTGGCAAATGACTGCTCACTGTAGTAAGTGCCGAGAAATTGCGTGCCGGTCGAGTCGAAGACCGGGTAAGTGACCGCAATGGGAGGCGGGAGGTTGACGTCGCGCACGCGAATCAGGTGTTCGCCGTGGACGTAGAGATAGGATCCCGTGACAACGACATCCTTCCTCACCTCGCGCTCGAGGCTCAGGCTTGTCTGCATGACGTAGGGCGTCCGGAACGAGGGCGAAAAAGCTGAAACATCGCTGGTGAGGAAGCCGGTGAGGTCGGAGGGAGGAGTGCAAATCCGCGCGCCGGGCGGGCAGTTGACCAGCGGGTTGGGATATTGCGGAAACACCTGGCGATCGTAGAAGTTGGTGTTGTTGAGGAAGATCTGGGTCTGCCGCAGGCCGTTGTCGGTCTCGATGGTTGAGTTGTAGATCTGCGGGATGCGGGTATAGAAGATCCCGAAACCGCCGCGCACCACCAGCGGATTGTCGTTGCCCAGCGTCCAGGCGAAGCCGGCGCGCGGCGCCAAGTTATGAGCGTTCAGGGGAAGCCGGCCGGTGTCCGGCCACTGCGGGTTCGTCTGCAGTCGGCTGGTGTCGAAAGTCTGCAGGTCGTAGCGGACGCCCAAAGTCAGCGCGAAGTGTTCGTTGACGCGGATAGTGTCCTGTATGAACGCGGCGTAGTCAGTGGTGTTGGGATGGGATTCGGCGTCGCCGAAGCTCTGCATGTAGTACCGCGGCACGTCGTGCGCGTAGGCGCGCAGCGGAGTAAGCGGCAGGCCGCCTTCCTGTGGCACGAAGGTGAAGGGATTCACCTTGATAGTGTCGAAGTAATACTCCCCGCCGAACTGCGCGGGAAAGAAGTTGTAGATCCAGGTCTTGAGCATGTCGCCGCCGAACTTCCACTGGTGGCGCCGTCCTTCGCGGTTCACGGTCTCGGCCAGGTGCAGGCGGTGTTCGCGGGTGGTGCGTGGCAGGATGCTGGAACGGCCGAAGCCGTCAATGATGCCGTAGATTTTGGTGAGCGCGTCGCTGGAGTTGGCGACGGAATTCTGCAGGTCGTGGGAAAATTGCACCCGCAGGTGGCTGGTGAGGCGCGGCGTAAGCGCGCTGTTCAGCGACACCACAGCACTTTCCGTGCTTACGTCTTCTTCGCCGTTGTTGTTGATGCCGAAGTTCGTTATCGGGCTGGCAGGGTCGAAGAAGACGTTGTTCTGTCCGGAATAGCGCGAGGTGCTCAGCCGCGCGCTCAGATGGTGGTGCGGCGAGAGGACGAAGTCCAGCTTGCCGAAGGCCGCATTGCCCACCAGCGCCGTGCGGAACTGGCCTCCCAGTTGCGACAGTTGCGCCGCCGTGGCAGAAACCAGGGCCTGGTCGCTGGCCTCGTAGTCGTTCGGTTGCGGCACTACCGCCGTCGCGCCGTTGGCGAACTGCACGACGGTTGGGATGTGAAAAATGTGCTGGTCGAAGCCGGCGAAGAAGAACGCGCGGTTGCGCTTGATCGGCCCGCCCAGGGTGAAGCCGAACTGGTTCTGGCGGGTGGGCGGCTTGCCGATGTTTAGGCCGGGATAGCCGGCGCCCAGACGGCCGTCGCGGTAGTACTCGAACAGGCTGCCGTGCCACTGGTTGCCGCCCGAGCGTGTGACCACATTGATCACCGCGCTTCCGGAGCGTCCCAGCTCCGGGCCGTAGGTGTTCGAGGAGACCCGGAACTCCTGAATCACTTCGTTGGAGAACTGGTAGGGTGCGCGGTAACGCCCGCGAGCCTGGCTGAAGAAGGCGTTGTTGTTGTCCACGCCGTCGACCAGGAAGCTGGTCTGGAACCCGCGGATGCCGCCGAAAGCCAGGTCGCCGTTGCTCCCCGAAGTCAGGCTGCGCGGGTCCTGGGTGACGCCGGGAGTGAGCAGCGCCAGGTCGGTGAAGCGGCG
>DATKLD010000078.1:0-2812 GCA_035542595.1 Terriglobales bacterium
CGCTCTTGCATTCCCCCGCCGCAAGGCACACAATTCCTATCGCCGAAACAACCTGCAGAAAATACGAGGCACTTATGGCAAAGAAATCCGCATCCAGCGAAAGCGTTTACAACGTGGTCGAGATCATCGGCACCAGCAAGCAGTCCTGGGAGGACGCCGCCCGCAACGCGATCGAGACCGCTTCCAAGACTTTGCGCGACCTCCGCATCGCCGAAGTCGTCAAGATGGACATGAAGGTCGAGGACGGAAAAATCGCCGAGTACCGCACCCGCGTTATGCTCTCCTTCAAGTACGAAGGCTGACTCGGCTGACGGGCAATCCATGTTCGCCGGACGCTAACTGGCGGCCACACTTGTTAGCGGCAGGCAAAAGGGGACTTTCCCTTTCGAGCTGAGTGTCCCATCCCGTCTGCTGTGGCGTGGCGGTCCTTCTCAAATAAGAAATAAGCCGCCGCGGTGGCGCCCGCCTCGCCGCCGGCTCGCGCGCAGTGAGCCGAGCAAACGCAGTGCGCCGCGCCGGGGAGAGGTACCCTCAGTCAGAAATTCCCTAAAAAAGAAACGGCTGGCGCGAACGCCAGCCTTTCGACTTTGTTGCCAGGAAACGCGAGAACTACGCTTCCGCCGGAGCTTCCTCGCTCGCCTCTTCCGACGCCGCCGGCGCGGGCGCCGCGACCGGCTCTTCCGGAGCGTCTTTCTTCACCACCGCTTTGATGTTGACCGTCACTTCGCGGTGCAGCTTCACTGGCACGTTGAACTCACCGACGGTCTTCAGCGGCACGTCCAGCAGGATTTTCCGGCGGTCGATCGCGAAGCCCTTGTTTTCCAGCTCATGCGCGATGTCCGACGATGTCACCGAGCCGAACAGCTGGTCGTGCTCGCCCGACTTGCGGGTGAACTCCACCACCACGCCGCTGAGTTGCGCGCCCAGCGCATCGGCGCTGCCCTTCTCCTTCGCCGATTTGCGCACTGCTGCCGCCTTCATTTGCTCGATGACCGCTTTGTTGCCCGGTGTCGCCTCAATCGCCAGCTTGTGCGGGATGAGATAGTTGCGGCCGTAGCCTTCCGCCACCTTCACCACATCGCCCCGGTGGCCCAGCTTGTTGACGTCTTCTTTCAGGATGACTTCCATCGCTCAAACTCCATGAACTCTTTGTTGATGTCGCGCTATCTCACACTGTAGGACTCGGCGCTCGCGCACCCAGGCGACTGGCGACTGTTTCACCGACTCGCAAACGGCAGCAGCGCGATGTTGCGCGCCTGCTTGATCGCATCGGCCAAGCGGCGCTGGTGCGGTGTGCAAACGCCTGTCAGTCGCCGCGGCACGATCTTGCCTGACTCCGCCACGAACTGCCCCAGCAGCCGCACGTCCTTGTAGTTCACGCTGTCGATCTTCTCGACGCAGAACTTGCACACTTTCTTGCGGCGGAAGAACTTCCTCCCGCCTTCCCGTCCTCCGGCTCCGCCACTGCCTGACCGTCCGCCCGGACGGGGTCCGCGCTGCCCGCGCTCGCCTTCCGCGCGCGGCGCGGAACTGCCGCCTTCCGTCGTCGCCGCTGGACCCGTTGTCGTCGTTGTCTCGTCTGCCATGTTTCTCCTTCGGGCCTTCGCCGGCCCTCAATCGCAATGTCTGTTATTGGCGAAGCTCTACGCGGTCGCCGCTGCCGACTCCGCCGGCTCAGCCGCCGCTGCCGGTGCCGCAGCTTCCGCCGCCGCCGCTTCCTGCGCCCGTGTCCCCTTGCCGCGCACCTTCGTGTCGCGGATGGCCTTGATCTTGGCCCCGCGCTTCTGCTCTTCGTCCACGCGCACGGTAATGAACTTGATCACCGGTTCGGTGACGCGCAATCGGCGCTCCACTTCCTTCACCATGGTGCCGTCGCCTTCCAGCGTCATCAGCACGTAGATGCCGTCCTGGAACTTGCGCACCAGATACGCCAAGCGGCGCTTGCCCATGCGTTCCACGCTCTTCACCGTGCCGCCGGCCGTACCCACCTGGCCTTCCAGGTTGGCGATCAGCTTGTCCTGATCTTCCTCCGTCATGTCGGGACGCACGATGAACATCAATTCGTAAATACGTTGCATTCGTTTCTCTCCTGGCGATCGGCCGCTGATTCCAAGCCACCGACCAACGAACTACTGATTTCTCGAACCTCGCTGGCGGTCTGCTACTCGCCGCCCGCTGCTTCTTCTTCCGCCTTGCGGTTGAACCGGTTCATCGCCGCTTGCACGCCTTCGGCGAGAATCACCTTCACCGCCTCTACCGACGCATCCAGCACCTGATCGACTGCCGGATACTGCCCCTTCTTGAACTGCGACAGCACATACTTGGCCCCGTCGGCCACCGGATGTTCCGGTGCAACGCCCATACGGATCCGCAGAAACTCCTGCGTTCCCAGGGCGCCGATTACCGACTCCACGCCGTTGTGCCCCGCCGAGCGGCCTCTTGGACGAACCCGCAAGGTACCGAACGGCAAATCCAACTCGTCGTACAAAACCACCAGATCGGTGGCCGGCCGCGCTTCGTACTTTTCCACCAACTCGCGCACCGACATGCCGCTGAGGTTCATGTAGGTTTCCGGCTTGGCCAGCACGACATCTTCGCTTCCGATGCGTGCCCGCGCCGTTTGTGCATGGCAGTGGCGGTTGTTCACCACCACGCCACACTGTTCGGCGAGGCGATCCACCGCCAGAAACCCGAGGTTGTGCGGTGTGAACTGGTACTCGATGCCCGGGTTGCCGAGCCCGACAATCAGTTTCACGCCGCCTACTTCTTCTCTTTCTTCTCGGCTTTCTCGCCACCTTCGGCTGCTTCGCCT
>DATKLD010000079.1:0-4237 GCA_035542595.1 Terriglobales bacterium
TCCTCTCATGATACAGACCCGAGGCCGAATGCGGCCAGGCACTAGCTTGCCGGCGCAGGCTGCGCTACAACGAAAAGTCACATGACCCACGCCAGGCTGGTCGCGAAGGCAGTGGAGTGGCTGCGCCGCTACGGCTGCGGAATCGTCCTCTCCGAGCAGGCTTGCGTGAGCGGCGAGGTGCCGGACGCCATCGGCTGGAAAGGCGCGTGCCGCTCGGTCGTGGTCGAGTGCAAGCTGTCGCGCGCCGACTTCCTCGCCGATCACGCCAAGCCATTTCGGCAGAATCCTGAACTCGGCCTGGGATGCGAGCGCTGGTACCTGGCCCCGGCCGGTTTGCTCTCCACCGATGACCTGCCGCGATACTGGGGACTTCTGGAAGCGAGGGCAGGGAAGCTGCATGTCGCAGTGAAGGCCAGCCGTCATGATCAGCGGACCCCTACCGGGTTGCTCTACGAAATGAACCTGCTGCTGGCAAGCTTGCGCCGGGTGGAAGTCCGCATCGAGCCGCAGACCATCACTGAGTTCCTCAAGTGGAAAAACCGGATGGCCGAATACAACGGCGGCAGCTATCCGACGGGCGTTGTTCCTCCCGAGCGCGAACACAACTCGCATCTGGACGCGGAAGCCGCAAGCCTGCTCTAAAGGTCGCCCCGCGGTTTCTGTTTTCATCGCACAGATTTCCTGATATCGACTGCCATCAGCTAAGAGAGTGGGCATGAGGTAATCGTCATAAGGGACATGGACAACGGCTTCTGGACGGACGCCATCGTTGAGGCCATCGAGAGGCATTACTCGCTCAGCGAGCGAATCGGTAACCAGCATATTAAGGACGGGTATTATGTCGTCTACAGGCCGGAGCCGAAGCCGGTTCAACCCTGAGGACGTTGTCGTCGGAAGCAGCTCGTGACGGAAGAGGAAGATGATCACGGCCCAGCCGGTCCTCGAGGTGTTGCTGCCGGTGCACAACGAGGCGGAAAGTATCGCGGCGACGATCGGGGAGATTTATGACACGCTGTCGCCACGCATACCCTTGCGGTTCATCATCTGCGAGGACGGCAGTACCGACGACACCAAGAATGTTCTGACACGCCTCAGCCAGACATTCCCAATCAGACTCATCATGAGCGAGGAGCGCAAGGGGTACTCGCGTGCCGTGATCGATGGGATGAAATCGCTGCAGGCGGACTATCTGCTGTGTCTGGACTCGGACGGACAGTGTGACCCGAAGGATTTCTGGAAGTTCTGGGATGGCCGGAATCATCAGGCGGTGACAATTGGCCAACGAGTCTGCCGCTCCGACAACCTGCTGCGGAAAACTATGTCCCGGGTCTTCTACACCATTTATCAGCTTCTCTACCATGTCCCGGTTCATGACCCAAGCTGCCCCTACGTTCTTGCGAACAAGCAGGTGATTGACAGCGTTGTGTCCGAGTTGGGCGCGATGAAGCAGGGTTTCTGGTGGGAATTCATCGCCCGGGTTCACCGGCGGGGATTTTCTATTCGAGAGGTGCCGGTAAACCACCGCAACCGCACCGCGGGAACTACTCGGGTCTACCGGCTCACCAAGCTACCGGTCATTGCTGGTCAGCATCTTGCGGCCCTGTTCAAAGTATGGTTTCAGACGAGAGGGAAGTGACGCCGCGGTCGGGCTGAAGTCACTGTGCAGCGACCTGTGTCCGCGTCCTGGTAACCGGAAACATACAATGGGGCCTAATTACCCCAGCATGTGCAGAACCGGCGCAGGTTGGGAAACCTGGCGATGGAGGTGAGGGATGGGGAACGCGATGAGTTTCTCCCTCGGGCGCGGCGGTGCGCTTACTTTCCCGCAAGGACGCAACACCATGGTCCTGGTGCTCACGTGGGCGGCAAGCGGCGTGGACGCCATCAGCTACCTGGGCCTCGGACACGTCTTCACCGCCAACATGACCGGCAACGCCGTGCTGCTGGGATTGGCCATCGGACAAGGGCAGGGGCTGGCGGCCCTGCGCTCGATCGTCGCCCTGGCGGGCTTCGTGCTTGGCGCCGCGCTGGGAGCGATCATCGTGGAGATAGGGCCGCAACACACGGATTGGCCAGAGGCTGTCACGCGGGCTGTGCTGGCGGAAGGGGTCATCCTCGGCGCGTTCACTCTCACCTGGCACCTGGGAGTGCGCAGCGGCGCGATACTCTACGCCCTCATCACGCTCTCAGCGGTTGCGATGGGGATCCAGAGCGCCGCCATACGACATCTGAAGGTCCCCGGCATCGCCACCACCTACATCACCGGGACGCTCACCAGCATGGTGGCCGAATTCACCACCTGGCTGTATCGCTTGCGGATTTCGCCGCTGGCAACCGATCCTACGGGGCAGTCTGCCGCACTCGACGTGCCGGAAACGCGTCACTACCACGGGGCTTGGCTTCAGGCATTCGTTGTGCTGATTTATGTTCTCTCTGCGGTACTCAGCGCGTTCCTGCAAACCCGGCACTCGCGATGGGTCACGCTTTCGCCCCTGCTCGCGGTGGGGCTGGTGGTGCTGAATGCAGCGCTGCGCCATCGTCGGCAGTAGGACGTGTGTATCGCACAGAGAAGCAGCCTGGGTTATTTCAACAGAAGGTAGCAGACGAATCCAAAAACGCCCAAACCGATCAGGATGCCGAGGATGCACGCGACCAATAGCAGCAAGTTGCGCGCGGGAGGTTCTGCCGCCGGAGAGGAGGGAAACGCACTCTTGCTTGCCGTCATCATGTACCTGCCACGCGCACCCGCAGCAGAACTAAACCGCTCGGGGCGAACCCAGGGAGACGGAAGTTCGCCCCGTAATGGCGGCTACGCGCTTCCGGCGTAGGGATGCACTCTATCGCTTGCTCTCGGCCGGCGGCGTAAAGAGTTGTCAAACCCGCGTAAAGATTTGTAATTGCGTGGGCGCTTCGCCGGAAGCGCCGGCCGTTCTGTTCATCAAGCCGTCTTGCGCTGAGGCGTTTTCCACTCCAGATGGGCGACCGCTTTGCTAATCGCTTCCGCGCTGCGCTCCAGCTTTTGTTGTTCTTCGTCGGACATTTCCGGTTCGAGCACCTGTGCGACGCCGTCGCGTCCGAGCACGCTGGGCAGCGAAAGCGTGACGCCGTACTTCGAGCTGTAGGCGCCGATGGGGACGACAACTCGTTCATCGCGCAGCACCATCTCCGCGATGCGGGCCGAGACCATGCCGATTCCGTACTGACTGGCGCCAATGCCTTCAATGATGGTGATATTTGCGTACCGCACTTCATTTTCGATCTCGCGTTGTAGTTTTTCGGAGTCTTGTCCCGCTTGCACTATTAGCTGCAGCAGCGGTTTCCCGCCTACGCGAGCCGACGACCACAGAAACGCCTGGGACGTGCCGTGTTCGCCAACAACCATCGCGTCCACAGACGCCGGGTTCAACTTCAGCCTCCGTGCCACGTGAAAACGGAAGCGGAGCGTGTCCAGCAACGTCCCGGTGCTCAGCACGCGCGGATGTCCCAGCAGCCGAACCACATCTGCCAGGGGATCCGGCGGGTCGGTGACCACCAGGATCATCGTGTCTGGAGTGGCGCGAAGAATCTGCGGGACGATTTCCTGGTAAATGCCGGCGTTAGTCTCGAACAGCCGGAGCCTTCCCGCGGGATCGCTGCGGTCGGTTGCGCCGCCGGCTTTCTCGTTGACTCCGGCGGTGATCATCACCAGCTCCGCCCCGGCCAGATCGGAGTAGTCACCGTCATGCACCTCGACCGCGTCCGACAGCGTTGCTCCGTATTGGATGTCGGTGACCACTCCCTTCGCCCGCTCGCGGTTCTTGTCCACCACCACGATCTCGCGCGCGACCCCGCGCGTGACCATAGATAAGAGACACGCTGAACCCACAGCGCCCACGCCGACGATTCCAATCTTCATCTCCGCCTCCTGGCCATTTCCGGGTTAAGGCTATTGATGCGCGCCGGTGCCGCACGAAGCGTGGTTATTCCTGCATCGTGTATCGCCTGACACGGCCGTGTTTTGGCGGACACGATTCTCCCCCAAACAAATTCAACTAACCATCGCCTTATCAATAACATGAGTGTAGGCGAGGGGGTTGCTCTCTGTCCGGCTGGAGCGAGTGGAGGGCACGATGAAACAGCCGGGATACAGAGACAGGAGCAGGTTCAGCAAACTCTACGCGCTGGCCGCGACGCTGGTGGTCGCCATCGCTCAGGCGGCCGCCCAGGAGAAAGCCGCCGCTGCTGCGCCTCGCAACCG
>DATKLD010000080.1:0-20486 GCA_035542595.1 Terriglobales bacterium
GGGGCCGGCGAATCAGCGGGTTTCAGCGACTGCCCAGCCTTCTTCCTGCTGCTGGTCGGAAATCCATTGCTGGAGTTTGCCTACTATGTGGGGGTCGATCTGGGTGAAGCGGACGCCGGCTTTGCCGCGGACGTCGGCCCAGGCGATGCGGCCGGTGGCCGAGACTGCCAGACCCTCCGGCATGGTGAAGCGGATCTCGAGGTCGCCGGCACACTTAAGGGGATTGACGAGGCCGCTCACCGCCAGCCCTCCGGCGGCGAGGTTGACGCTGCGCACGCTCAACTCTTCGCCCGACTTGGTGCGGATGTAGACCGGCACGTCCAGCGCGGCGCGGAAGTAGCTCTGTTGCTCGCCACCCAGCAGGCCCAGGGGATTGGAGCTGCGGCGTTCGGCATCAATCTTGTACTGCTTGAGCTTGCGGCTGAGGGTACGCCGCGAGATGCCGAGCTGTTCCGCCGCCTGACCCTGGTGGCCACCGGTCCCGGCCAGCACCTTGACGATGGTCTGGCGCTCAATCTCAGCCAGGTCGCTGGTGGGGACTTCGTCTTCCACGCGCGGCGCCCCGCCAATCTCCGGTGGCAGGTCGGCAGCGCGGACCTCCGCGTCCTCGGCCAGGGTAGCCGCTTGCAGAACGACATTCTTCAGTTCTCGCACGTTGCCCGGCCAGGAATAAGCGAGCAGCGCGCGCAGGGCCTCGTCGGAGAAGCGCATGTCCGGCCGGTGCTGCTTGAGCAAGTGCTCGGCCAGGCCGACGATGTCCTCGGGCCGGCTGCGGAGGGGGGGCACCTTGAGTTGAAACTGTCCCAAGCGGTGGTACAGGTCGCTGCGGAAGTGGCCGGCGCGCGCCTTCTCTTCCAGGTCCTGGTTCGTGGCGGCCACAATGCGTACGTCCACTGAAATCTTCTTGCTGCCTCCCAGCCGGTAGTAGGGGACGCCATCGAGCACGCGCAGCAGCTTCACCTGCACCTTGGGCTCGAGTTCACCGATCTCGTCCAGGAAGAGCGTGCCGTGGTCGGCCAGCTCGAACAGGCCGGGCTTGGGTGCGTCGGCGCCACTGAACGCGCCTTTCTCATAGCCGAACAGTTCGCTCTCCACCAGGTTCTCGGGGAGCGCAGCGCAGTTCAGGTCCACCCAGGGCTTGCTGCAGCGCAGGGAATGATGATGGATGGCGCGGGCAACGAACTCCTTGCCGGTGCCGGTCTCGCCCACGATCAGCACCGCCGCGCTGCTGCGGGCCACTCGCTCCACCATTTGCATGAGCTTGTGCATGGCCTCGCTGCAGACCACAGCTTCGAAGCCCTGGATCTGGTAGCGCGAAGACTCGGCGGTGTTTGATTCCGGCATGCCTGTAACAGGGGTCCGCACCCGGGTGGTTAGCTGGCGAACCGATGCCCTTCTCGTTTTATCGGCCATCTCACCAGCACTGTCAACTGCGAACGGCCCCCCGTGCAAACTAAGGTACCGAACCATCGGGTAAGCACGTTGGTAATCTGTCGCGTTCCGTTTTGCTACTTATTATCAGTGGAAGTGGAAGTTGGGAGGCAGCCGGTGCCCAAGCGCCGCCGGCAGCAACAACAACCCCGTAAGGCGGTACCTATGTATAGGGATCAAATACAAGAAACCGAGTACATTGCAGCATCTCCGCAAAAGCCTTCCTTTGTGGGGCTGTTCGCAAGGCTAAAAACGTCGACTTTTGAGCAGCTCCAAGCGGTGAACCGTGAGCTGTGGCTGTTGCTATCGCTATTTGCCATGGCGGCGGTGCTGAATCTGCTGGTGGACAGCCATCGCATGTTGCTCACCCTCTATGGCCTCCCGACACTGTACTCGGCGTACTTTTACGGACGGCGGCATGCCACGCTAACCGCGGTGGCCAGCGTCGCAGTTATCGGGCTGCTCATGCATTACAACCCGTTGATGTTCGCGCGCCACACCCCGGCTCCGCTGCTGGCAGACCGCTGGTACGACCTGACCATCTGGGGCGCGGTCCTTGTGATCACAGCCTATTCCACGGGAACTCTGTACGAGCGCAAGGAAGAACACATCCGCGAGCTGCGTCAGACGTACCACGGCGTGCTGATGATCTTGCAGCAGTTCATCGCCAAGGACAAATACACCCAGAACCATTCCTACCGGGTATCGGTGTACGCAACCGCCATCGCCCACGAAATCGGGCTGGACACGGAACGGGTCGAGGACGTTCGCGCTGCCGCCCTGCTGCATGACGTCGGAAAGCTCGATATCAGCCGCACGATCCTGTACAAGGCGGCCCGCCTCACCGAGGAGGAATTCAAGGAGATGCAGCGCCACGTGGACACCGGTATCCAGCTCTTGGAGCCGGTGGGCGGTTCCTTGCGCCGGGTACTGCCCATCATCCTCTCGCATCACGATAAGTTCGATGGCACCGGCTATCACCCCGCCAAGGG
This sequence comes from Terriglobales bacterium, assembly GCA_035542595.1. GTDB lineage: Bacteria > Acidobacteriota > Terriglobia > Terriglobales > Acidobacteriaceae > JAHFUA01. Next base: position 2,424 of record DATKLD010000080.1, read on the forward strand.
CGAGCAGATTCCCCTGGAAGCTCGCATCCTCTCCGTGGCCGACGTCTACGACTCTCTGACCAGCGACCGACCCTATCGAAAAGCCATGTCTCCCTTCGAGGCGAAGAAGACCATCGAACAGGGCGCGGAAACCGAATTCGACCCCAACATCGTCCGGGCTTTCCTCTCAGCTTTTGCGAAAGGGAAGATGGAAGTCCCGGAACTGCTCGTCTGATGTCGCTGCGCAAGAGGGCCTGCGAGCGCACGCCTGCCCCGTAGAGACGGACGTCGAATAGACCCACCCAACGACCTCGCAGTTCACATGGTTTACCCTGAAATGGTTCCGGTTGGGAAAGGAGTCCCTGTGGGCGGGCGAACTCCAGGACCGACGTCAGCTCTGACCGGAGATTTCCGGGAAAAGGGACAAACGCCCGATTCGCGTGGAATAGCAGACCTACCCGGTAACCCCGCGACCACCGAAAAACAAAAAGTGCGGCATGATGCTGGTCATCACACCGCACGGGTTAGAACTGAGGCAGACCTGCGCAAGACCGGGCTATGAGCGCTGTATCTCCGCCTTTTCGCGGGCTCCTGCGGGCAGAGTCGCAAATTGAAGGTTTGCGATTGCCACCGCCGCCGGCAGCCGGAAGTACCGATTGTATGAAACGTAGCTGGCGATCATCACCGGCAGCACCATGAGGGGTGTCCGCCAGCCCACGTAATGGCTCGCAGTAGCTGCAATAGCCGCGACGCCGGCGCTCAGGGCGAAATAGGAGAACGTCAGCCCCAGCATCTGGCGCCATACCTTAATGAGGCTGAGGTTTTCAGTCAGCGAGATGACGGCGCTGACCGGGAGGGTATCGGCCACCAGGAAGGCCGCGCCTGCCAGGGCGATCAGCATCGACTTTGCTGCCAGCGAGGGAATGAGAGCGGCCCGTATGTACACCAAGCTCGTCGCAGCGGACGCCACCATCAGGGTAGAGACGTTGAAAAACGCTTGTACAGGCTTGAGGCTCTGGCCTTTCGCCGGCTGGCACTGCACGAAGGCAGAGACACCGGCTATCAGCACCGCCTCAGGGAAGCTGAGTTCGGCCACTGCGATAAGAATGAACGGCAGGTTAACCGACATGTTGCCGTTTGTCCCCGGCAGTTTGACCTTCAGCCGCGAGGCGATTACCGCAATGATCAGGAACGAGAGGAACCGGACCGGGTCCTTGCATTCCCACTGCAACAGGCCGACCGCCAGTGCCCCTATTCCGGCCACTATCATCGAGGCGATGAAGAGCTTGGCGCTTATGGTTGTGTTTTTCATACGCGGCTCCTTATGCTCCTCATTGCCGGTTACTGATCGCAGTTAAGTGTGCCGGTAGTGGGATCGAGCTGGCAATCGCCCGGGTCGCTGGCGCTCATGCTCTGCATCGTGCTCGAGCCCCAGAGGACGGAGGAGCCCCAGAGCACGCTGAAGCCTGAGTCGATATTGCTGCCCCACAGGACCGAGCTACCCCACAATACCGAGGAGCCGCTCACGAACACGTTGCTGCCCCAGAGCACCGAACTGCCCCACAGCACCGAGCTGCCCCACAACACCGACGAGCCCCAGAGGACGGAAGTGCTGTCTGGGACGGTCTGGGTGAGGGTGACGGTGTTGGTGGCCGGGTCATACACCGCCGTGGGCGAGAGGGCGTAGCCGCTGCCACTATCGGTGTTATTCAGCGCTGCCGAGACGTCCAGGAGACCGGCGCCGTAGGTGAAAATGTCAGCCTGGTTGCTGTAAACATTGCCCAGCACGTCTGCCGACGAGCTGTAGCGGGCGAAGCTCTTATAAGCCGACTTCATCAGCCGCGCCTTGACGAGGTCGGGCGTGAGCGTCGGATACTCCTGGATCATCAGAGCAGCCGCACCTGACACCAGCGGCGTCGCCATGCTGGTGCCGCTTAGTTTGAAGTACCGGGCGTTGCCATAGGATGAGCCGCAGATCGAGCCGCTGCTGTTGCACGGATACACGTCGAAACTCGGGTTGCCGTTCACCAGGGTGGAGTTGGAAGCCAGCAGTGAGACAACCTTGTTGCCTGGGGCCACGATGTCGGGCTTGACGATATGATCGATCAGGGTCGGGCCACGCGAGCTGTAGCTGGCGATGGTGTCGTTGGCGGGGTTGGGATCAGGGTCGTTCATCGCGCCCACGGTGATTACATAAGGATCGTTGCCGGGAACGGTGATGGTTCCATAACCGTGGGTATGCAGGGAGTTGTCGCGCCCGGCGTTGCCGGCTGCGACCACAACGACGATGCCAGCGTTCCATGCCTGCTCCACCGCCTGGCACAGGGGATCTTGGGTATAGCTCTCGTAAATGCCGCGCCCCAACGACAGGTTCAGCACCCGGATGTTGTACTGGTCCTTCAGTTGGACGGCGCGGTTGATGGCAGCGATGACACCGCTGTCGGTTCCGGCGCCATTCGCATCGAGCACGCGCAGGTTGATGATGTTCGCGTTCGGCGCCACGCCGGTGTACTGGTACTTGTAACTGTTTTGCGATTTATAGCCATCGCCGGCAGCCAGTCCGGCGACGTGCGTGCCGTGACCGTAAGCGTCGTTCGTGCTGGAGTCGCCGGAAACGAAGCTTTCGCTGTAAACCACGCGTGAGTTGTAGGTGCCGAACATGTTCAGGTCGGGGTGGGCGTAAACGCCGCTGTCCACAATGGCGATCCCCACACCTGTGCCGTCGTACCCGTAAGACAGCGCGATGTCGGTGTTGATGACTTCGCGAGCTGCGTCGAAGTTCGAGGTCATCGTCACCTTGTGGTCCAGGGACACATGGGCCACGTCAGCATCATCGAGCAGATCCTCCACGGCGGAAAGCGCCAGGGTGTAGGCCTCAGACTTGATGATGCCGAGGTGCGCCTTCGACTTGCCGCCCCTGCCTGTCACCCTGTTCAGGTGCTTCTGCTGCGGCGTCACTCGATACTGGACGATGACGTCGACCACGGTCGAGGGGTCGGTCGTGTCCAGGAGCTGTTGCAAGGGCGGACTGACCTTGGGGCGGTGGTGCTTGCCCCTGGCGGATGCGGCCGGCGCAGCCAGTAGCATCAGGCATGCCACCAGAAGAACGGTGACCTGACCGCCAAAGGAACTGGACGCGCGCCGGTTGCCGTTGCTGCCTGCTCCCTCGGCGGCGCCGCTACCGATGGGGAGATCGGTCCCGGATTCTGTCTGCTTGCGCATATGGGTGTGACCTCGCACGCCCCTTCAAAAGCAGGAGGCGGGCCAATCCATAGAAGTTAGCTAAGTTGCTGATAGAAAAAGGGAAACCAAGAATGAACAGGCGGTAGCCGGGAGACAACTTGGCCGAACCGGGCGGAGGCTTGAGCCAACTTGTCGCCGCACCCTGCGGCTGGGGAATCAAGCGCCAGGCGATCCCCTCGAAGGTCCTCTTTCCCGGCCAGGCAAGGCAGCCAACGCTCCTCCCGTTCAGCCACTTCTGTAACGTGTACAAGCCGCTACTTTAGACGGATTGTTAAAGCCTAGACCCGCGGGCGCGGGACAGAATGTCCAGGGTGTCTGCGCTTTCGCGACAGATTGTCGCCTTCCCCCGCAAAGGCTTGGAACAGGCATGTCTAAGTTACTGAAAATGCTTAGAAATAGGCTGGTCGGTGGACTTTCGCGGATGGCCGCCCACATGCCGTTAGGAGCTAAGAGTAGTCCGTCTATGCCCAAGCGAGCCCAGGCCTTCATTTTTCTGACGGCGGCCGTGGGGACGGCCGTGATTGTCGGCAGCGCTCTGCACTGGGAATCGCACGATGGGCTCCGCTTCTTTTGCTATTTGGTGGTGGCGCTGCTGGCATCGGGCCTGAAGGTGCAGTTACCCGGCATCGACGCCACCATGTCGGTGAACTTTCTCTTCATCCTCATCGGCATCCTGGAGCTGTCTTTACCCGAGACATTGGTGATTGGCTGCGCCTCCGGCCTAGTGCAGTGCTTGTGGCACACGAAGACCGCTCCGGCGCCGGTCAAGGTGATTTTCAACGTGTTCAGCATGATGGCGCCCGCCATAGCGCTCTCGGCTTTCGCCTATCATTGGCTGGCACCGGTGCTGCATAACAGCGTACCCCTGTTGCTGATCGGTGCCGCCTGTGTCTACTTCCTCAGCAACACCATCCCGGTAGCGGTGGTGATCTCTCTTACCGAGGGCAAGCCGCTACGCAAGACCTGGGCGGAGTCCTACTTCTGGTCCTTTCCCTATTACCTGGTGGGAGCAGCGATCGCCGGCCTGATAAGTGCCCTCAACCGCTGGGTGGGCTGGCAGACCTCATTGCTAGTGCTGCCCATCATGTACTGGATCTACCGTTCCTATCGTCTGTACCTCGGACGGCTGGAAGATGAGAAACGGCACGTAGAAGAAATGGCCGGGCTGCACCTGCGTACCATCGAAGCGCTGGCCCTGGCCATAGAAGCCAAGGATCACAACACCCACGACCACCTGCGGCGGGTGCGTGTGTACGCCCTAGAGATCGCCAAGGAGCTGGGACTAAGCGAGGCCGAGATTGAGGCGCTGCGCGCCGCCGCGCTGCTGCACGATATTGGCAAGCTGGCCGTGCCCGAGCACATCATCAACAAGCCCGGTCGCCTGACCCCGGAAGAATTCGAAAAAATGAAGATCCACCCGGTGGTGGGGTCGGAAATCCTCAAGCACGTGAACTTCCCCTACCCGGTAGTGCCCATCGTACGCTCGCACCACGAGAAGTGGGACGGCAGTGGTTACCCCGACGGGCTCAAGGGAACGGAGATTCCCATCGGTGCGCGAATCCTGGCGGCGGTGGATTGCCTGGATGCGCTGGCCTCCGATCGCCAGTATCGCCGTGCGCTGCCGCTCGACCAGGCGATGGAGCACGTGGCGCGAGCAGCCGGAACGGAGTTCGATGCGCGCGTTGTGGACGTGCTCAAGCGGCGCTACATTGAGCTGGAGCGCCTGGCCCAGAGCTCTTCAGCTGAACCCTTGCAAGCCCGGCTTTCGACCGACCTTAGAGTGGAACGCGGCTCGAAGCCCTCGGCTGGCTTCGAGCGCACCGCGCCTCCGCCCGCCGGAGATTCCGAGAGCTTCCTCACTTCCATTGCGGCGGCGCGCCAGGAAGCGCAGGCTCTCTTCGAGCTCAGCCATGACCTGGGCAGCACGCTCAGTTTGGACGAAACCCTCTCGCTGCTCTCGGTACGGCTGAAGAAACTGGTGCCCTACGATTCCTTCGCCATCTATGTATGCCGCGGCGATAACCTGCTGCCGCAATACGTGAGCGGTGACAACTTCCGGCTGTTCTCGGCTCTGGAGATTCCCATCGGGCAAGGCCTCTCGGGATGGGTGGCCCAGAACCGTAAACCCATCATCAATGGCAACCCCTCGGTCGAGCCCGGCTACCTCAACGACGATAGCAAATTCAGCACGCTGCGCTCGGCGTTGGCAGTGCCGCTGGAAGGAGTCTCGGGAGTGGTGGGAGTTCTCGCTCTGTACAAAGCCGAGCGCGACGCCTTCACCAACGACCACCTGCGAGTGTTGCTGGCTATTGCCTCCAAGGTCGGCATTTGCATCGAGAACGCGTTGAAGTTCCAGCAGGCAGAGAACTCGGCGACCACCGATTATCTTACCGGGCTGCCCAACGCCCGCTCCCTGTTCCTGCACCTGGACCGAGAACTGGCGCGCTGCAAGCGCAGCAACATGCCGCTGGCCGTCATGGTTTGCGATCTGGACGGCTTTAAGCAGATCAACGACCGCTTCGGGCACCTGGAGGGCAACAAGGTGCTGCGCCTGTTCGCCGATTTCATGAAGGCTGTTTGCCGCGAGTACGACTACGTGGCCCGCATGGGCGGAGACGAGTTTGTGATCGTCGCCCCCGGCTTGACACCCAAGGCGGCCGAGGAAAAGGCCGGCCACCTGATGTCGCTGGCGCGCGAAGCCGGACGCCAGGTCTGCGGCCACGACTTCCTCTCGATCAGCATCGGCTGTGCCTACTACCCTGACGCCGGATCCGACGCCGAGCAGTTGCTCACCGAGGCCGACCGCAGGATGTACATCGTCAAGCAGGCGCAACACGAACGCGCCCAGCGGATGCAGGGCCTTGCGGCACCTTCCGTGGCGATCAACTGAACGAGGGTAAGGATGCGGAAACTCGTCCGGCACCTGGCAGCGATGGCAGCGATCGTGGTTGCGGGGGGATTGCTGTCGGCCACGCTGGTGCGTCTGGCGCCCGGCTTCGGCACTGATGAGCGGCAGCTGGATTCACGCTTGAACTCGGAGAGTGTTGAAGCCTTGCGCCAGGCGCGTGCCCGCGACCGCAATATCCCCAGCTTCTACCTCCACTACCTGCTACGCGCTCTGCGCGGCGATCTCGGCGAGTCCCGCACGCTGAATCGACCCGTTCGCCAGTTGCTCGCCGAGCGCCTGCCGGTCACCGCGCGCCTGGTTGGCGCCGGGTTGCTTGCTGGTTGGCTTTGCGCCGTCCTGCTGGCGGTCGGCGCTACCCTGACCCGCAAGCCGGCGTGCGATCTGTTAGCAACCCTGGTGGGTGCGCTTTTTCTCTCCGTGCCAGCGGCGGTACTGGCCTTGCTGTTCGTCTTCGCCAGCGCGCCAGCCTGCCTGGCGATCGCGCTGGTGGTCTTTCCCAAGGTGTTTTCCTACACACGAAACCTGCTCGCTAAGAGCTACAGCCTGCCACACCTGATGACCGCGTATGCCAAGGGCTCAGGTCCGCTGCGGATTCTCGTCTGGCACGTGCTGCCAGTGGCGGGCACGCAGTTGCTGGCGGTAGCGGGGATCTCAGTCAGCATTGCGCTGGGAGCGGCCATCCCTGTGGAAGCCCTGTGCGGCATTGCGGGCATCGGCCAGCTCGCATGGCAGGCGGCCCTGGGTCGCGACCTTCCCCTGCTGGTGAATCTGACCGTGCTCGTCACCGTTGTCACTCTGGCCGCGAACTGGGGATCAGAGTTCGCCGGCCGCGATCTCAGGACGAGAGAGGCATGAGACGGGTGCGCCAATCCGCATGGGTGTTGTTGGCCTTGGTGGTTATCGGGTCACTGGGGGCAGGACTTTGGGCGCCCGCCGACTACGCCACACAGTTCCGCGAGGCGCCCAACTCTCCCCCCTCGCATCAGCACTGGCTGGGCACGGACGAGCTCGGGCGCGATCGCTTCTCTCGCGTCCTGTATGGCACGCGCGTCTCGCTGCTGATGGCGCCCGCGGCGGCCTTGCTCTCGACATTGCTGGCCACGCTGGCCGGCGGAATCGCCGGTTACCTCGGCGGATGGTGGGAGCGCATCGCCATGGCCGCGACCGACCTGTTCCTCTCCATGCCCTGGCTGTTTCTGCTGCTGGTCGTGCGCGCCATGCTGCCCCTGAACGTTTCGCCCATCACCTCGATCGCGGTCACTTTCCTGCTCTTAGGATTGCTGGGATGGGCGGCTTCGGCGCGCGTGCTCTGCGCCGGCACCCGCGGATTGCGCGATTCCGACTTTGTGCTTCAGGCGCGCGCTTCCGGCCTGCGCGGCTTCCGCCTGCTGGCCCTCCACGTGATGCCCAACCTCAAGCCCGTGTTGCTGGCCCAGTTCTGGATCTCCATCCCCGTCTTCATCATCAGCGAGGCCAACCTGGGCATTCTTGGACTGGGGGTTGCGGAGCCTTTGCCTTCATGGGGCAGCCTGCTGCGGGAACTGGAAGGCTTCACCAGCTTCGGCTTCGAAGCGTGGAAGCTGGTGCCTTTGCTGCTGCTTGTGCTGGTGGTGAGCAGTTTCCAGATCATCCTTTCCCGCGACGAGGTGTATGCATGAAGCGCCGTCCACTGGCTCTGCTGGCGTTCCTTCTGCTTGTACTCTCAGCGGCCGTCGGCCAGTCCGGCGGGGAACTGCGGTTCTATCTGCACTCCGAGCCGAAGACCTTCGATCCGCTCCTGGTGGCTGACGACGCTTCCGAAACCATCCGCTATCTCACCGGTGGCGTGCTCGTTCGGGTGAACCGCCGGACACAGCAAGCCGAGCCCGAACTGGCGGCCTCGTGGACGATTTCGCGCGACGGCCGCAGCATTACCTTCAACTTGCGCGAGCGCGTTTACTATTCCGACGGCACGCCCTTCTCCGCCGAGGACGTAGCCTACACTGTGCAGCGGTTGATGGACCCGGCGCTACACTCGCCCACCGGCGACTCCTTCCGTTCTGGCTCGGGTGTGGTGCGCACGCGCGTGGATTCGCCGGCCCGGATCACTATCACTTTTCCTGCGCCTGTGGCAGGGATAGACAAGCTCTTCGACCAGGTGGCGATCGTCTCCTCGCGCTCGGCCAATAAGGAGCGCGCGGTCCTGGGGCCGTTCTACGTGGCCGACTACAAGCCGGATTCCTATGTCCTCTTGAAGCGCAACCCAAACTACTGGCGGCGCGATGCCACGGGACGCCAACTGCCGTATCTCGATGCTGTGCGCCTGGGCATCCAGCCCAACCGCGACATCGAGATGATGAACTTCCGCCGGGGCGAGATTGACCTCATCAACTGGCTGGACAGCGAGTACTTTGACCGGTTGGCGGGACTGGCGCCCGAGGTGGTGCACGACGCCGGCCCCGGTCTTGAAAGCGAGCAGATGTGGTTCAACCAGTTCCCGAACGCGCCCATTCCAGCCTACAAGCGGGAGTGGTTTCGCTCCACGCATTTCCGCCGCGCCATTTCCGGGGCCATCAACCGCGCCGATCTCGCCCGCGTAGTCTACGGTGGACACGCGCAGCCCGCCGCCGGTCCCGTCTCGCCAGCCAACAAGTTCTGGTTCAACGCAAAGCTCCGCACGCCGGCCTACGACCCTGCGGGAGCCTTGAGCCTGCTGCAGCAGGCTGGCTTCCGTTTGGAAGGCACTTCGCTGCGCGACCGGGAGGGGCATGCTGTCGAATTCTCGATCATCACCAACGCCGGCAACAAGGCCCGCGAACGCATGGCGACGATGATCCAGCAGGACCTCGGAAAGATCGGCATCACCGTGCACGTGGTGACGCTCGATTTTGCGTCACTTATTGACCGTATCACCGAGTCCTACAACTACGAAGGCGCGCTGCTGGGAACCGCCAACACGGACCTCGATCCCAACGCGCAAATGAACATGTGGCTGAGCTCGGCTGAGAACCACCAGTGGAACCCACGGCAGAAATCGCCGGAGACAGCCTGGGAAGCCGAGATCGACCGCCTGATGAAGGAGCAGGCCTCCAGTCTGGAGCCCGCCAAACGCAAAGCATGCTTCGACCGCGTGCAGGAGATCGTGGTGGAGCAGCAACCGTTCAGCTATCTGGTCAATAAGAATGCGCTTTCGGCTGTGGCCACCACGGTGGCCAACGCCAGCCCGGTTGTGTTGCGGCCGCAAACATATTGGAATGCCGAGACGCTCAGCGTGCGCGTCCAGACTGCGAGCAAGCATTGATGGAGCGTGAACAACCCTTCCTCTCCCTCTGCCTGACCGCCGGCTACCGGAACAAACCGCCGGTGTTGCGCAACGCCTTTCTGCAGATGAGGCGGGGAGAAGTGCTGGGGCTGATCGGGCAGAGCGGCTCAGGGAAGAGCACCATGGCGCTGGCCATCCTGCGGTTGCTGGAGTTGAGGGGCGGCATGGCCGAAGGCAGCGTCTACCTCGAAGGCAACGATCTGATGAAGATGAAGGAGCGGGAGCTGCGCGGCCTGCGCGGCAAGCAGATCGGCCTGGTGTTGCAGAGCCCGCTTTCGTCACTGAACCCGGTGCTGAGCATCGGCACGCAGTTGCGTGAGGCCTGGCGGGCGCACGCCCGCGGGACGTCCTTCGATTGCGAGGCAAGCATCGCGGCCACCCTCAGCAGCGTGAGTCTGCCGGCCGAGGATGACTTTCTGCGCCGTCGCCCCTCGCAAGTAAGCGTGGGACAGGCGCAGCGGGTGCTTATTGCCATGGCGGTGCTGCACCGCCCGGCCCTGCTGATCGCCGACGAGCCGACCAGCGCGCTTGACGTCATCACCCAGTCCGAGATCCTGAGCTTGTTCGCCCGCCTGAACCGCGAACTGGGGACAGCCATCCTTTATATTTCGCACGACCTGCTCTCGGTGGCGTCTATCTGCCATCGCATCGCTATCCTGCACGAGGGTGACATCGTCGAGTGTGGGAGCACAGAGGCCATCCTGGAAGCGCCAACCCACTCCTATACGCGGAGGCTGATCGCCGCCCTGCCACGGCGACCAGTGCCGGCGTCGGGCCTGGAGGCTAAGCTGCTGTACCAGGATCCGCCTGGATTCGCGCGCCGGCGGTAGTCTGTCATCCCAGTGGATTCCCGGACCGGGAGTCTTGCTCACCTGCCGAGCGCAGCGCGCTCGCAGCCCATCGTACGGAAGAGATTAACTGGGGGCCTTCAGGACGGAAGGGCTACAGCCAGAGCGAAGAAGAAAGAGTGGGCACGAGTGTTTCGTGCCCACTCCCCAATCCAGAGCCCGTATCTACTGCGGCCAGGTCACCCAGGTCGTCCGCTGGACCGTGGGTGTCACCAAAGGCGCCGAGGGCGCGTTGGTAAGATCGGCGGCGTCAACCGTGGTCGAGGGGAAGAAGGGCGGGGCAAATCCCGTCCTGGCGGTAAACCTCTTGTCGAAGTAGGTGTTTCCGGTGGAGATGCTCACACCGTGAGCGTAGGACTCGATGCGGCCGCCCACCACCGTCCAGGTGTTGATGCTGCCGCTGGTTGCGAAACCGTAGGACGAACTCCCGTTCGGGCATGACCCCCCGCCCGAAGAACAGGAATTGATGGCCGCCAGGCTGGCATCGGTTTCCAGGTTTTTGTTCGAGTACGAGCTGCTTAACACAATGTTCCCATTGGTCGTGAAGACGCCGAGCACCTGGTTGAAGTCATTGCCAGAAACCAAGGTGTCGCTGGTGTTGAGCGTGACCGGCTCGTGTTTGTAGATCAGATCGCCTGTGATGTTGATGTTGTCGGCGGCCGAGACGGTGGTTGCGTAGTAATCCTGGATGGAGGGCTGGCCTTGGCCCGGTCCGCCCAGTCCGGTAATCGTGCCGTCCACGTAAACCATTGCCCCTTCCTGAGGCGTAGCGCCGGTCTTGTTCTCGGGAACGCCAGCCAGAGTCAGGTTTGTCGAGCCGGACACCACCTTGGTGGTGTTGGCATTGATGTTGACGGTGATGGTCGTGACGGTGTTGCCGCTGCCACTGTGGCTTCCGCCCCGGTGTCCCCCGCTGCCTCCGCTATTGGGCTGCGTTATGGTGTAGGTCTGGGTGGGATTGCCGAGCGCGTCGTTCCCCAGCGACAACTGAACTGACGCATCTCCCTCAACATAAAATCCGCCGCCAGTTATCGTGTTAGGGGTAATGCAGCCGGGAGCGCCCAGCGTACAGTACGGTATAAACACGCCGGTCGTGGTGCCGCCCACGGGATACTGAGTGCCATCAATCTTTCGGAGCGCGGCGTTGAGGTCCGAGTTCGTGGGGTAGGGCGGCGCCGAAACGCCGCAGGTGGTGCCCTTTTCTCCGCAGCCTACTCCATCGATCACAGCCCATTGTTGAACGAAATCGTTCTGCGGCAGGGGCACCGAATTCGCCCCCAGGTTGAAGCCCTCCTGGAATGTCGGCTTAATGGTCTGGCCGCTTTTGGTGTAGCTGGAAGTGGGCGACTGATAACAGTTGCCATTGATCCAGTAACTGGCCTTTGCATTGGCCTGACTGACAGGATCGGTGTAGATGTAAGAGCCGCTGGTCCCGAAATTCCATGCTCCGTTGGTGAAGAAAGGACCGGTCATGGTGCCGGGAACCAGGGGGCCCTGGCAGGGCTGGAAATTGTCAATGAAGGCGCCGAAGGCGGAAAAGCTGACGTTTTCCTGGCCGCCGGGCACCCCCTGCGCCTTGATGGTGACGATCACATTGCCGTCTTCCTTGGTGTTGACCTGCTGCAGAGCTTGCGCCCGCCCCACCGAGCAGATCTCGTACCCATACGTGTAAACGTAGATATCGTTTTGTCCGTTGGCGTTCTGGTGCGTGGGGCCGCCGGACACCAACTGCACTTTGTTAGTGCAGCCAGTGAGGTTGGCGATCATAAAGTTCCCCGGCCAGGACTTGGCCGCCTGTCCTGCGTTCAGCGAGGTGAACGTGTTATAGGTGGATGTCAGGTAAGTTTGAGCGTTGCTGGCGGTGGTGGTGCCGTTCATCGGCGCCGCCGTGCAACCGGCGGGAGGACTGCCGGTCTGCCAGCCGGGGCAGGCCGTCGTGCTCACGGCGCCTGAGATCTGGCTCATCATGGCGGCGCGGGCAATATTCAGCCCGGAGTCGGCGGCATAAAACGACCCGCGATAACTGCCATAGAAGCTGTTGATCATCATGTCGGAGTTGGCGCTGACCGCCATGGTCAGCCCCAGCAGGCTGACCAGGATCAGCAGCAACAGCGTGGTCAGCAGAGCAACGCCGCTTTGCTGGCGGGACCGCCGGGGAGTGCGAGAACCCAGCCCGCCGGCGCGGACGCGAGTGCGGAATGGCAATGCTTGGGTTGTCATAATGTCCTCAATCGTTCATGCTCATGTCGCGCGGATTCACGACTACGGCCGTGCCTTGTACCTGATAAGCGCCGCCGTCGAAGGCATTGCGAAACTTGTAATTGGGATCGGTGCTGGGGGCAGTGCGTCCGATCAACGAGACCCGGATGGCGCGCACCAGGGAAAAGTTGTAGGCCATTGCCCCGGAGGTCCCTGAGTTGGTGTAGGTGGAGGAATCGTAGTTGTAGAAACAGGTGATAGTCGTGCTTCCCGCGCAGGTGGTGACGTCGTTATCGGTGGAGGAGTTCCAGGTAGCCGCCCCGATCTTGAAGCCGATCACCTGCTCCATCACGGTTGCCGTAGTGCCGCTCTGGGTGCGGGTCAGCACCGGATTAGAGGGCGTGCTGATATCCACGCTGTAGGTGATGGGGGCCAGCTTCAGAATGAAGTCGTTGCCACAGTACTGGACCTGCAGTTTATTGGCGACCGTACAGGGTGTCTTGTTATCGCAGGCGGTGATGTCCAGCGGATCATTGGCCAGGCTGTTGCTGCCATCACCGTTGGTGGCGTTGAAAGTGAACTTCACGGCCGACCCCGTACTCACCGCATTCGCAGTCAGGACCGCGGTGGTAAAGAACGTGCCGGTGCTGTCGAGAAAAAGCAGTTGATCCCCCTGCTTGAACAGCGCCGCGGTCTGCGCCAGGTTCAATCCGCTGGCGGCCTGACCATACATGTTGCCGGTGTTGGTGCTCCAACAGTTGCCCGTGCCCGCGGCCCCTGAGGTGTCCGTGGCATTGATGGGCGGAAAGTTAGTGGGATTGGCCGCTGCGATGATGTTGATCTGGTCAAAGCAGCTGGCGCCATAGGTCTTGGTGGTCGAGTTGTAACAGGACGATCCAGACGGAACGACATTGTTGACGATGCTCACACCCACGGGCCAACTGGGGATGTTTACCCCCTGATAGTAATAACTGCCGGCGTTGGCCAAATCGAGCTGCAGTTGGGTGCCGGCATTGCGCAGCGCCAGGTTGAGTCCCACCTGCCCCTGCACGATCTGGGACGAACTCTGCTGCTTTCCGAACAGGGTGAAGGCGACCCCGGCGATGAGCAGAAAAATCGCCGAAGCCACCAGAAGCTCGAGCAGCGAGAACCCGCGATCGCCCGGCGCTACGGTTCTCCGGGTAACTGGGGACGTGTTTTTCAAGAATCTCCTCATGGCCGCACCACGCTCATCTGGAAGGTGGCGTTGTTAGGTTGCACATTGACATTGCTGTTGAGCGTTACCAGGACGGTCAGCCGCCGCACGCCGGCCACCGGAGCGTTGGCCTCGATGACCCAGCGCCGGTGGAAGGTCATGTTGGTTGGTGCGGTGGTCGAAGTGGCATTCGTGATTGTGCCGTCCGGCGAGTGATACGTGGTGATGTACTGGTTAGAGCCGCCGCTGTAGGTAGTAACGGTTTCGGCGAAACAGCCTCCCGTGGAACTGGGGCAGTCGGTGGTGGCGTTGGCGAAATTGATGTTGACGTCGTCGTAGTAGGCGATACCGGTGGTGGTGTCCAGGGAGTCGGAAGTCAAACTGCCTACCGAAGTCCCGGAGGGCACGGCGACTTGCGGTGCATCCGGCGGCCAGCGGTTCAAGTCCTCCAGTTTCTCTGAAGCCAGGCTGGCCTCGAGCGACAGATACTTGGAACGGCTGCCGGTGGTCATCATGGACCCTGCCAGCGCGCCTACCGAAACCACACCCACGGTCAGGATGAAAATAGCCACCAGCACCTCGAGAATGGTGAATCCGCCGTGTCCGGCTTGCCTACGGGATCGTGACTTTGACATTGCCCACTCCTGAAACCGTGATCGTCCTGGTCGCATTTCCATTGGAGAGCTGGAAGCTGAGGGTCCCAGTGGTTGCGCTGACGATGCCGTTGGCATTGAACTGCAAGGTGGTGGACGGGCTCATGCTGATACCCGAGCCCGTAGTCCAGGGGATTGCCGCTCCCACATTGCTGAAGGTGGCGGCACAGACCGGCGGCGTGCCGGAGATGTTCTGCCTTTGGACCTGATAAGTCTTCGAGCCTGAGGTGAATACGATGGTGTACGGGCAGCCCACCTGAATAGCCTGATAGCGAGTCTGTTGGATGGCCGCGGCCGCGCTCGAGGCCGCCGCGCTCAGGCGGTAGGCCAGCATGGTTCTCTGCATGGAAGGCAGGGAGATCCTGAGAATGACACCGATGATCGCCACCACCACCATCATCTCCAGCAGACTCCACCCGCGGGAAGCCGAGTTGCCGGTCCTGGCCACTCTTCCATTCCCGGGGCCCGCATCAACGGCGTGCGGCCCGCTACCTCTGGCAGGCTTGTTCGACATCTGGTGTACCTCTTACGAATCGTAGTATGAAAGCGGAGAGGCAGATCGTTACGAGAGGACAGGTCGGGCTGTAACCGAGGTAATGAGAACAGACCTGCGGAAGGACGACGGCTTGCACTGTTCCCTCTGGGTTACGCCCGTAACCAGCCGGATCTGCTCGGCTTATTGGTAGCCTGCGAGATTGTCTATATTCCATTCATCGCATGAGGTCGCAACACAATCTCGCCAGCGTTCCCTACCTGCCGCCAGGTGGCACAAGGTCTGGCTCCGCTTTAGCGGAATGGGTTAAGATCGCTTTCGGTCGTGACCGTGGTTACGGCACGGAGTGGTGGAACAGAACCGAAACTTGGAACTGCCATGAGCCTCGACGCGTGGTTGAAGTCTGGTATCGGGTACGCCTGCGACTTGTTGCGCTCGGCGGCCGAGGGCGCGCGTTCCGCCGGGGAGCAGATTCGTGAGGAAGAGTCTCCCCGCTCGGTTCTGGTGCGCTCTGCTCGCACCTCCCTGGTGCCGGGCGTAGCTGTGGCGTGTCTCGGTCTCGCGGCCGGATATTGGTTGAGCAAGCGCAGGCCCGCGCAAAACGCGGTGGCATTCGGTCTGCTGGGGGCGGTGATCGGATTTGCCGGGGGCATGGCTTGGGGCACGCGGCACATGACTGGTGGGATAGCTCGCGGCGCCATAAAGAAGGTGGATGCTGCGCGTGATGCCCACTGGCTGAGCAAGCATCCGGTGGATTACGCTTAGCTGGCGGCACGCCTGCCGCGTTTGGCCGCATTGCAACCGAGTTTGTGGCGGTGGTAGTCTTGCCTGGCTGAGCGGGAGTAGTTCAGCGGTAGAACGCCAGCTTCCCAAGCTGGATGTCGCGGGTTCGATCCCCGTCTCCCGCTCCACCTTTCCAACAACTTAGGGAAGTAGCCTTGCGGCTTGTGTGCGCATTTGTGTGCAGAATGTTCTGAGCTTTCGCGTTCATTGAACTCTCGGTGTCGCCAGTTGCGGCCACAGTTCCGCGGCTGACTTTCCCACCACCTCTTCAGTGACGGCATTCACCAGCTTGCGCACGCTCTCGGGAATGCTCTGCGTGTACTCGTTGAGCGTGGTGCCGATGTCGGTGTGCCGCAAGTGCGTCTGTACGTCCTTGGGGTTGCCGTGGCCTTGGGCGTTCGTCGCAAAGGTCCGGCGCAACACGCGGAAGTTAGCCGGCACGCTGATGCCCGCAGCTTTCGCGAAGGGCTTGATGCGACGCCGCAGCCAATTCTCAGGGCGCATCGGCGTGCCTTTCTCGCTCGGGAAAATCAGCGTATCCTCGGGAGCCGTGGCGTTCTGCTCGCGCCAGATTCGCATGGCCGGCAGGAGTACGTCCGGGATCGCGACCGGCGCCTTGCTGTGGCGCGTCTTTGCCTTGCCTAGCCTCAGAACCCCACGCCACGCCGTTCCCTCGATCTGGAAGCGATCGCCGCGCCAGGATGACCAGCGCAGCCCGAAGATCTCGCCCGGGCGCATGGCGCAGAAGGCGGCAATCATCACCATGAGCCGATCGCGGAACTGCAGCGATTGAATCAGACCCCGCGCCTGCTCTTTGGGGAGGACCTGCTTGTCCGGCTCTGGCGTGTCGGGGTTCACCACCTTGCGCGCAGGGTTCTTGCCGATGAGATCCGCTTCGACCGCTTCCTCGAGGATGGCTTTCAGCATCGTGCGGCAGTGATCAACGACCGTGAATGAGAATCCGTGCTTCGCCACCTTGTTTAGGAATACCTGGCACTTGAACTTGTCGAGATCGGCGAGGGGAGTTTCGCCCAGCGCCGGCAGGATGTGTTTCTCGATGTTGTAACGATTCGTCTCGCGGGTTGATGGTGCCCACTGCGGTTCACGCATCGGCAGAAATCGCTGGCGGGTGAACCATGCGAGCGTCTGACCGTTGCCGACAGGAATGCATTTCAAAGCCGCTTGGACAATCTCCGCGATTGTCTTACGCAGTTGCTCGGGACTGTCCTTCGAAGCCGCGTCGATGATTTGTCGCATTTTGTCGCCGGGAATGTTCTTTGACGCCGCCTGAATAACCTGGCGCAGCTTGTCCTCGGCCTCCCACTTGCGCAGCTTCGCCTTTTCCCCGAGTTGCACGCCAACATGCCGGCGCCGTTCCTTGCCCGTCTCGTCCTTCACGTAAAGGGTGTAATGACCGTACCAGCGCTTTGTGCGCCGGCCGCGTTCTTCCAGCCATCCATTCTGGTGTCGTGAGCGCATACGCTCCCTCCGAAGTTTGAGAATGGCGGCCACTATACTCCCCCTTCTACGAGCAAGTGCTGGTCGATGAATTGCTGGACATCCTGTGGCCGGAACCGGAGAAGCGCCCGCTTTCCTCCCAAGCGCACTACGGGAATGCGGGGATTTCTCCGGGTCGCGTGGTCCCTCACCCAGTCATGGGAAACGCCGAGCCACGCTGCGACTTCGTCGAGCGTCAATAAACGCGCGCCGAGGTCGTTCATGGTCGGGCTCGAGTTGTGTGCGATGGATGCCATCTTGATTTCAGTCGGTGGCCGCGTCTGCCACCCCCATGCGGCAACTACTACATGTACCTCTCTCCTGCAGCGCTTTCGCGGCGGCGTACCGTTGCCGGCGCTTCCGCTGTGATCAAACGCTTCATCACAGCCACCTGTCCTTGAAGCGCAGCGAGGGCAGGAGCGCAATCGGCTTGTAGCCGACCGGCCCGTTGCGCTGCTTGGTAATCAGGACCTCGTCCGCGCCCGTGGGCAGATGGTTGTGCTCATCCACCGGCCGGTAGAGCATCACCACCACCTTGGCGTCGTTCTCCAGGCTACCCGACTCTTTGAGATCGAACTTCGTTGGGCGCCGATTTGGGTCGTGACCGGCCGGACGCGGCATCTGCGATACCGTCAGGACCGCGCAGTGCTCTTTGGCGATCCGCCGCAACTGCGACGACACCATCGTCACCTTCTGGCGCTCATCCTTGGCCCTGGCCTCGACCACCTGCACGTAGTCTACGATGATGAGTTCCGTGCAGTGGCGCTTGTGCATCAGCCTGGCACGCGCCGACAGTTCCGTGACCGTCAGCCCCGCCGAGTCGTCGATGTAGATCGGCCACTCGCCCACCTGCTTCATCGCCGCACGCACCTTGGCCTTCATCTCGTCGGTCAGCGTGCCGCGATAGATGGCGTCCGCCGGCACGTCCGCCACCTGCGCCCAGATCCGCTGCAGCAACTCCTCC
>DATKLD010000081.1:0-18873 GCA_035542595.1 Terriglobales bacterium
CCCATGTGCAGCGCGCCCGAGGGATAAGGCAGCATCTCCAGCACGTAGTACTTCGGACGCGGCGAGTCGAAGGGTTCGGCGCGGAATTGCTCCGGCTGCTGCTGCCAGCGGGCGGACCATTTCTTCTCGATGCGCTGCGGATCGTAGCGCTCGTCCTGGGCTCCAGCGCCGGTGGAAGCTTGGTGGTCAGGCATGATGTTCAAATGATATCCACTGAGTGTCTTGATTTTACACGGACGGGCGACAACAGCTCTCTCGGACAGCGCTTGCGCATCCCGCGTCTCTACTTAGGTTCTTTGTTTCTGCACCAGCCGTTTCAACGCCTCCACGTTTCGCCGATCATCTCCCGGCCTGTCAATCGGTGTTTCGGCGATGAAGGCGGCGTGCGCCATGCGAGAGTCGTTCAACAGGCGTTTAAAGGGTGCCATGCCAATCGTGCCCTGTCCGATGTGCTGATGGCGGTCGAGCTTCGATCCGAAGGCGGCTTTGGCGTCGTTGCAGTGCCAGACCGGGATATTCTTCAGACCGATTGTCTCATCGATCTGACGCAGGGTGTCTTCGTAACCTTCAGGAGTGACTATATCGTAGCCCGCCACGTGGATGTGGCAGGTGTCCATGCAAGCGGCCACAGCGACAAGTTCTCGCAGGACGCCGACCAACGCTGCCACCTGTTCGAAACTCGCGCCCAGAGAATACTCCGCGCCGGCGGTGTTCTCCACCAGCACGGTCAGCCCACTCTTAATGAGATCGACTCCCGCAGTACCTTCGCGGATGGCATAGGCGGCGCGCGCCAAGCATTCCTCGCGACTCGCGCCCCGAAACGACCCGGGATGGACGACAAGGTACTCAGCGCCGAGTGCCAGCGCGCGCTCCACTTCTCCACTAAAAGCGGCGATGGTCCTGGCGTAAAAATCTGCGTTCCCTCCTGCCAGATTCAACAGATAGCTTGCATGGATGACCAGCGGCTTGAGGTCGTACTTCTCGCGCAGGCGGCGCATTTCCGCGCACTGCTTCGCTCCCAATTCATACGGTTTCCACTGCCGCGGGCTGGACGAAAAGATCTGAAACGTGCTGCAGCCCAGGCGCCAGGCGCGTTCGGCGGCGTTCTCGACCCCGCCGGCGGTCGAGGTGTGGATGCCGATCCTGCGCGCAGTCCGGCGCGGCTGCCGCTTCGGTGGAGGCAGCTTCAAGATGTCCTGCTCGCGGGCCATGGATATCGCCATAAGAAAGCACTCAGCAATCAGTACTCGGTACTCGGTACTCGGTACTCGGTAAATACTAACAACTCCGCGTTGCTGCCGTTCTCTGGGGTAAACTAGGGGATTCTCCGAGGTCACGGCCATGCTAGTTGTCATGCAAGCGCACGCTACTGAAGAACAGGTGCGTGCAGTCTGCGAAAAGATCGAAGCGGCGGGATACCGCGCGCACGCCATCCCCGGGGCGGAGCGCACCGCCGTCGGCATTACCGGCAACCGCGGCGAGGTAGAGATCGGCCTGGAAGAGATGCCGGGCGTGGCCGAGGTCATCCGCGTCACCAAACCCTACAAGCTGGTGAGCCGCGACGTGAAGCAGGAAAACACTGTCGTGCGGTCCCCGGAGAGCGCCGCGACCATTGGAGGACCGGAGCTAGCGATCATCGCCGGGCCCTGCGCGGTGGAAAGCCGGGAACAAACGTTCGCTATCGCCGAGCGCGTGCATCGCGCCGGGGCGCAGTTCTTCCGCGGCGGCGCTTACAAGCCGCGCACTTCGCCTTACTCTTTCCAGGGACTGGGCGAAGAGGGCCTGCGGATTCTTGCGGAAGTGCGCGAGCGCTGGGGCATGCTGATCGTCACCGAAGCCATCGACAACGAATCGCTGGAGCTGGTGGAACAGTACGCCGATGTCATCCAGATCGGCGCCCGTAACATGCAAAACTTTTCGCTGCTGAAGCGCGCCGGGCGCGCCAGGAAGCCGGTGCTGCTGAAGCGCGGTATGTCGGCAACGCTGGAGGAATTCCTCATGGCGGCCGAGTACGTAATGTGCGAGGGCAACTACAATGTGGTCCTGTGCGAGCGCGGGGTGCGCACCTTCGCCGACCACACGCGCAACACTCTGGACCTGAGCGTCGTGCCGGCGGTGCATCGCCTGAGCCACCTGCCCATCCTCGTGGACCCCAGCCACGGCACCGGAAAGCGCAACAAGGTGACGCCACTCTCGCGGGCGGCGGTGGCGGTGGGCTCGGACGGCCTGATGGTCGAGGTGCACAATGATCCCGACCGCGCGCTCTCCGACGGCATGCAGTCGCTCTATCCCGATCAGTTCGACGAATTGATGGCGGAAGTGCGGCAGATCGCCGCTGTGGTGCGGCGCGAACTGGCTCCTGCAGCCGCCGTTGTTCGCTAGACGTTGAATCCTGGAAAACAGGTCGCCACCATCCTCGCGGGGCTCTGCCTGCTTGCGCTCGGCGGCTGCCACAACCAGCCCGCTCCCGATCTCCGTCAGTACGCGTATGTCAGCAATGGGAGAAGCAACAGCGTCAGCGTCATCGATCTTTACAGCTTCCGCACCATCCAGACCATTCCCGTGGGCCGTAATCCCACAGGAGTGACCGCGAGTCCCACGCGCAATCAGGTCTACGTCGTCAACACGGAGTCCAACAGCGTCAGTGTGATTGACGCCGAGCGCAACCTGGTGGTGGGGACCTTCGCGGTGCAGCGGACGCCATATTTCATCGATGTCTCGGCGGACGGCAAGCGCGGCTACGTGGCCAATGCAGGCTCGGCCAACGTGTCGGTGATCGATCTGGAGGCGCGGCGCGTGGTGGCGACGGTGGGCGTGGGCGGAGCGCCGGGCGTGGCGCGCGTCTCCCCCGATGGCAAAACCGTGGTTGTGTCGAACCGCGGCGGGGATTCGGTTTCGCTCATCGATGTCCACCGTAACCAGGTCCGCGGCACGATTGCCGTGTGTCGCCAGCCCGGAGATGTGGCGATTCTGCCGGATTCGAGCAAGGCTTTCATCGCTTGCAGCGCCTCGTCGCAGGTCGCGGTTGTCGACCTGGTATCGGGAAGCCTGCTGACGCTGCTCGATGTCGGCCAGACGCCGGTCAGCCTGGCGCTCAAACCCGATGGCGGCGAATTGTTCGTGTGCAACTTTGATTCGGACAGCATTTCCGTCATCGAGACCTCGACCAATGAGGTGGGAAGCACATTCCTGATCGGCACGCACCCGTCGCAGGCCGTCGTCAGCAGTGACAATTCCCTGCTCTACGTCAGCAACTTCGGCGCCGACGCGGTGGCGGTGTACAGCATCGACACCGGCAGGCTCGTCGCTACGGTGCCGGTGGGAAGCCGTCCCGACGCGCTGGCGCTCAGTCCCAACCAGCACTTCCTGCTGGTCGCCGACGCGCTTGCCGGCGACGTGGCCGTCATCCTGAAGCGCGACAAAACCACCAAGGCCAACCCCGCTCCCTTCGCCTTGCACACCCTCGTCCCAGTAGGCATTCAGCCGAATCAGATCGCGGTGAAAAGCTTTATCGCCCAGGCACCGACGCCCTAGCGCCGGCCTCTGGCCGGCTGTTCGCAAGGGCATCTTACCCTTGCATCCCGGGCAAAACGCCCACAGAACAGCACGCCCAGAACCGGGGTCCTCGGAACGCCCGCTTCTTGGCGTTCTGGGGTGGGAGACGGCGGCGCTACTTCCTCTGCTATTCTGGCCGCAAATGCAAATCCAGCAGCAGGTACCGCTAGCGCCGCTGACCACCTTCAAGGTCGGCGGGCCGGCGCGATACTTCGCGGAAGCGCGCCGCGAGGAGGACGTGCGCGCGGCCGTGGCGGAAGCGCGCAGCCGCGAATGGCCGCTGTTCGTGCTGGGCGGCGGCAGTAACCTCGTTATCTCCGACGCGGGCTGGCCCGGGCTGGTGCTGAAGATCGCGCTCAAGGGCATTGCGGAGCGACGCGTTGGTTCTCGCATGCTCTTCGAGGCCGCTGCCGGCGAAGATTGGGACGGCTTTGTTGCACACGCGGTCGCGCGCGACTGCGCCGGAATCGAGTGCCTGAGCGGCATTCCGGGAACGGTCGGCGGCACACCCGTGCAGAACGTGGGGGCTTACGGCCAGGAGGTCTCCGAGACCATCACCACGGTGCGCGCGCTCGACACCGCCAGCGGCGAGATTCGCGAACTGGAGAATGCCGACTCCGGCTTCGCTTACCGCACCAGCATCTTCAACGCGCGGGAGCGCGGGCGCTACATTGTGTTGCGGGTTACGTTCGCGCTGACACCTAGAGGCGTGCCACACCTCGAATACACTGACCTCAAGCGTCACTTTGCCGGTCGCAGTAACTCGCCGACGCTTGCCGAGACGCGCGAAGCAGTCCGCGCTATCCGGCTCAGCAAGGCCATGCTGATCGTTCCTGGAGACGACGACTGCCGCAGCGCAGGATCGTTCTTCAAAAACCCGGTGCTCACGCGCGAGGCCTTCGAGCAACTGCAGATGCGCGCAGGCCCGGTTCCCAACTTCCCGACTAAGGATGGCAGCATCAAGGTGGCAGCGGCGTGGCTGGTGGAACATGCCGGCTTCCACAAGGGACTGGCGCGCGGGCGGGTGGGGATCTCGCGCCGGCACGCGCTGGCTATCATCAATCGCGGGGGCGCGACCGCAGCCGACATCATCGCCTTGAAAAACGAAATCCAGCAGCGCGTGCTTGATCAGTTTGGCATCGAGCTCCAGCCCGAGCCCGTCTTCGTGGGCTTCGACCAGAAGCCTTGAGTCCTAACGCTTGGGAAACTCGCGGAGCGGGCACTCCCCCCGATAGGAGTCTTCACCTGGGCCATCAGGCCGCTGGTGCGCACTTCCAGCACGCGCCCTACCAGTTGGTTGCGCCCGCTGATGCGACGGACCCACGGCGCAACTTCCGGGGCGTCCCAGCGCGAAACTTTTTGGCGTTCTCGGCGTCTGTAATGACTGGGTGCAATCCGCATCACGCCGAAATACGTACTGGGGATGTGGGGGAAACATGCTGATCAAGAAGCCTGCCGATGTAGCCTCATCCGAGATCACGCCCAAGCGGGCCTACTTCAGCCGGCGGGCATTTATAGCCGGAGCGGCTGCGGTCGGTGGTTCGCTGCTGGTCGGACGCCGGCTGCTGGAAATTGCATCTCCCACCCGGGTGGCGCAGGCAGGCACGAAGCTGAACACGGTCAAAGGCCCGTTCGGGACCGATGAGAAGCTCACGCCATACAAGGACGTAACCACCTACAACAACTTCTACGAGTTCTCCACCGATAAGGACGGGCCGGCGCAACTGGCCAAGGACTTTCGCACGCGCCCGTGGCAGGTGAGAGTGGAGGGACTGGTGCAGAAGCCGCGCACCTTCGACATCGACGACATCCTGAAGCTGGCGCCGCTCGAAGATCGCGTCTACCGCCACCGCTGCGTGGAGGGTTGGTCGATGGTGATTCCGTGGGTCGGATATCCGCTGAGCGCGCTGGTCAAACAGGTCGAGCCGCTGGGGAAAGCGAAGTACGTCGAGTTCACCACCCTCCTCGATCCCAAACAGATGCCGGGACAGAGGTCGCGCATTCTCGACTGGCCCTACATCGAAGGCTTGCGGATGGACGAGGCCATGCACCCGCTGGCCATCCTGTGCGTAGGCCTGTACGGTGAGGCGTTGCCGAACCAGGATGGCGCGCCGGTGCGCATTGTGGTGCCGTGGAAGTATGGCTTCAAGAGCGCCAAGTCGATCGTGAAGATACGGCTGGTGGAGCAGCAACCCATCAACACCTGGAACCAGGCCGCGCCCGACGAGTACCGGTTCTATTCGAACGTAAACCCGGACGTGGACCATCCGCGCTGGAGCCAGAAGATGGAGCGACGCATCGATGGCAGCGGTTTCTTCGCCTCCGTCCGAAAAATCCTCACGCGGCCGTTCAACGGCTACGGTGACCAGGTGGCCCATCTCTATGCCGGCATGGACCTGCGAAAATACTTCTAGATGACCCGCGTCGACTGGCTCAAACTCGTGGTCTTCCCGGCCTGCCTGGTACCGCTGGCGAATTTGACCTGGAAGGCCGCGACGGTGAAGCTCGGCGCCAATCCCATCGAGGCCATCACCCACTCCACCGGCGATTGGACACTGATTTTTCTGCTGGTAACGCTCGCCATCACTCCACTGCGGAAGCTGACTCACCAGCTCTGGCTGATTCAGTTTCGCCGCATGCTCGGACTGTTCGCCTATTTCTACGCCTGCCTACACTTTCTCACTTATATCTGGCTCGACCAGGGATTTGACGTTCACAGCATGGCCAAGGACGTCTACAAGCGTCCGTTCATAACTATGGGTTTCACGGCGTTCGTGCTGCTGGCGCCGCTGGCCGTGACCTCAACGCGCAGGATGATCCAACGCCTGGGTGGACGGCGCTGGCAGTGGCTGCACCGCTTGATCTACGTGAGCGCGACGGCGGCCGTCGTGCACTTCACCTGGGCGATGAAAAAAGACATCCACCGGCCGATCGAGTACGCCATCGTGCTTGGTGTGCTGCTGGGGTATCGCGTGGCGGTGTGGGCGGCGCCGAAGATCCTGGGCAAAACCGGACGCACAGTCGCCGCGGCGAACGCGGCCGGCGACTAGGCGCTGGCCGAGTCACCTTCGATCTCAAAGTCTCCTCTCATCGCCTTCCGGTAAATGCTCACCAACAGACCGAGCAGAGTGACGACTCCGGCGACCCACAGAACCGTCGCGGTCTCCACCACCCACGGCGGCGCCGCGCCTACTCGCTTGAGGACGAAGGGCAGGAAATTCCAGGTCGTTATGTGGACGTAGTCCCACTCATCCCACTTCATCGCGGAATTAGTAAGGCCCCACGCCTCCATCTTTCCCAAGGCAAAGGCAGCGATGTTCCTGAAGCGCAGTGCGACGACGAACGTGGGGTGGCCGAGGGTTTCCATCTGATAGATCTCAAGAGGTAACCAGAATGCCAGTGATGCGACCTGGATGACAGCGCTGGCGATCACAAGCCCGATCCCGAGCGTCCGTACGAAGCGGCCCAGTTGCGCGCGGTAACGCATCAGGAGCGGTACGGAGATAAAAGCCACCAGTTCTGCGGCGGTGGAAACATAGCGATCGCCCCAGGCGAAGTCACCGCTCCACACGGTATAGCGCGCATAGAAGCTGATCGAGCCGAGCAGCAGAAGGGCAAAGGCCCCGACGCAGGCCTTGATCTCGGGCTGAAGCCGCTTCCAGAGAACGACGGTCACGATGGCCGTCAGAATGAGAAGCGGGTCGAACAGAAAGATGGACTTCTCCGGCTGAAAAAGGGGGCCAAAGAAGCCCGCACGGAACGGTGTCTCGAACGGGTAGCTCGCCGGCAGGCTGGGGTCGAGCATCTTGCGCTCGTGCGCGAAAACGCCGAGGTACGTGTTGAAGAAGGAGCCGAAACGATAGAACTGGTAGCCGCGGTCGAGGAGAAAGAAGACGGCATACACCGGTGCGGCGATTTTCACATATGAGACAGCGCTGTCGAGCAAGGCCCTTCTTCGTACGCCCGTGAACCACGAGACCAGCAGCAGAAAAATTCCGACCGCAATCAGGTCCAGGCCCGTGGTCAAGCGGGTCAGAAGATTCAGGCCCAGGGCGGCGGAGCCGATGAGTAATGCACGCCTGCTCCCGCTCCGCAGCCAGTCGTACTGGAAGGCGAGGCCGGTGAGCGTCAGCAGCATGATGTAGTTGTTCTCCATCATGTTCTGGGTGTAATGCAGGTGCGTGGTGCAGAACATAAGCGCCAGGACGCCAGCCATTGCCTCGTTCACGGTGAATTCGAACAAACGCAGCAGGCGAAAGCACACCAGGGCGGTCAAGACCGACAACAGGATGTTGGTGCAGAAGGAGACAAAAATGACGCGAATACTGGGATCGTCCTGATAACCGGACAGGACCGGCAGCCGCGCCAGGTACGTCCCGATCACGTCGAAGGGGAACATCAGCAGGGATTGGCCGATGCCGTACCATCCATAGAGCTTGCCGTCGCGGCCGTGCACTCCAAATTCCGGATACTCGCTGGGGAAGACCGCGGGCTCGGAGGTCCAGAAGGAATGGGCGGCCTGCAGCCGGTGCGTGGTATCACTGGAACCGAGCTCGCCCGACTGGACAACGATTGCGACGAGGAACGCGACTACAGCCAGAAGAAAAACCGGGCGGCGGGGGAGTGCACGCAGGGAGGATCGCATCCGAGGCGATGCTATCGCACGCAAGGCGCAGGTTCAAATACGGCAGGCTGCAATCCAAGACATTCTGCACTTAGTGCGGGGGAGACGTCCGCACGACAGCCGCCGGGAACCGGGGTCCCCGGAACGCCCGTTCTTGGCGTTCTGGGTTGGGAGACGGCGGCGCTACTCCTCGTCCTACCAGAGCGGCTTGCCCTGCTTGTCGCGGAAGGTAAGGGTCTGGTTGCCGCGTTCGATCTTGCGCGCCAGGATAGCGTTTTCGTCGTCGCCGACCTTGGCTTTGACGCCGGTGATTATAAGCTCATCACCCTTGGCGAAATTGAATCCGTACTCGTTCAGGAACTTGCTCAAAGCCAGATGAACGGTGACCAGGCCCTTGTCCGTCTTGACGACCAGATGCGCGCCCATGCCACCGCTGACCGGGCACTGGAAGTCCTTCACCTCCTCTACAACGCCCTTGATGGTCACCTCATTTGCGATGTCATACTTGGGAGCATTAGCCGGGGCTTGCGCCCATACCAGACTGACCGCCGCCCAAGCAACAACACCCACGGCGAGAATGAATCTCCGCTTCATAGCGGACCTCCTTTCGCCGACCGTCGTCACGGCGCCATGCGGGTGCTCAACGGCGGGATCACCGCTTCCGCCTGCCTTTCAGCTTATGACTGTCGCGACCAGGAATCAGTGATGCCCATCACCCTGCGCTGGACCGAAAGTCACCCCCGGGATGGGCGCGTAGCTTCCCACGGGCGCAGGGCTTCCAAGCGAGAAATGACCTGCTGGCCCCGCCATCTCTGCTAGGATTGCCTTGAATCGAGGGTCCAGCTATGGGTGAACTTGGCCTGCCAGAGATCCTGCTTATCCTGGGGATCGCTCTCCTGCTGTTTGGTCCGAAGAAACTGGGCGAACTAGGCAAAAGCCTGGGAGAGGGCATCCGTAGCTTTAAGTCGGCGGTGAAGGATGAGCCGCCAAAACCTGCTCCCGATTCGCCCGAGAAGTCCGAGAAGAAAGACGCCTCTTGAGGAGAAGCATCAACGCGTAGCGAATGCCGGCGCCCCGGAGCTCGGTTTCCGACCTGGTCCTGATGGAGGCGGTCAGCCTGTCCGAGGCCATCGCCGCGAAGCAGGTGTCCTGCCGCGAACTGATGGCCGCATTCCTCGATCAGATCGAGCGCTTCAATCCCAAGGTCAACGCCATCGTCTCACTCCAGCCGCGCGATGAGCTGCTCAACCAGGCGGAGGTACGCGACCGGGAGCTGGCGCGCGGCCAGCGCCGCGGCTGGATGCACGGCTTTCCGCACGCGGTGAAGGACCTGTCGCCAACCCGCGGCCTCCGTACCACCTGGGGCTCTCCGCTGCTTGAAATCGTGGCCGGCGAAGACGCCATCTTCGTCGAAAGGATGAGGAACAGCGGCGCCATCATCATTGGCAAGACCAACGTGTCGGAATTAGGTATGGGATCGCAGACGTACAATCCCATTTTCGGCACGACTCTCAATCCTTACGACCTCTCAAAGACCGCCGGGGGCAGCAGCGGCGGCGCGGCCGCGGCACTTGCCCTGCGCATGCTGCCGCTGGCAGATGGCAGCGACATGATGGGCTCGCTGCGCAATCCTGCCGCCTACAACAACGTCCTGGCGTTGCGTCCTTCCTTTGGGCGCGTACCCTCGGCCGAAATCGAACTGTTCTTTGGGCAGTTGTCCGTGGCAGGACCGATGGCCCGCAGCACAGCCGACCTCGCCATGTTGCTCTCGGTGATGGCAGGACCGGATGCGCGCATGCCTCTCTCGACGGACGAAGACCCGGCCATTTTCACCCGCAGCCTGGAACGCGATTTCCGCGGCACGCGAATAGCCTGGCTCGGCGATCTTGGCGGGTATTTGCCCACGGAGCCCGGCGTTTTGGAACTCTGCCGCGCTTCGCTCAAGACGCTGGAAGATATCGGATGCAGGGTGGAAGAAGCCGCGCTGGGCTTCCCGCCCGAGCAGGTGTGGAACTGCTGGGTCACGTTGCGGCATTGGCTGATTGCAGGCAACCTGGGCGAGCTCTACAAAGACCCGGCGAAACGCGCCCAGATGAAGCCGGAGGCGGTCTGGGAGATCGAAGAGGGCCTGAAGCTGAGCGCGCAGCAGGTGTACCAGGCTTCGGTCGCCCGCTCTGAGCTCTATCGCGCAGTTCTGAAGCAGTTCGAAACTTACGAATACCTCGTGCTGCCCAGCGCGCAGGTGTTCCCGTTTGATGCCGGCGTCCATTGGCCGAAGACGATCGGCACTGTTGCCATGGACACCTACCACCGCTGGATGGAAGTGGTCATCCTGGGATCGCTGCTGGGATTCCCCACTCTCGGTCTGCCTGCAGGATTCAACTCAGGTGGGCTGCCGATGGGCATGCAGATTATCGGCAAGCGCCACGCCGACTTTGCTGTGCTGCAAGTCGCATACGCGCACGAACAGGCCACAAACTGGGTCCGCAACCGGATGCCGCCCCTGCTCAGCGGCGATTAGAATCCTTCTCATGCGGCTAGCTATCGTCTCTGACATTCATGGCGACCTCACTGCACTTGAGGCCGTCATCGCCGGTCTCAGGCCGAGGAGCCCTGACTTCGCACTCCAGGACGGCAAGTCCTGAGCAACCCTCAATTGAAGTGCGCCAACTGGGATTCCAGCTCGGCGAGGGCCCGGTTCAGCATCTCGCGATGCCGGGGATTCTGGCTGACCTGCAACTGCTGAAGCACGCGACTGCGCGAGAGGAGCAACGCCTGATGGCGGCGCATGCGGTCCGGGTCCGGAGTGTCGTGGTGGCTGGATTCCTGGTTGCTGGTTTCGGCTGATTCAATCTGTGATTCTACAGACTTGCTTTCCCAACCTCTGGCCATGAACTGATTATACGAACTCTGACGCACAAAATCAGGTGCTCTCACAGGTGCCGCTGGCAAAAAAACTTGAGCCGGTTCACCGGTACGTCTGTAACCGGACCTAAAGTAATTTGAGCGTCCACAAGGTCCGAAATTACTATCGGCGGTGAGGTGAAAGGCATGGCCACGGAAGTCGTTCTGCCGCAGCCGGGGTACGCCAAGATACGGCGTTGGCCGCGCTACCGCATCAACGTGCCCGTCCGCCTGGTAGTCCAGAGGCCGGACAAGACCGTAATCGTCAGCGGCCGGGGCATGGAACTGAACGAAGGCGGGATGGCCCTCTTCGCCGGCGTCGAGCTGAAGCTGGAGCAGCGCGTGGAAGTCGAGTTCACGCCTCCCTACGACGGACAGCCGGTGCGGGTGCGTGGCGCCGTCCGGGACCGCAACGGGTACAATTACGGCATCGAGTTCCTGCTTCTGAACGGCGAAGACAAAGAACAGGTCGTGCAAATCCGCCACGTCCTCCAGGCGATGGGATCGCCCGCGGACGACTGACCCCCCTTCCAGATTTGCGACCTCGCTACGCGCACTGGGCAACTGCGGCGGGCTCAAGCCTCTTCAGCAAAAATTCCATCAACTTCTCTTGGTCGTGAAGTTCGGCCTTGAACCGGGTGTCCTCAGTCTTGTAGATCTCTTCCCGCAGCTCCTGATAGTCGCGGCGCAGTAATTCCGCCAGCAAAGCAAGCTCTTGAGAACTCAGATCGATTTGCATGTGAGTCCCTCGCACCCAATTCAATTATAGTCCTGCTCGCGCGGGCCACGATTCTAAGCTTTTTCCAGCCCCCTTACTCGGCCGCGAGCTTCCAGCCTCTGTCTCCCCGCACGAAGGTCAGCGCCGCCTGTGCAGGCTCCGCGTGGTAGAACGCGACGCCGTAGTTCTGAATGAGCGTGGAGCGGTCCCAGGTGTTGAAGCTCTTCACCAAAGGCCCGGCGGCGTCAAAGGCGTCCCCCAGCTCATTCGGCGCCCACTTCCAGGTGAACTGCACATAGGCCGTGTCGCGGCCGCTCATGGTGACCTTGGAAACGGCAACCAACTGACGTTCCGCCAGCGGAACGGTGTAACCGTCGCTGCCATCCGAGTTCCTGATCTTTACCACGCCGGGGATGACGGCGAGCCTGCGCGCACCCTCGGGCACGAGGGTAACGCTCACCGCGTCGCGTTTGCCCGGGCCTAATTTCAGGATGCTGGCCTTTTCCAGCAGGCGGTAATGAGGATCGCGAATCTTCTCGTCCACACTCGGCACGAGCACGCCCGCGTGAAAGTGGACGGTGGCGGGCCCCTCGCCCTTCAGGTACGCGGAGACCAATCCGGCGGCCTGTTCCTGCGACAGACTGCGGCCGGGCAGCATCCAGTAGCCGATCGCGCCTACAATGACGCCGATCAGCACCAGGAGCAGCACCAGCGGTATGAGAAACGAGGATTCCCTTTGCAACTTGAGTTCTTCTTCGAACATCGCCATCCCTCCCGCGAGAGCCGTCATCGCTCGGGTCCCGCAATGTTCACCAATCTTCCAATTTCCACTATAGGCCGATGCCGCTAGGGGTCTGTGACCGCGCTTACAAACGCGCGTGACGGATGGGCCGCAGCCCGGCCTGCGACTGAAATCACGGCCCGCTGTGATCGCGGTCACTGTGCGTCGTAGAGCGGCGTCGTGAAATGGAGGCTGCGGATGTGTCCGCAGGCGGGGATACCATGAGCAACGAGAAGGCGGTGGCAGTCGAGCGTTGTCCCAGGTGTGGCGCCAGGTGCGCTTCCAGCCACAAGTTTTGCGCGGAATGCGGCATGTTCCTGCGCGACGCGTTTCTCGACCAGCGCTTACTGCTGGCCATGACCTGTGAAGGCGAAGGCCGCAATGATGAAGCCCGCCAGGAACTGGAGCGCATCCTGGAATCAGAGCCAGACCACATACTGGCCAACCACCTGCTGGGCAGCCTGTATTTCCACGAAGGGGTACTGGAAGTGGCAACGCGCTTCTATCAGAAAGCCATCACGGCAGCGCCACGTTTCATCCTGGCACACTACGACCTGGGCGTGGCCTGGTACCATCGTGGCAACATGCTGGAGGCCATCCGCTGCTTCCGCCGTTGCCTGGAGATAGACCCGCACTACAACGCCGCGCACTACCGGCTGGCCCTGGCGCTGTTCCACGCCGGACAGCTGGAAGAAGCGCTCCAGCAGTTCGAAGAGTCGATCATCCTCACGCCGGAATACCTGATGGCGCACTACCATATCGGGGTGATCCGCGAACGGCGCGGTGAGATGCAGGCCGCCGAACGCGCCTTTGAATACAGCGAGGATCAGGCGGTAGGCGAAGTCAGCAGCCTGTTTCACCTGGCGGTAATCCGCCGCGCGCAGGGTGATGTGGCCGGAGCCGAGGAATGCCTGCGGCGCGCGCGCGAATTCGGAGAAGCGCAGAAAGCACCCGCCGGGCGGTAGCAGGTGGTCTGCCGCAAAGGGTCGCAGGCGAGACCACCGCGTTACACGGCCGACGCGGGCATCTCACCCGTTTCCTGTCCGGAATCCACGCTAAACACCGACAGAGGCTGACTCTTACCCTTCACTTGCAGGGGCGCCAGGCGGGTGAGCTGGAATTCCGGCGCGGGACCGAGGTCCCGGGCGGTGTCCTCGGAGATGAGCGTCTGGCCTGCGCGGGCGTTGGTCATCAGGCGTGAGGCCACGTTCACCGGGTCGCCGATCACGGTGTAATCAATACGCCGCGGCGAGCCGATGTTGCCGGCGGTCACCATACCGGTATTCACACCGATCCCCACCCCCAGGCAGGGCCAGTCGCGCGCCGAAGCGTCGCGGTTCATCTCGTTCACCAGACGCTGGATGGCAATGGCGGAGCGCACCGCGCTGGCGGCGTCATTGCCCTTGGAGAGAGGCGCTCCGAACACCGCCATGACGCCATCGCCCAGATATTTATCAAGCGTGCCTCCGTAATCGAAGATGACATCGGTGACGCGCGTGAAGTATTCGTTCAGGATCTCGACGATCTTCTCCGGCGGCAGGGTCTCGGAGAGGCTCGTGAAATTGCGGATATCGGCGAACAGGATGGTGACCTTCTGGCTCACACCGCCCAGCTTCACCTCATGCGGGTGGGCCGCGATCATCTCCACCACTTCGGGAGAGAGAAAACGCTCCAGGGCGGAGCGCTGCATGGCGTGCTCGGCCAGTTCGGCGTGCGTCTTGGCGCTGTCGATGGCGGCGGCCGCCTGCGCCGCCACCACCGTAAGCACATCCAGCTCATCCTGGGTGAAAGCCGCGGTCCTTTTGAGGTTGTCGACGTAGAGGACGCCGGCCAGGCGATCGCGCGCCACCAGCGGAGCGCAGATGGCGGAGCGCAAACCGGAGATCATCATGCTCTCGCTGGCGCGGAAACGCTCGTCGGCCGTGAGGTCGGTAATGAGGATGGGCTGGAGCTCGGTCTTCATGCGTTCCAGCACCGAGCGGCTGAGGATGATCTGGGGCTGCTCCTTGGCAGGAGCCACGCGGTAGCGCACTTCCGTCTGGCGGGTGACCTCGCCCTTTTCGTCGAAGAGCATGATGAAGCCGCGCTCCACGCCTTCGACTCGAAAGGCCAGGCTCATCACTTCGGCCGCAATGTCGTCGATGGACAGCTTGGCGTGCAGCGCCTTGCCGGCGTCGTAGAGCATGCGCAGCAGGAAGTTCTCGCGCTCCAGCTTATCCAGAGCGGCGCGCGATTCGCGGGTCGCTCCGGTCTCGGAAATTTTCACCGGCTGGCTGGCGGGGCCTCCGCGCAGCACGTTCTCGATGGCCGAAGGAATGTCAGCGCGGCGGATCGCGAGCGCTGAATCGTCCACCGACTCGAACACCAGCTCGTACGCCCCGATGCGCGCCCGGTCGCCCTTGTGCAGCTCGACTTCGGCGGTGATGCGCGCGCCATTCACCATCACGCCGTTGGTGCTGCCGCGGTCGGCGATCAGCACCGCCCCCTCCGGCGACTGCTTCACCACGGCGTGAAAGCGGGAGACGCTGGGGTCGTTGAGCACGAGGTCGTTGGCATTGCCGCGGCCAACGGTGATCACCGGCTTGGTCAGCTCCAGGATGCCACGCTTGCCGTCGGGCGCCGAGATGATGAGTCTCGCCATGGCCCGGACTAAGGCTTTTCCTTCTCCAGCACTTCGTCCACTCCCAGCGTCTTGCCCTTCTCGATCTCGACCGAGCGGTGAACCGTCTTGTAGCCAGGAAGGATGATGGCGAGTTCATACTTGCCGGGCTTGACGCTTACCTTGGTGGGCGTCGTCTGGGCCGCCGCGGCGTTATTCAAGGTGACGTGGGCGCCGTCCGGGTGCGTGGTCACATCCAGCGTTCCCAGATCCACGGGGGAACCACCACCGCCAAACAGCCGCTTCAACTTGGAGGCCTTGGCGGGAGCAAGCTTCGGCGACAGGCTCAAGGTCTGGCCTTCGGCCAGCTGCACAACCGTACTTTCGTCCTTGTAGCCCTCCATGCGCAAGCGGACCTTATGTTCACCCTGCGGGACCGCCACCTTGGCCGGCGTGAATTTGTTCGTGGGCTTTTCATCCACCAGGATGGCTGCGCCGGCGGGATCGCTCTGCAACTCCAGGACGGCGCCGGAGGCCGTCAGCGCCACGTCCAAATTCATGGCTTTACCCGCGAGGACGTCGAGCCTGCGCTGTGCCGCCGCATATCCAACCTTCGAGATGCTGAAGGAATGCGCGCCGGCTTTCAGCGGCGGAGAATCAAAGGGCGTGACGAAGGACCCGCTGCCGTCGATGGCGACGGTGGCTCCGGGAGGGGTCGACGCGACGTGCACAGTGCCAGTGGCGACCGCTTCCGGCGCGGGCGAAGGCGGTGGCTGAGGCACCGCCGCTGTCTGAGTCGCCGCGGACTTCGCCCTGGACTTGGACGCCGTACGCGGTGCTGGTTGCTGCGGCGGTGGTGGTTCGGCAGCCGGCGCCGCAGGTGCCGGCTGGACCTCGCCCGGCGGGCTCGCGACTGGAGTAGCCGGCGTTTCCGCGGGAGGCAGCGGCGGTGTGGGTTCCTGGGCGACCGCCGGAGGCGGTGTCGCGACGGTTTCCTGAGCTTGCTGCAGATGACGGCGGTGCACCCGCCAGGCGACGACCGCCCCTATCAGCACCAGCACGACGACGATCCCTGCAAGCACACGCGCGTTGACTCCCTTCGCGGGAGCTTTTCGCACGGGTGGCTTGGCGGGTGCGGCTGAACGCGGCGTCACCGTAGCTGGCGCTGCTGGTACGGGCGCAGGTGGCACCGGCGCCACGGCCGCTGACGGGGTAAGAGGCACGGCCGCCGTTGCGGGTGTGGCCACGGTGGCGGGAGCGGGCGGTCTGGCCTGGGTAGCCGGGGATGTCACGAGAGTGCTATCCCCGACCTTGGGGATCAACTGAGTGGCGCCCGCGTCCGATCCGAACGATTTGTAGTTTTCCAGGTCTGCAACCAGGGCCGCGCCCGTCTGATAGCGCTCATCCGGGACTTTGGCCAGCGCCTTGGTCACCACCGCGCTCAGCCCGGGGTGGATAGTGACGTCGAGCTCGCGCGGCGGGATGGGGTTCTCGGAAACGATCTTGTAGATGATGGTGGTGACGTTCTGGCCGTCGAAGGGCTTCTCGCCGGTCAGCATTTCGTAGAGGAGCACGCCGACGCCGAACAGGTCGGAGCGGCCGTCGATGGGCTTTCCCTTCACCTGCTCCGGCGACATGTAATTGGGCGTGCCCAGCACCTGGCCGGTGGCGGTCATGGTGCCGCCGCTCTTAGCGATGCCGAAATCCATCACCTTCACCGCGCCGTTGGCCGCCAGCATGATGTTGGCGGGCTTGATATCGCGGTGAATCACGCCGTGGGCGTGCGCGTAGTCCAGGCCGGCGCAGACCTGGCGCACAATATCGATGACCTTCTCCACCGGCAGTGAGCGATGCTGGCTGAGCAGCTCGTGCAGGGTGTGGCCTTCGATGTACTCCATGGCGATGTAGAAGATGCCTTCCTGCTCGCCAGCGTCGTAGATGGTCACGATGTTGGGATGATTGAGCGTGCCGGCCGACCGCGCTTCGTTCTTGAAGCGGCGCAGCAGTTCATCCGTCTCCAGACCGTGGGCGTCGATGCGAGTGGTCTTGAGGGCAACGGTGCGCCCGATGTTGGGGTCGGTGGCCTTGTACACCACGCCCATGGCGCCCTTGCCCAGCTCCGCCGTGATGTCGTACCGCCCGATCCTTTGCAGGGACATACGGAAGTCTACGAAAATAACACCAACCGGCCTCTTTCGAACATGGGCCGACCTTCGTGAGTCGTCGTGAAGAATGACCCGGGGAGGACTCCGCACGAGCGGAGAAAATCTTCTTGCCACCAAACGTTACTGCAAGTCTTCCCGTGCTGTCAACGAATGCTGCGATCCTGACAATCCCGCGTTTAGCCTGTATCGTAGGTTGGATTGAGCCGCGCGCAGCGGAGCTGGGATCTGCCTGGCTTCCGCATTCCAAGGGGTGACTGTGCAGGAACGATTCATGCGCCGGGCCATCGCGCTGTCGCTGGAGAATGTGAAGGCGGGTCGCGGAGGTCCGTTCGCTGCCGTGGTTGTGCGTGGCGACGAGATCCTGGCGGAAGGCACGAACCAGGTCACCTCCACGAACGACCCCAGCGCGCACGCCGAGATGCTGGCGGTGCGGGCTGCCTGCGGCAAGTTGCAGCATTTCCAACTGGCAGGATGCGAGATCTACGCCACTTGCGAACCCTGTCCCATGTGCCTGGGGCTGATCTATTGGGCGCGGCCGGACAGGCTCTACTACGCCAACACGGCGGAGGATGCGGCCGCTATCGGCTTCGATGACGCCCGCATCTATCGCGAGCTGCAGTCGCCGCGCTCCGCTCGCAGCATCCCCATGGCGCAGATACTGCGCGACGAAGCCCTGGCTGCCTTCCGCGTCTGGCAGCAAAAACCGAACAAGATTTATTATTGATTCGGTCGTGGTGGCACGGAAGCGGCCTGCGCGCCGCTCCAGGCAAGCCTATGGGAAGCGCCGTTCAAACTCGTGCCGGCGTCCGGCCTTCTTACCTGAATCTGTGGGAATCGGGTGAGCTCGCGAGGCGCGTCGAACGCGGCCTCAGCAAGCTCGGCGACTGCGCGCTCTGTCCCCGTGATTGCCATGTCAACCGCCTGGCCGACAAATTCGCCGTTTGCCGCTCCGGGCGCTACGCGCGCGTCAGCAGCCATTTCGCCCACTTCGGCGAGGAAGATTGCCTGCGCGGCACGCGCGGCTCGGGGACCATCTTCTTCAGCGGCTGCAATCTGCGCTGCGTCTTCTGCCAGAACTTTGAGGTGAGCTGGCTGGTGGAGGGCGAGATCACGCCTCCCCGGCGACTGGCGGCCATGATGCTCGAATTGCAGGAGCGCGGCTGCCACAACATCAACTTCGTGACCCCCGAGCATGTGGTGCCGCAGATTCTGGAAGCACTGCTGATCGCGGTCGAGGGGGGACTGCGGCTGCCGCTGGTGTACAACACCGGCGCCTATGATTCGCTAGACTCGCTGGAGCTGATGGACGGCCTGGTTGACATCTACATGCCGGACTTCAAGTTCTGGGACCCGGAGATGGCGCGCCGCTATCTCCGCGCGCCCGACTATCCGGAGACGGCTCGCCGCGCCATCAAGGAAATGCACCGCCAGGTCGGACCGCTGACAGTGGATGAGAATGGATTGGGGCTGCGTGGCGTGCTTCTGCGACATCTGGTAATGCCAGGCGACATCGCCGGCAGCCGCGAG